>DVEB01000181.1 GCA_015295905.1 Synechococcales cyanobacterium M55_K2018_004
TTTGGGGCACCGCGCCGGCCGCGGTGCCCCAAAACCCTCTTAACTCGAACTGACGTTGAATACCGCTACCGACCAGTGAACTAGCAGCGAGTCGGGTAGAGCGATCGCTTTTTAGCGTATGTTGAGTCAAAGGATCACTCTTTAGACTGTTTCGTTATCCCCAGTGCGCATCCAGCAGCAATGGCCTCATTCGAACCCCTTCAACCCCTTTTCGTTCTACTGTCTGTTGGGGTCGGGCTAGTTTTAGCCCCAGTCGCAGGATTGGCACCGATAGCTCACGCTCTCATTGCGCCACTGCTGGCAATCATGCTCTATGCAACTTTTTTGCCCATGCCTTTGCAGCAGGTTGGACGTGCCATTCGTCACTTCAACGTCACCGCTGCCAGCTTGGGTATGAACTTTCTTTGGACACCTGTTCTGGCTTGGGGACTGGGAGCTATCTTTTTGCGAGAGGCACCCGACCTCTGGGTGGGCTTGATTATGTTGATGGTCACCCCCTGCACCGATTGGTATCTCGTCTTTACCAACGTAGCAGGAGGTGATGTTGCATTGGCAACGGCGCTTCTGCCCTTCAATCTCACCCTACAAATCATGCTGCTGCCGATATACTTGCTGGTGTTCACCAGTACCCTAATTGAGTTAAACCTCCAGGCTCTTTTCAGCGGTATTCTCTGGGTCCTCATGCTGCCGCTACTGATGGCGGTTTTGTCGCGGCGATGGGCAAACCATGCGTGGGGAAAAGCATGGCTTCAGCAACAGCGTCCCAAGATTACGGCGCTGCAAATGATTTGCCTCAATATCGCCATTATTGCGATTTTTACCGCCGAAAGCCGAGCGTTGTTTGAGCGTCCTGGGTTGCTATTCCAACTGTTGCCCCCCCTACTCCTCTGCTTTTGGATTAATTTCTGGGTCGCCCAAGCGGTGGGACGACGGTTACGGCTATCCTATGCGGCTAGGGTTTGCTTGACTTATACAACACTGGCACGCAACTCGCCCTTGTCTCTGGCGATCGCCGCTTCTACGTTTCCCGATCGCCCCCTAATTTCGCTTACTCTTGTGATTGGTCCCTTGATTGAACTACCGATCTTAACCCTAATCTCACAACGATTACGGGTGATTAAAAACGCCCAGGAATGACTCCGATGAAAGACCATGACCTTTGCAACAACTTGAAGCAAATTCGGCTGCGATTGGGCATGAGTCAGCAGGACTTAGCGGCGATCGCCGGAGTATCTCGCCAGACCATCAGCGGCGTCGAAGCAGGACAGTATGCTCCCTCTACAACGGTGGCACTGCGGCTCGCCAGAGCGTTGGGCTGTCAAGTAGAGGATCTCTTTTGGCTCAACCAGGATGCCCCAGAACTGGAAGCCATTCCGGCACAAGACTTTCCCAGAGAGATGCCGCTACGATTGAGCCTAGCCCGAGTCGGCGGACGCTGGATTGCGCATCCCTTAGTGAGAGAAAATGCCTTTCGGTTGGAAATGATTCCGGCGGATGGGGAAGCAATTTGTGAGGCAGATGCACCAACCCTGAGCGTTAAATTACTAGACGACCCGGAAAAACTTCAAAACACGGTCGTTTTAGCCGGCTGCACGCCAGCCCTTTCCCTTTGGGCACGGGCCGCTGAAATGTGGCATCCCAACCTACGCGTCCACTGGACGTTTGACAATAGTGTGAGCGCGCTTGATCGGCTCTGTCGTGGCGAAGTTCATATGGCAGGCATGCATCTATATGACCCACTGACGCAAGATCATAATGTTTCCTTCGTGCAAGCGGCTTTGCGAGAGACAGCCGCAGTATTAATCAACTTAGGGAGTTGGGAAGAAGGCCTTTTAATTCATCCTGCCAACCCACTCAACCTCAAAACCATCCATGATTTGAACCAGCCGCATGTCACGATTGTCAATCGAGAAAAAGGCTCTGGTAGCCGCCAACTGCTAGAGCGATCGCTCCAGCAAGCTGATATTCCCTTTCATGCTGTGAAAGGATTCGACCAGATTGTTCACGGGCATCTCGAAGTTGCCCAGGCGATCGCCACTGGCAAAGCAACCACTGGAGTAAGTACAGCATCGGTTGCCAAAGCCTTCGGCCTGGGGTTTATTCCCCTACACCAGGCCCGATACGATTTAGCCATCCTCAAGCCTTATCTGGATGAGACACCCGTGCAACAACTCCTCAGCACGTTGGGGCATCGGCGCGTATTGTCACAACTGGCTGCTTTGGGGGGACACGATACGAGCCAAACCGGGGAAATTGTCGCCTCTATTGAGCCACTCTCACCACTCATTTAGGATTGCTATAGATCCAGAGGTTTTGTTGCGTGAAACGAACCATAATAGTTTCTACAATCGAGCGACGATGATCGCTAGAATTCTATTTTCAACGTTTGCATCCATGCTTTTAGAGCGCTAGGCGCTATAAAAGGTACCCCTGTGGGGAATGGAGGGTAGAGCGTCAGTTTTCTAAACTGGGTGAGAACTGCACGATACTCGATGAGCCAGTCGTTGAAGGCTCTGAAGGCGATGATTTCCTCAGGAGGATGTAAAGAAACATATAATTTCTGGATTTCTATGACCTGTACAGGCAGACAACTGTTAGTGTTTTAGCGCAGGTCTCGCCAAGTCTTAGTTGACACCCTGAAAGGAGGAGCAGATGGATACCCTCAGTCATGAGGCGATCGCCAGCTTAAAAACTGTGCTGGACGGCCTGCTGTCATCCGTTGTCAATGCTGATGTGCAACGGCAACTCACTGTTCTCCCTGTTCGCCTCCACCCCGTCGGGTTAGGCGGGGGGCTATCGCTCCATCCTGACCCTTTGGGTGTGGTAGAGGGGCGGCATTTAGAAGCGATCGCACTAATTTACCTGCAATCACAAAATGTAATTTCTCTCAATGAAATTGCTTCATTAATTTCAACTCAATTGATTGCTCAACGTCATTCTGATTTAATGAGTCAGGGTATCCTTTCAATTAAGTTAGAGAGTCAGGGCACGCTTCTCCCCATGCATCACTCTGATTCAGACGCGGTGCGATACAAAGAATTAACGTTTCGAGTTGTGTATGAGTTCCGGAAACTGCCTATTGACAGTGAAGGAATCATTCAAACCGTCCCAATTCAAGTCACGGTTGGGTAAATAGAAACCATCTCCTAGTTTTTTTTAAGGAGTTGATATTTTGGCAAAGACAACGGGATGAGAAACCATCTCCTGAGGCAGGGCTTTCTCCCCTTGCCCCCTGTTCCACACACCCCCTTGGTTGCTCTAGCACCTATCCCAATGCTTTCAACTCTTCAACTCTCATGACAGAGCTAATGAAAGGGGTGAGAGCAACGTTTCCTGGATCCCCATCCGTCGTTAGGCAATAGCTATCATGCAGTGTGGGAATTTTTCCACGCTAGTCCCTGAGTGCATAGATAAGTCAATTCCCACACTAGGCAAGGAATCAGTAAGTAGGCTCCTTCTCGGCGCAGGTTAGGTGTCCTGCCAGAGAACAGGGCCGTGCTTGAGTCGCGCAGCACTGGTTTGCATCAGATTAAACCAGATTGAATCAGTTTTAGCCCCCTGTACCATCAAGAGGCAGATTATATGGCAGAAACATTTTCGGTGACGGAATTGATCATTCCAGGAACCTATATTCGAGTTCAGTCAGAAGGATTGATCCGAGCAGGTGGGGTTTCATCGGGCAACATTGGTATCGTGGGAACAGCGCGAAAACGTCAACTCGATGTCAACGGACAACCCGCAGTGGATGGAGAGGGTAATCCCCTGTTTGACAACTCAATTTATGGATCAACGGTTGTGCTGTCGGATTTTGCTACAGCTCAGGCCCGGTTTGGCACCTATGACCCCTACCGTAATGCCAGTGGTGCCGTAGTGGGAACACTGCATCTGGTGCGATCGCTCCAACTCATCTACGAGAATGGTGGTAGGACTGTCTTTGCCCGCGCCCTCCCGACCAACCAAGCCACCCGCAACGACTTTGCCGCTGCCTTCGCCGAACTCTTGAAGGATGATATTAATATCGTCATCGCCCCTGAACTGTCTCAGACCGATGCCCTAGCCGTATTTGGCCCGCTGCTAGAAGCAGCAGAAAACGACGGCAAAGATTTGATTGCTGTGGTCGGCGCCGATGTCAATCTGACTCAGCTCAGCACCTTCTTGGCAGGTGTCCCCAACAACGACCGTCTGATTCTGACAACGCCTGGAATTGTAGGCTTTGATAGTGCTACTGCAGCTGACGTGAATTTACCAGGTAGCTATACAGCGGCAGCCGTCGCCGGACTGCTCAGCAGCCTAGCACCTCAGGTTAGCCCCACCAACAAGCCGCTGCCTGGAGTCACCAAGCTAGTGCAGCGTTTCTCCTACGGCGAGACCAAGCAACTCGTGGGCGGCCGGGTCATGGTCTTAGAGGAACGACAGGGCAGCGGACGCGTGGTGCGGGGGATTACGACGGATACAGGCGCATTCAAACAAGTAACCACCCGCCGCATTACTGATGCGGCCAAGGCTGGAATTCGGCAGGCCAGCGAACCCTTTATCGGTCGGCTGAACAATGCCAGGGTGCGAGGAGCGTTGAGGAGTGCGATCGCCAGTTTCCTAGATGCAATGGTAGCTGACGAAGCACTGATCAAATACACGCTGGAGGTGACGGCAACCCGCGACGATGAAATTGCAGGTCGGGCGATCGTCAATGCAGTGATTCAGCCCACCTTCAGTATTGATTTCATTGCCGTTACTTTAGTGCTTCAGTAGGAGGAGAGGATGGCTAACGCAAGTGTATTTACGGGCGCAGATGGAGCACTGCTGCTATCAGCGCCACAAAGTGCCGAAGGGGGGAAGGCACAGCCGATTATTGACGCCAACCAATTTTCGCAGGTCGTTGGACGCTTACAGAATGTTAAAGTTGAAGTGGTTTCAGACGTGAAGCCCTTCCATGAAATTGGTCAGCGCTACGCAACAGAACTGCGACCAGGCAATATCAATATTCGAGGCAGCATTGGTCGGGCTTACATTAATGGCGCGTTGCTCAGCCTGCTCCTAGGCGATGCAGCGGCGGGTAAACCGGCTGAAATTTGGATGCAACCGGCCTTTAATATCACGCTGATGTTAAAGAATCCTGCCAATCCTGATGTCCAAAATACTGTTACGTTACATGACGTCAAAATTGATAGCTGGGTCTATAGCATTCCTGAAGATGATTTTGTGATGGAATCCGTTGGGTTCAAAGCGTTGTACATCACCGTAGAGGATGCTGGCTAGAGGGGGTTGAACTAAGCGATTGAGGGTGAGCGCTGGCATCACTCACCCTCTAGTTAAGCCAACGAGAACTGACGCCGTTGCCGGAGGAGTCACGGGTTGCGCCCTTGAACCATAATGCACTCCCCAGCAAACCCAGCGCCATTGCATTCGTCCTGCTCACATCCGTCCTGCTCATATCCGTCCTGCTCACATCCACTTGCTAACATCCCAAATCCTATGGCTTTGCTCTCTGCTGAAGAACTCCTAGCGGGAGGGGCGTTGACCTACGAAGTGACCATTCCCAGCGAGGTGTTACACCCCACCCAGGCGATCGCCCCCCCTGAAGCCCCCCCCAACGGTGCGGCTCAAACGGTGCGGCTGCAACCCTTGACCGTTAAGGACCTGCAACTGATCTCGCGGGCTGCTAAGGAGAATGATGCCTTGGTGGCAGCGTTGATGGTGCAAAGGGCACTAGTAGACCCCCAACTGACCCTAGCACAGGTCTCCGCAATGCATGCGGGGTTGATGCAATTTCTGGTGCAACAGATCAACCAGATCAGTGGCATCACCACCTCCGCCGAACAACAGTCAGCGGCAGTGGCGGCGCCTCTGACGCGAGCGGCCTTCGTCCTCGCCAAGGAGTTTGGCTGGACGCCGCAGCAGATCAACGACCTCACCCTGGGGCAAATTCTCTTGCACCTGCAACTGTTGAATGGAAAGGCAGAACGATGATGGCTGACCTCGATGCTGCTGCAGCACTCAGACAAGAAGTTCAAGCCATGCGATGGGTGGTTAACCAGTTACGTGATCCCCTGTCTTGCGTTGATCTGGGAATCACTAGCGTTGATTTAGAGGCATTGGAGGCAATACTAGCCTTTGTGGCGATTGACCCATTCGCTCAGTTTTCACCTGCTCCCTTAACAGCAGCCTCTCCACAGGCGCAGGTTCGCACCCCCCGTCAGGCCGCCAAGAGTCAATGGTCTGAGCGGCGATCGCCCTTGCCATCGTCCCATCTCTCACGAGAACTCCATCCCCCTAGCCCTCTACAGCCCACCTCGAATCCGATGCCTGTTTTTTCTCTGCGACCTCTGGCCCTAGAGCATCATGGGCGATCGGACTCCATCCCTCATCAGGAGTTATCTAATGCTCCCCCCAAGCCCCCTTCCCTGGCACCATCTTCTCGTTCGGGAAATACACCACTAAATCCGATGGCATTGACTGAGGAAAACAGCGCGGGCGATCGCTCCCCTCTGCCACTTCAACCACCCCCCCCTCAGGCCCACTCTCGACCATCCCCTGATTTTCAGCCCCCGGTGTCGTGCACTCGTCTTTCACCCCCTAGCGAAACCTCATTAGCCCAGCCTCAAGTCCAGACTTTGGCCCTGATTGAACAAATCCTGGATCAATGGATCAATCACACATCAAGTAGTGATTCAACCAATCATTTAAGCAATAATTCATCATTATCATTTTATTCTCCTTCTATCTCATCATCTACAAAACTTCCAGCACTACCTTCATTAATTTCTTCCTCCGCTTCATCATTGATAACATCATTGACAAACAGTTCGCCCACTGTTTCTTCAACACATTCCCCTCTATTCTTCTCTGCCACTGCCGTAGAAAATCCCCTCTCAGAGCAGAGCATCCTTCCACCACGTTCTACCTTCCCTCCCCCTTCATTCGACCTGAGCAGCAATACGCCAGCCTTATCTCCTGCCAGCCCTGACTTGTATTCCCCTGCGGCGGAAATGGCACTGGCAGAGATGGCAGAAACCCTGGCGCTACTCGTCAATGATGTGTTGATAGAACAAGCCCGACGACATGGAGTAGAGCTATCATGAGCGCCAA
Organism: Synechococcales cyanobacterium M55_K2018_004; assembly: GCA_015295905.1. Taxonomy (GTDB): domain Bacteria; phylum Cyanobacteriota; class Cyanobacteriia; order Elainellales; family Elainellaceae; genus DVEB01. The sequence goes on from DVEB01000181.1 coordinate 7,087, forward strand.
ACCTGTACTCGGCGATTGGGAAATTCCTCGCGTTGCCCTGATTAAAACCCTAGAACAACGGTCTTTTGTAGAGTTGCCGATTCCTGGACGGGTCGGTAGTTTGTTTCAGGATTTGAATACCACACCGACGCGGATTGCGATCGCTGGTAGCCTCTACGGTGAAGAATCCCGCAACCAGTTCCTAGAGGACTTGCGGGGCAAATTTAAGAGCGGAGAACCCGTCACCTTCACCGCCGACATCACCACTGCCACAGACGTGCAGTACGTCATCATCGAGGCGTTGCAAATTCAGGAAAGCGGAGTTGCGCCTGATCAGCTCAATTACTTCCTGGTTTTGCGGGAAAGTCCACCGCCACCCCCGCCACCCGACCCGTTCGGTGGGCTGGATGCTGGACTCCTCGACCAAGCCGCAGGATTTTTAGATACGGTGACGAGCGCCCTTGACCTGATTGATTCCCTAGGCAATGTCCCCAACTTCAGTGACCCCACACCACCCCTGACCGGAGCGCTGGAGGGCGTCACCACCGCCACCGCCGGACTCGAGGAGGCATTAACGCCCCTACGCGAGATTTTTGGCACTCCCTAGGCCCTCCGCCTGCTGCTTGGTGCTGCATCCTTCCTACACATCCCATCGCACCTGATGTTTATCCCCCACTCCTATGGCTGACGGTTCACTCACAATTCAAATTCAGACGCTTCAGGGCGCTCTAGCAGGCGTTGCTGGTCTAACCGGGGATGCCGAGGCTGGAACTGGACTGGCAGGAGCCGCACGCCTGAGCACGACTGGACTGGGCGATCGCACCTCCACCCTTTCGACCCAGTTTACTAACCAAGCTAGTCCACTGTTTCAGCTCGATAGCGCTAGCCTGCTGCAACAACTCACTACCTTCTTCCCTGCCCTCAAAGTGGAAACACAGCTTCCCTCCAGTGCAACCCTGGATGGATTTGCCAGCCGCATTACGCAAGCCAACACTGCCATTTCGAGACATTTTATCCAACAGCTTGAGCAGATTTTGAACACTGTGCGGGGCATTGTGGACGGCGTGCCGACCAACCGCACTGAAGTTGTCGGGGCGTTGTTGCAGCAAATCTTGCAAGTGGTCGCCAGCATTGAGGGACCAGAGGCACAGCAAATCGAAGCCTGGTTACAGTCAGTGCAGACTCTACAGCAGCAAATTGCACCGTTACTGGCAGCAGCAGAGACGCACCCAAACCCCGAAGACCTGGTGATTGAATTCTTTCAGCGATCGCTCGATCGGGTGTTAAACACCTTCGGTTTCCAGGGAGTGCAAACCTTACTACAAACCTTGAGTCGTTTCTTCACCACACTCTTGCCCACCTCCTTGATTACTGCTGCCAATACAGCCCTGAGTGGGTCTGCCACGGCCCTGAGTCAAACGCTTGCTCTAGTAACGGCAGACTATCCTACTTTTCGTGATGCGGTTGTCACTACTGCCAACGCAATGCAAACGCTAAAAGCAGAGTTGCGCCCAATTCTAAGTGCAATGCATCAGGTGACAGAATCGCGGATCTTTCAGCCAGGAGCACTGGAAGCCTACCTACGAGAAAAATTAGACGCGGCATTGGCCGTGCAGGTACGGGAGACACAACGGATTGATGACCCCTTCCAGGCATTGTTTAACCGGATTGACGCAGCCATCGAGGGCATCGATCTCTCGATTGTGCGGACACAGGTACTCGGCTTTTTTGAGCAGACTCGCCACACCCTAGAGCAGGTCAATTTAGGGGGCATCGGGGAGACAATAGAGACTCAACTAGGCGGCGTAGAAGCCGTTGTGAACGACCTACAGCAGGGGGTCACAGACCTCCTTCAGCAGGTAGCCGAGTTCTTTAATGGATTGGTTCAACGCTATCGGCAACTGGCGAGTCAAGTGGGTGAATTTCTGCCAGATGGTACGTTTCGCTATCGGTTTGAGCAGGAGTTGCGGCGGGTGTTTGACCGAGCTAGGGCGGCGATCGCCGGAGACCCTGCCACCCCTAACGCTTTTAGTCTAAAGGGGAGTCTCACGGAATTTCAGACCTTTGTAGAGCAGTTACTCAACCAAGTGACGACAATTTTACAGCCCGTACAGGACACCATTACCGATGTCAAGCATGCAGCCGTCGCGGGCATGGAAGACTTTCGAGACTTCCTTACAGACTTGAATGTGCCACAGTTAATTGATGACCTTAAGGGCAAAGTCGAGGAAATTGTGGCCGCCCTAGGCCCAATTGATTTTGGCAGCGTCACCGATCCAGTCATTGAAGGAATCAATGAGAATACTGCGAAGCTCCGGCAGATCAATCCTAGTGACTTAAACGATCTGTTGAAGGAAGCTCTGAAAGTTGCGTTAGATGTTGTGATTGGGATTGACTTTACTGCTACCATCAGCACACCCTTAAAGGAACAATTCGCTGCAATTAAGCAAATTCCCCAACAGGCAATCGACCAACTCCAACAACGCTATGAAGAGGCGATCGCCCTACTCAACCAGTTAAACCCAGAACAACTTTTGGCAGCCCTGTTCTCTGCCTTCGATGTGGTTGAAAATGCCATCAATTCCTTTAGTCTCAATACCCTCTTGCAACCATTGGATGCTTTGCATGAGCAATACTTGGTGCGCCCCCTCACACAACTCAAACCTTCAGTTCTGCTCAAGCCAGTCTCCGACTCATTTCAAGAGTTTGTGCAGGTATTCGATTCCCTCAACGGCAGTGCAGCGATCGCCCCCCTCAATGCACACCTCAATCAACTGAAGTCTGGCGTTGACCACTTAGATTTAACCGGATGGATTGACCACATCCTGACTGCTCTTAACCAAGTGAAGCAAGCCCTGCGCGAAATTCGGCCTTCACAACTCCTGCAACCCCTGACAGCAGAGCTAGCCAGGCTAGACACTGAACTGGATCGGTTTAAGCCATCGGTTGTCTTTCAGCCAGCGATTGAGTTAGCGGCTCCCCTGCTGGCTTTTCTGGAAAATGTCCAGCAATCTACCATTCATGCCCTTCATCATATGTTTCAGGCTCCGTTGCAATTGCTGGAAGACCTGCAACCGCAACGCCTGACTCAACGACTACAGGCAGAACTAGACGCGGTGCTGAATGCGTTGCGATCGCTTAACCTACCTAGCCGCTTCAACCAACTCAAAGCCCAACACTTTGACTTGACCACCGCAGTCCAGGCTCAAGGGGTGCAGGTGAAAATTGCCTTGGCCGCCAGCCTCGACCCCGAACGATACTTGGGAGAGTTGATGCAGACCTATAATGGCCTGCTACGGGCGCTAGAGGGGGTGCGCAGGAATTTGGATCTGGGCAGCCTCAGTGAGTTGTATACACAGTTGCGCGATCGCCTGATTGGCATGCTGCCCCCCTATGCACGAGAGTTGATGGATCCAGAAACATTCAAGCGAGTCATGCGGTTAATGGATCCTACTCGGTTTTTACAAGCTTTGGATGAACGATTCGCAGCGATTAAGGCTAAATTGTTGCCCATTCGACCAGCCGAGCTGAGTGCAGAATTGGATGAGACCTATGAAACTGTTTTGAATCTGGTGGATGGACTGACATTTGAGCAACAGTTTAACCAGATCAAAGGCATGATCGATCGCATCAAAAATATAGTCGCTGGCATCCGGATTGATTTTGTCACCGCTGACCTCAATCGGGGCATTGCCGACGTGAAAGCATTTGTCAATGGTCTCAATCCAGCCCGAATTTTTGCCGAACTGGACACCCTTCATCAGGAAATAGTTGCCGTGGTGGACGGTGTAAAACCCTCAGCACTGCTTGCTGGTTTAAATCCCCTCCTGGATCAGGTGAAAGGGATTTTAATGAGCATCAACCCCAGAGTGATTTTGGGGCCACCCCTGTTAGAAATTTGGGAGACGATCCAGGGGATTTTAGATGCAATCGATTTCCGCATTGTCCTTGCCCCCTTGGTGGATCAATTAGACGAGTTAGAGGTGGCATTTGAGGCCAGTTTGCGGCGGACTGAGGATGCCTTTGATCAGATGCTAGGAGCCGCTCGGACTGCTTTAAGCGGGCGTGGTGCGACTGTGAGTGGAGGGATCTCAATCTAATGGCTAGAGTCACCCGTACCATTTATGCCAAAGTCTTGACCTTTGACCCAGCCCAAGGGCAAATGATTCCTGTGCCGGGGGCGCGACTGAAGATCAAACAACCCGGTCTGTTTCGCCCGGATCTTACGTCTCAGGAATACACCACCGATGCGACGGGAGTCGCTGAGATTGAGATTGGCTTTGAAGAAAACGATAGCGCCAACCTCAACCCCTATTTCACCATTACCGTGCCCGAGGCCCAGCGGCTGGTGCCTGCGGGGGCAGCCGCTGATCGCCAGTTGCGCTTACCTGCTAGTTGGGAAACGCCCCACGCAGAACTGCGCCGCCTCAACCAGATCACCCATTTCAGCGATCGCACTCGTCCCCTAGAAATTTATATCGGCTTAAAGAGTGAATTACGCCTAGCCTACAGTGATTTTGATCAATCGGGCAAGCGCAACCCTCTGGCCTTACCAGAAGACACAGCTAGGGTCTATCTGGCCGATTACGATGTCTTTCTGTTTGACTTCCTCGATTTCCTCAACCCAGATGACACCATGACAGGGTTTGGGCTTGATCCACGGCAAAACCACACCATTGCCGTTGGCAACAACGACCACTACCCCTACTTTGACCGTTTTCCCATCGTCCCTGAAGCGATGAACTTACCAGCTAGCCCAGAAGCCCCGCAGGCTTGGCGCGACCCGCCAGGGCTGCCTGTGGGAATGCTGGGTGGCGATTCCTTTGAGGAGGTAGGTGCACTGGCGACCGACTCCCAGGGCTATGTATTTATGGTAGACGGCACTGTAATCCGTCGGTTCTATCCCGATGGCACCCTGTGCGAGACAATCAACGCGCCCACGCCGTTCAGCAATCCTCAAGGCATTGCCATTGATCAACACGGGCACTTATTTGTAGCGGATGCCGGACGCAATCGCATCTCTATCTTTCGTCCGGCATGGCGCAATGGCAGTGGCGATCACTATCAGCATGTGCGAGATGTGGACACGCTCAGCATTGGCATTACTATCGATGCACCACACGGCCTAGCGGTTGTGCCTCACCGCGTCGTCGATAGCCCAGAGTTGCTGTTAGTGGCGAACAGTGGTCAGCACCAGGTGCTTTGTTTCGAGATTTCCCTAAGGGGGGATGCTAATCGCTCGCACCGGGCCAGTCCCAATCTCACGGTTCAGCTTGGCTATCGCAGCAGCTTCGGCAGCAGCGGCACCAACCCCGACCAATTCCAGAATCCTGTGGGGCTGGTCGCAGACCGACAGGGGCAAGTATGGGTGTGCGATCGCCAGTTGCACCGGGTCTCTCGCTGGGTGTTTAATGCCGCCCGCACCACCTGCAACCACCAGGTCACCTGGGAAAAGGCAGGCCAAGTTGCCGGGAATGGGAATGGAGAATTTAACACCCCCGTGGCGATCGCCCTAGACCTCACGCAGCGCTATCTGTATGTGCTAGAAACCGGCAATCACCGCGTACAAATTCTCGATGCAGACACTGGCAACACGCTCCAGCAGTGGCAACCTCAAATCACTGGGGCAGCGGCAAATTTAGTGGCTCTAGCCGTCGATTCGCGGGGAGAAATTTACTTGGCAGACGGTACCCACAAGCGGGTGCAGCGCTTCAGTCCCTACGCAGCCAATGGTGATCTACAAGCCGCAGCAATGGCTCCCCGAACAATCGGTACGGCCTGGACAGCGCGGACAGATACGGCTCACCTCCACCAACCTGGATATGTCTTGTTTGATGCCGCAGGACAACTCTGGGTCAGCGATACGGGCAATCATCGGGTGCTGGTGTTCCAGCGGAATGCCGGGGGTGAGTTGCAATTAAACACCACAGTTGGCGCTCCTGCTGCCGACCTACAGCGCCCAATAGGACTCGCCTTCGATGCAGAAGGTAGCCTCTATGTCGTAGACTCCGACCACCATCGCATCCGCAAATACCAAGGGACTCCCCTAGCATACGTTGCGCCTGATCTAGGAACGGGGACGGCTGGTGCTACGAATCAGCAATTTAATCATCCCTGTGGAATTGCCCTTGTCCAGCGCAATGAACCGTTGCTATACGTTGCCGATCGAGATAACAATCGAGTCCAGGTGATTCGACGAGATGGCAGTTATGTGAAAACATTGAGCCTTCCTGCAGGAGATAGTTTTGATCACCCAGAAGATGTTGCTGTGGATGCAATCGGGAATATCTTCGTGGCCGATACTGGCAATCATCGAGTGGTTCGATTTAATCCAGACGATGGTTATGTGCAACAGTTTGTTGTGCCGAGTCCCGCTGGCCTAGCTGCTGGGGTGCGGCCCGCGCCCAGCGGCATCTCTGTGGATGATGACGGTAAGTTGATTGTGTGCGATCGCGCCCGCAATTGTGTCTTTCGACTGGAACCCGATGGGACACTGCTAGCCTTCTGGGACTTGAAAGTGTTGCTACGACAGGATGCCAATCGCAATTATTTCTATGAACCACACTTAGCGCGGGAATTATTGCTCCATCAACCCAGTCGAGCAGTCGTTGATGCCCAAGGAATGATGGCGATCGCCGACACCGGCCAGCACCGCATCCGCTTGGTGGGCACCTACACTGATCTTCAGGTCAATTTGCTGGAACTAGGACAGGGACTCTTTGACCCACTGCCAGATATTTCTCTGCGGCTGCAGATGAAAGCAGACTGGCGCCATACGTTGGGGCTAAGGTTGAATGTTGGCAACCTGAATATCTTTGATGACTCCCACGATTTTGAGTCTCGCCCGGTAGAAAACTATTCCCAAGACACCTTTCGGCGTTACCAGCTGCTCACCTCAGAACGCAGCAGCAACTCTGCCATTAACGTCATGCGGGTCGTTAGGCAGGTGCAGCGCTGGTATCAACACCAGACCCGGCAGGATGAGGCCGACCACCGCTGGGGCAACCCTAGTCGGAGCCGTACTCTAGACGTGGATCTGATCTCCGGAGAAGGAAGTTGGATGCTGCTGGATGTCAACCTAGGCGAAGGGTCAAGTCATGGTCGTCGCTCCGATGCCTGGGATGAAGATGTGATTGCCCATGAAATGACGCATTGGGTCTTCTTCAAGGCACTGCAACCCTACCCCCCCTTTACACTGGCAGGGTTTATCCAACTGGCTGCCAATCACTCGGCCTCTCAAGTGTTGACCTTCAATCATGCCCTGAGTGAAGGCTGGGCAAATTTCGTGCGCCTGCAATGGGGATATGAATACGGCGGTACCAGTTCTATGCGAGGGTTTGCGCTTATCTTCAGGAATCAACCGCAACTGACCGGTCTGATTCAGAATGGACAACGCCAGTATTTATTTGGGGGATCAGAATCTACTGCACTCCCCACCTTTGAGGACAAAGAGAAGGGACTCCGCAATGAAGGATACATTGCGAACGGGTTATACCAGATCCACAAGGCCATGACGAATCCAGATGTTCTCTTTGCTGATGCGTCCTCTTACTGGTATCCGTTTAATTCCAACATAAATGACACCCAGAGTCGGCGATTCTCGCAAACAATCTGGCGTGCCCTGCGGATGTTTGATGCAGACCCCCCCATGGAAGACCTCGACCGTGGCAGTGTGGTCTATTTCCGCAATGTTTTGCGGGCCTTTCAGAACAACCAACCAGCATTTGCTCAGATCGCCCAGTCTATTTATGAGTTGAATAATCTGTTGATGCCTGTGATAACAATCAGCGAAGGCACTTCAGAAACAACACCTGGCAGTCCAATTCATCAGCCGGTGAATCTTGCCAATTTGGGGATTAAATCCTTTATTGTGCGCGTCACCGATGCAGGGGGGCGTCCCCTAGTGGGCTACAACGTCAACATCACGAGGTCAGCCGCCTTAGTTGATCTCAGCCTCTCTGCCGTAAGCAGCGAACCTGTGCGGCAGCATGGTCGGGTGATGACTGAGGGAATGAACCGGGCTACGAATGCAAACGGCATCGTGAATTTTAGTGTGGAAGCCCTGCCGCTCTCTGGTGGTCAGTCTGTGACCGTGACCGTGACCTATCAACCCGACTTTGACACTGATGTCACCTTTGCTCCCCCCAGCAAAGGAGCCAATCGTGAGGCCATGCTGCGCCAACTCTATCTGTACGAGTTGCGGGCAGCAGCAAAAGCTTGGTCGGGCAATGGCAACAACTGGGGTGCCAAGGTGACCCAGAGCTTGAACCTGAGTATTCAAACGAGTTGAGAGGCGATCGCCCCATGGTTTGTTCTCCCCCGATTGGTCCTGAAATTGTGCGTGGCAGCATCACCCGCGATCGCTGGGTAGTCACGCTGCGCTTCAGCTATGCCAGCGAGGTTCCATGCAATCAACGCTCTCACTTTTATCTCAAAGTCGATTGGCAGCCAGACCGGGGCAACCGCGATATTGAGCTGACTTTTCGTCCACAAACAGCTACCTCAGGACAGATTGTTTTCAACGATGCCAATGGCCCGAACACGCGCCGGTTCTCTGGCGATGTGGAACAACTCGTCGCCATTTATGGTAGAACCCAGAGTGCCCAAGGCGCAGAGGATATTACCTTAGAAGTGAGGATTGATGACGAGGTTCGCCACCGCATTCCCCTAGCGGTGCGGCCTGTTCCCTCACCAGTTCCTGCCGCCACCGCCTTTGAACGACTGCGGCAGGAGATGGCGATCGCCGCCCTTGCAACTCGGCCCACTGATGCTGCTCAACAACGAATCTGGGATCGATACACCCAAATTTATGATGATGCCAGAGCGATCGCCAATAAACTGGGTAGTGTGACGCTACCGATCCCAGTTGTACCCACGATTCAGGGGACTCTGATCGAGCGATCGCTCAACGGAGCAGAGATCATAGAACATTTGCGATCGCACCGGAGTGCTAATGGGGTAGCGAATCGCAAAGCGAAAAATCGGACGGATGCATTTGACCCGTTTAAGGGACACTGGCGCGGTGACTGGCGACAAGCAAACGACTGTGGCATCCCAGTCAATACCTGTCAGGATCACCTCTGGGGCGCAACCACACCACTGTCCACCAACCGAGATATCTACGTGCAACAGGTGGAACTAGGGGCAGACAGTCGTCCCTACACCGATGTCACCCCCACTCGCACCTGCACAGCAATAACCGATGTCGGACGAGATAGCACAATACAGGCCATCAATGCGATTAACATCAAAACCGGAGTGATTGTCGGAGCGGTGGGGGTGCGATCGACTGCGGATGCGGATGGAATCTGGTCACAGCGGCCCCACGTTGGCTTTTATGTGAATCCTGGTACGCTGCTTTGGGTGGCAGAAGAAAATCGTAGTAGCGATGGTAATACGATTACCTACAGCATCTTTTACGAATTACGCGAAGGCGATCCAGTTAATCAACGGCTGTATACCATTCTGGCCTTCGACGGCTCCTGGCATCGTACCGCTCAAACCTTTACGCCCAATTCCACAGCCAAGGCGGGGCAGTATCTCAAAATCATGACGGAGGCAGAGCACCAACTAGAGCGACAGTTCCACCGCGATCGCCAGCTTCAACCTGATCATATTCAGGATCTCTTTTACCGTCGTCAATTAGAGGCAATGTCTAGTGAACTTGTTGAAGAATTTATTAGCCATGCTGCCGATTCAGGTGCAGTGCGTGACTACTTGAACCAACTCCTGAATTTTGTACGACAACAGGAAGCTTTACGGGACGCGCCGATTGGTGATCGTGAGCGAATTACATTCATTATGGGAGATGTCAGGCGTAATGTTCAACAGCATGATGTTTTTTACATTCATGCTAATGATTACTTTAGCATCAACCCAGCAGGAACAGTCGTGACTCATCTGCGCACATTGGTTGATGTTCGAGATTATCTAAGTAATAATTCCACAAATAATGGTCTTCCTTGGGGGGAAGTTAATATTGTAGTTCATGCCAACGAAGAAGGAGGCATGAGTATTCCAGTCAGACCGGGTGGGCGTGAGGTTACGCCTGATCATCTTGAAAAGGCTGTATCGGATGGTGAATTCCGATCTCTATCAAACAGCAAAATGGATGTGCGGACTGAAATTCGTATCCGGGGGTGTGCACTGGGGCAAAGTCAACGAATGCTCCATCAATTAAGTGTTGCTTTTGGGAATGACGATTTGCAACGTCCCATTGTCCGTGCTCCCATTCATCTCCAGGGATACAGTGGCCCCCAAGGTAATGGCCCAATTGTAAGTGTTGATGAGTTTCCAGTAGAGTTTTGGTTTGTGGGTTGGGCTGGTTCTGCTGCAGCGCAACCTAATCAGGCGACTTTGATTGCTGCCTTTCGAGCTAAATATGGGGATCTTGATTTCGATTGGGCAGCAGCGCTTCAACGGCAAATCCCTAATATTACCCTAGCAGAACCCGATCGCAGTTCTTTTAGCTACACCTACAGCTACACCTACGATCCCAGCGATCCTCCAAATATCGGGACTTCTTCTGCCGATCGGCTTGCCTGGCTACAGGCAAATTCTGATGGTGATTTTGATGCTGATCTGGCTCGCAGTGGTCGGACTGCAAGTGATTACCAGTGGAGCTTTACAAGCAGTACAACAACTGAATCGAATGGGCAAAAAACCTTACACCTGATCGCCTCCGGTATCAGAACAATTCTCCGATTGCAACGGAATGTGCGAGGAAGGCTGATTCCTCAGTTCAACATCGACACTACATTACAGGCAACACTGACAGCGCGGACTGTTTCCCAGGCCCTCAGGGATACCTTTGCTGCAAACAATATGCCTCTATCAGAGAGGGCTGAAATTTCGATTCTTGATATTAATCGTCGCTGGATGATTCAAGATCCCATTTACATTCGTACTTTCATCATCAATTTCATCAACAATCAACTCAGTGTCAGCTTAGAGCAGGACTTTCTACCCACAGAACCCGTTGTCCGCATTCATCCCCCAGCTACTGATCTGCGGCATTTTGGTGAAGAAGTTCCAGCGCGACCAGCCGATCATCCATTAGGCGAAAACGTTCAACCATAAGGAGGTGAGATGCAATGATCAGTTTGCCGTTTACCAGTAATGCTGCCCCTGCCGCAGTGCGTCGCCCCACCTTTGCTGTCGAATTTGGCAGTGGGAATAGTGGTGGTGGCCTGGGCGGACTTGCAGGAGCTGCCGCCAGCACAGTGGGCCTAGGGGGAGGCAGTGAAGACCCTTGGCAACGCAGCCTTATTGCCATCAGTGTGCAACTGGGGATGGCGCCGTTTGTGGATGAGGCGGTGATTACCCTGTCGAGCGATAGTCAGGCTCCAGCGGTGGCGCTGGCCGATGAGGGGCAGATTTCCCTGGGCTATGCAGATGGGGAGGCGATCGCCATCCTCAAGGGCACAGTCCAGCAAATTCGCCGCAACTTGCGGGGCACTCAGTCTCTGCGCGTGAGTAATGGCGGGGCAGATCTCACGCGGTTGCGTCTGAACCAAAGTTTTGCCCAACAGACCGCCGGAAAAATTGTGAAGGAATTGGCAAGCCAGGCAACCGTAGCAATAGACACAGTGGAGGATGGCGTTGATTTGCCCGCCTACGCCATCAGCGATCGCATCCCTGCCTATCAGCACATCGCCGCCCTCGCTCAGAAAAGTGGCTACCTAGCCTACTTTACTGCCGCAGGTAAACTCTGTTTTGTGCCGCCAAACGCTGGAGAGGCAGTACAGACCTTTAGGTATGGGCAAGATATTTTGGCGTTAGAGGTGAGCGAGACAAAGGCTGCCGCCGCCGTCACGGTCATCGGTGAGGGGGCGGCTGGTCATCAGGGTAATGAGGCCTGGAGTTGGTTGGTCAACGACCCGGCCAGTGTGACGGCAACGGCAGGCAGGGGCAATACCGCCCCCCTCTATGCAGATGGGGCGGTACGTAGTCAGAAAACAGCCACTCAGGTGGCAGGGGCGATCGCCAGTCAAACCCGTTCGCTCGACGTCACGGGTCGTCTCTGGGTTGCGGGTGCCCCAGCCATTGCCATTGGCAGCACGTTTGAAATTACCGACGCCCCCAATGCAAGATTGAACGGAAAATTTTTGACCTATCAGGTGTGGCACCGCTACACCAAAACCCATGGATTTACGACGTTGATTCATTTCCGCACGGCTAGCTCTGGCAGTGGACTAGGAAATTTACTGGGAGGACTTTGATGACCACAACGTTTACTCTCTTTGAAACCATCCAGCGGATCGTGCGGGACGAACTGCGCCACCTGCACAGTGCAGAACTGGCGATCGTGCAGAGTCAACACCCCCACGCCAGCACTTCCGACCAGGATAATTACGCCTGTACGGTGGTGCTACGCAACTCAGGCATTGTCCTGAAACAAGTCCCCGTGGCTACCTCCCACATTGGCACCGCCAGTATCCCGAATGTCGGGGACCTAGTGCTAGTGCAATTTATTGGCGGCGATTTGAATGCCCCGGTGATCACCGGCAGCCTTTACACCGACACGGCTCGTCCCCCCATCAGTGAGGCCCATCAACTCGTGTGGCATCTACCCTTAGGAGCCAATGAGGACGATGCAATTCAACTAAACGTCCAGAGTGGGGATACCCGTCAGATTACTCTTAGCCTCGGCAGTGGACTGAAGCTAGACGTGAAAGATGATGATCCTGTGGTGACTCTGACGATTGATGGTGGTAAAGCAACGCTACAAATTGACCGCGATGGAGCAGTGATGCTGGAAAGCCAAGGAGATCTGACCTTCAAGGGCAATAAAATCACCCTAGAGGGGCAAAGTCAACTCGACTTAAAAGGAGGTACGGTGAATATCAAAGGTCAGCCCATGGTTAACATCAACTAAATGTTTTCTTGATCATCTGCTTGATCAATTCATTCAGACAAAAACAATAGATTGGGTATATGTAATCGATCGTATCATACGGAATCCGCCTATAAAGTAGCAGTTAGTTTTTGGTAGAACGGCGTTCTACCAAAAACTAACCGACCCTATAAGCAACGGATTCCGTATCAAAAGTAATCTACTCACACTAACGACAATGGCTCAACCTGCGGCAAAACAAGGCGATCGCATTCTGGCAACCGACACCCACATAGTGATGCTTCCGTCTCCCGGTGGCCCCATTCCCACACCGCTGCCCCACCCCTTTGCAGGCCAGTTGGATGGTGGCCTCAGTCCCGATGTGACAGTAGAAGGGAAAGCGGCAGCCGTGCAGGGCAGTACAGCCACTAACACACCGTCCCATATCCCTCAAGGGGGGCCGTTTCAGACACCACCCCGCAACCAAGCCACTATTCAACTAGGCAGCACGACGGTGATGATCAACGGCAAGCCAGCAGCCCGCAACGGCGATCCGGCGATCACCTGTAATGACCCCGCCGACTTACCCATAGGAACGGTGGTTGCAGTGGGGACTGTGATGATTGGAGGGTGAGGAAATGTTGTGATACGGAATCCGCCTATAAAGTAGCAGTTAGTTTTTGGTAGAGTGCGCGCGCCGCGCGCACTCTACCAAAAACTAACCGACCCTATAAGCAACGGATTCCGTATGAGTTTTGATCTTCGATTTTGGAGTTTGGTTTTTATCACAACTGAGGAGTGATCGACGAATACAATTCATCTGTACAGTGGCCATTTGACGCCACAACAAACGGCCCCAACAACCGACGGAGTCGGTATGAGACAGGGTTTAGGGGTTAGTGACATCATGGTTTTGCAAACGGAGTTTTATCGATGCCAGAAAATTCTCAACTCCGCCAGGACTTGCGGTTGCGGCTCAAGCATGCGGAACTTCGCCCAGTCTATACGGTGGCGGAACAGAGGCGGCGCTTGTCCAACCAGCTGCAGCAATTGACGGATTGGGCGCTGGTGCAGGGGCGCGATAATTTGGCCCAAGCCATTATCCTGCGGTTGCTCACGCCACGGGGGGAACTGGCCGCTTTGGGGCATCCGCAGTATGGATCGCGCCTGCCAGAGTTAATTGGAACACGCAACACGGCGACCAACCGCAATCTGATCAAACTCTACATCCTGGAGAGTTTGAAACAGGAACCCCGGATTGCCCAGGTGGAGGCGATCGCCGTGACAGCAGATCCGGTGATGCGCGATCGCGTCAATGTCGTCTTGAGTGTCCTCCCCATTGACAGCCGCATTCCCCTCACCATTGGCCCCTTTGCATTGGAGTTAGCCCCATGAGTTTCCGCCGCCGCCCCTATCCAGAAGTGCTGGATAACTTGCTGACCCACCTGACGGGAGGCGTTGCCGCCGAGTTGCATCCCTTTCCGCCGTCAGAGGTCACGGCTCCTCCCTACCAGCACCATCTACAACAGCCCAAGGTGGGCGCGATCCAGTCCATCTACGGCAGTCGCGATGGCGAGCCAACCTTATTCAACCCAGGTAAAGACTACACCCTGTTGCCCGATCAGCAGACGGTGCAATGGCTGGAAGGGGGGCAACTGCCTGACCCCGGCACTCTGGTGGCTATCAACTACTACCCAGAGTCAGCGCAACCGATTCTGACGGATATTTACACTGGCAGCGTGGCCCGCACGCTGTCTGAGACGGTGGCGCTGGAAATTGCTCGACTCTACGCCCAGCTAGAAGTCGTCTACGATTCGGGATTTGTGGACACCGCAACAGACAGTGCGCTGGATAAGGTGGTGGCTTTACTAGGGATTGAGCGGGTGACGGGGGGCCGCGCGGCTGGGCTGGTGGAGTTTACCCGCTCAGCCAACAGTCTGGGGGCGATCAACATCCCTGCAGGGACGCGCGTCTTAACAGCGGATGGCAATGTGGAATACGAAACAACGGCAACTGTGCAGATGGCACCGGGGCAGAATACTATCCGCGTCAATGCACGCGACTTGGAGACCAACGATCCCCTCCCTGCCGACTCGCTCACTGTCCTGGCTCTGCCTCTCGTCGGGATTGAGCGAGTAACCAACCCAGCACCAACGGCAATCGCCACCCAGTCAGAAAGTGATGCAGAACTCCGCAGCCGCGCCAAAAACTTCCTCTATAGCAGCCAACGAGCGACGCTGGGTGCCCTGCAACAGGCGATCGCCCGCCAAGGGGTGAAGGTGGAATTAGACGAAGTCCTTGATGAGACGACGGGGTGTCCCTACGTGCGGGTAATCGTGCAGGAAGAGGCGATGCCTCCCGAACTGCACCAGCGCATCTTGCAGGCGATTGAAGATGCCCGACCTGCCGGGGTGCGGGTTGAACCACCAAGCATACACCCGCCGGTGAAAATCCACCTGCAACTGCGCTTAACCACCAACGATAGCTTGCTCGACCAGGACCGACAAGCCATCCAGCGATCGCTGCGGGATGCCTATCGAGACTATTTCGCCAAACTCCCAGTGGGTCAAGCGGGCAGCCTCAACCGCTTGATTGGGCTAGCACTGGCGCTGCGGGGCGTCGAGGATGTGCAGATCCTGAAGGGCGTGCGGGGCGATACGCAGGCAAATATTCTGGAGCGGGAAACCGGCCAACTGCTGACCGTCGGCTTCCCCACAACGCTAGGAGACTTAGATATTACCGATGTCAATCTGCCGACGCGCCTGACGGTGATCGTCACGGCCCCAGCAGACGCCGCTCCAGTTGACCGGCCTGCTATGCAAGCAGCGATGACAACTGCCCTCACCACCCTCAACCGCCTCAACGCCGTGGATGATCCTCCCCTTGCCAGCCGTCAGGTCTCCTACTCGCGCTTGTTGCAGGTGGTGCCGCTGCCCAACAAACCGGCTGCACCGCTGGCAGACCACAACCCAGCAACTCCCATCCCGGCGATCGCCCCCTACCAAGTGCAGTTTGTCATTACCCAGGCCAGCCAACTCAGCTACCGGCTCGCTCAAGCCAGTGACCCCATCTACGAACTGACGCCGTTTGAACGGTTGAGTCTGCTCAGTATTGAAGTGCAGGGAGGGAGATGATGGCTCGCTTTGACCCAATGCGCGATCGCCTACCTAGCCTCTATCGGCCTGACCCTGGCGACCGCTCTCTGCTGGCTCACCTGCTTCAAGCCGTGGGGGCCAGCCTCGACCAACTTAACCAGGAAGCCAGCGACGTGTTGCAGGCACACTGGTTCAACGTTGCCAACCGCGCCCTCTACAGCCCAGTCTTCCTACGGCAACGGCAACTGCGACAGCAACCCTTCCCCCGCTCAACCGACCCAATCCTCGACACCTATCCCTACATCGACGACTTGGCCTACCTCGCTGCTCTGCTGAACATTGCCCCATGGCAAGACCCACCTGCCCAAAGGGAACTGACGGAAGCCTACCGCGATCGCATCCGTCAAATCGTGGCCCTATATCGGGATGGCCTCGCTACCCTAAATGCCCTCCGGCGCATGGTGAAGGCCCAACTCCCGGTAAACCTGATGGCTCCCCTGCCAGAGCGCGATCGCGGCCTGTTTCTAGAAGAATTTCCGCTGCTCGCCCCACAACGCCACCCCATCCAAGCGCCTGGCCTACCGCTGGAACTCGTGGGACCGCTGATGCGCTGGTCGGTCCATAACCCCAGTGTGCAACCCGTGCCAGTGACACTCTACCTGCAGGGGGTAACGCCTGTGGCTGGGCAGATCGACCCGACAGAGACCCCCGTGATTGAACTGTATCAAGGGCAGACTGACCTGCCGCTCGGCATTGCCTACCAGGGAAATCTGAGTGCGGGTCAGGTGTTGCGGTTGCGCCCCACCCTCACCAGTTGGCTGGGCACTGATACAGGCGTGTTGCGATCGCCCGCCCAAGCCATCACGACGGCTCCCCCTCCCCTAACCGGCTGGGCAACCGCCCACGAGGAACTTACGGGATCAGTAAGCGCCATCCTGCAGGCAGGCGATCGCACCCTCTGGCTGGCCCACAACATAGAAGGTAGCGGCCAACTCTGGCGGTTTGACGGTCGGCAGTGGCAGCCGATCCTGACCGATGCCAGTCTACCTCCCATCCACTGCCTTGCCCTCGCTGCTCAAGACTTGCTGATCGGCAGCGATCGCGGCCTGCTGCGCCTTCCCCTATTCCCCGTGGACAACACCTGGACACCCTCTCCCAGTCCTGCCGGGCTGAACCAACCCGCTGTCTATGCAATCGCCAGCGTCAACGGTGAGTGGTGGTTGGGCACAGCCACCGGCGTCAAGACCCTGGGAACCGGGGATACGCTGCAAGACCGGGCGCTCCCCGGCAGCCCCATCTACGCGCTGCACCTCGACCGCAATGGTCTGCTCTTTTTGGCAGGTGATCGCGGCCTATTCCAGTTCCAGCCAGGATTAGACGCCTGGTACTTCTACAGCGGTGCCAGTGAAACGGAGCAAGCCCCCGAGTGGGCACCGCTCAACCCCAATGTGCCCCCCGCCGAGAGCGCGGTTCACCTGCCCCCCGTGCGTGCCCTCTGCCGCGGGCGAGACCAGTCGCTCTGGCTAGGCACGGCAAAAGGCTTGGCCCGCTACGTTGCCCGTGCCGTTCAGGGCCTCACCTACGAAACCGCCCTCGAAGCCTTTCCTGACCTGACGACAGGGCCAGTCTACTGCATTCAGGCCGATGACCGGGGCATGGTGTGGTTTGGCTGCGATCGCGGGCTGTTGCGCTACGACGGTCGGGATATGTGGCAATACCAGGGCGATCGCTGGCACCCCCTCGGCAAAGCAGACACCCTCTATCACGCAGACCGCTCAACGCAGCCTCGCGGCCATTGGCGCTTCGATCGCACCGCTGGCGAGTGGCAACGCCCCCACCCCGACCCCCTCGCCGCACCACTGACCGTCCGTACGCAGGCGGAACCCGCCGTCCACGCCCTCCTCTGGACCGATGGGGTGGTGGCAGACCTAGGCGAGTGGCAGAACGACGAATTTGTGGCGATCGCCCAAGCAACAGACCCCACTTCCCGGCTCGTCATGCGCTATCGACTCGATGCCCAGCGAATTGTCAATGGCGGCATTCCAGCAGTGCCCCGGCTGCCCGTAGGGCACTCTACGTGGCGCTACTTGGCGCTGGAACCCACCCCCTTCACCGAGCCAGACATTAAACCCGCCTGGACCCGCGAAGGCCGTCTGTTGCCGCCGCCGCCCACGCAGTCCGTAGACCCCGAATCGGGCCGCTACGACCGACAAACCCCTCCCCCTGCTAGCGAGTTCGACCGTTCTCTGTTTGCCTTCAACCCCTCCGCTCAAGTCCGGTTTGGCTGGGCTGCTCGCCGCCCTCTAACGGTGCTAGCCCAGGTGCATCTGCGATCGCCCAGCGAAACCCTCGACCCCCTGATCTTGCAACGAGTTGCACAGGGCATCGAGCAGGTGCGTCCTGCTGGGGTGCAAGTCGTTTTGAACGTGGATGAGGTATAGCGCATGAACCGACCCCCTCAACAATGCGGCTGCACTGACAAAAGTCATTGATCGCTGAAAAACGGACTGCACTTGCATCAGTCCTGCTCCGTTCCCCGTCCTCATCTTTTCCCTGTCCTGATCCTTCAACGCGAGGTTAACTTATGGGTCTCCTGGTAGATAGCATTGGCAACAAAGCCCCCGGCAATCTGATCACCGCCGCCGACTGGAACACTCTCATCGCAGCGGTTGAGGCCGTTGAAACCGGCCTGACTCAACAAATTAATACCGTTCAAGCAACTTTATCAGCGCGGATCGAGACCCTCGAAACCAGATTCAACCAACTGCAAACAAGCCTCAACGCCCTGCAAGCCGTAGTGACCCCGCTGCTGAGCCAGTACCGCCGCGTCGCCCTCAGCACCACACGCGTCAATTACGCCATTGGAGAACTGGCAGAAATTACGGTGCAGGTTACCGATTTGCAGGGCAGACCCGTCACCTTTGCCAACGATCAGCGCCCCTGGATTGACCTAGTGACGACCTGGGGCCAGTTCAAACCAGTCGGTGGGTTCGAGAGCTTGGGGGGAGTGGGCGATCGCACCATCTCTGTCCGCACCAACACTCAGGGACTCGCCCGAGTGCAACTGCGGTCTGACTACGCCGAAGGACTGGCAGATGAAGACGAAAACGAAATGGCCGCTGCGCTGAATTTCCGCTTTAATGGCAGCCTCACCATTGCCCAGGCCATCCTAGCTGCCAACACTCCCCAGGAAGCGGCCTCCGCCTACCAAGCCATGCACCGCTTCTACGATGGCACCCAGCCTACCATCAGCAGTCCCACTCGCGTGCGCACTTATCTCGATACCCACTATCTCCGCAATCCTGCCCTTGCAGTGGGCAAGCTGATCCCGTTCTACCGCCTACGCTGGCGCGACTACCGGGCTACGGTGATGGCCTTCGCCAAGCCCGACAGCGACCCCCTGACGCCAGACACCAGCCTGGGTGTGAGTTCAATCCAGGTTACCTACCGCGACTGGATTGGCCCCTGGATCATCGACTACATCGATCCCCCCCGCAAGGGCGATCTGGTGGGCACCATCCGCGATCGCCTGCGGCCTAGGATTGACCGCAACTATCTTGACTCCATCACGCGCGTCAAACTAGAAGTCCAAGACATTGTTCGCAATCAAGGACTCGTCGGGAAACAACGCGACTACGGCCTCGTCCGCGAGGCCATGATTAGCCTGAATACAGACAGTAATCCCACTTTCTTTAACTCCCTGGTCAGCGCCGTACAGGACGCAGTGACCATGCAGCAAACCCTAGAAGCCGTGCAGGTGGGAACCGCCAATTTACCCAGTCAAACGGTTGCCTTTGAGGTCTTTACCAATGCAGCCACCCGCGCCGACACAAGTGCTGCCACCGCCCAAGCTCAGCTTGACCAGAGCCTCACGCAGCGGCTCACCCAGCAGGTGCAGCAGGTCCGCACTGAGTTAAGGCAAGAGCAATTAGCCTTCCAAAATAACTTGGTGGCCGATAATGGGGTGTTGCGCAATACAGTCAATGCCCAGATTGCTCCGCTGCGTCAGCAGGTGATTGCCCTGCAACAACTGGGCGACCCCACTGTGGTGAGAAATAGCTTAAATGAAGTAGCGGCTATTAAAGATCGGGTGAACAATCTGCAAGCGATCATTCAACGTCGATAGGGGTTTCCGGCCATGTTTAGCGCTGTTGGGCAAGATGAGGTGTTGCAGGCACTGGAGGCACTGCGCCAACAGGTGAAGTCTCTCCAACCGCCGGGGAAGGTGCGCCTCTCGACCCTGCGGACCGACCCATTTTTGGGACAATCGGTGCCGCTGACGGTGCGTGTCACAGATCTGGAGGGGCAGCCGTTGATTGATACAGCCTTGACGCTGGTGACCACCTGGGGCCACCTCCGCACCACCCATGAACTGATCCCCCAGCAGGCCACCAGCCTGACGACGCGCACGAATGCTGAGGGACTGGCCACCCTATTGCTGCTGCCGCCCACCTCGGAGGATTTGATGGCAGACCAGCAGGACGCCCTAGAGACGTTCCTCAGCCTCCTCAATGCCCAGGCAGAAACTCCTCTGCAAACGCAGGCCAGCCTGACGGAGATGGTCAACCTCTACAACTGGGATACTAATGTTGCCTATCGGCAGGCGGTGGATATTTACTTCCGCGACTTTGGGCAGGGGTTACTCGAAGCAGTCAACACCTATGATTATTTGCAGTCCTGGAGTTTTCAGGCGGCGACGGTGATGGCGCTGCTGCAACCTGATGCCAACGGGGGGGAAAGTTCTACCGCAGCGATCGCCTCCCTCACGTCGCGTTTCAAAAACTGGCTGGCCCCCTGGCTAGAAACTTACTTGGCAGTCACTCAACAGGATAATCCCCTCGGGGCTTCCCTCGGCATTATTAAAGAACGCAGGGAAGCTGGGTCGGTTGTTGAGGGCGTTTTCGAGCGGCTACAGGGCTTTATTGACAACCAGATGGGGATCGTCGGTCAATACATTGGTCGCAAAGTAGCGGAAACGTCTATTCACAATTTTCTCAATACTGGGATTGACGACCTAGATGTGACCACAAAAGTTGCCTTGGCCCCTGCACTAAGTGCAGCCTCTAAAACCTTGAAAACCGCTGGCGTTGGTGGTTTGGCGGGAATTGCCCAGACCCGCACCGAGTTCACTCAAGTCGTGACAGACACGGTTGGACAAACAACCACCGCGATCGCCAACTTAACGGAACAACTCGGTTCTGTCACCCTTCAGGTCGGTCGCTTCCAAACGGACTTAGGTGACCTGCGAACCAATGTTGGCACTCTAGATGGCAGAGTAGGGGCGATCGCCACTCAAGTGACCACCCTCAACACAAACCTGACCGAAACCAATGGTCGCCTAACGACCCTCAATAGCCGCTTGGATGACCAAATCGGTGGGATGACCAAGCAGTTAGACAGCTTAAATACCACCGTCAGTGGATTTGACCATCGCATCGGCACACTCACCACCCGTCTAGGCGCCCTGGACACCACAGTGTCACGGTTTGATAGTCGCATTGGCAGCTTGACGACTCGCGTTGAGAGCCTCAGTACCACGGTGAACAGCGTCGATCATCGCCTTGGAACGTTGAACACCCGCGTGGATGGCATTCAGACGAATGTCAACACGATGAATAATCGCCTGGGAATTCTCACCAGTCAATTTGAAGGGGTACAGAATCGGCTGACGCAGAGCGATCGCCAACTGGAATCGGTCACCAAACAACTGGGCGAATTCCAGAACCGATTTGCCACAGTCGATGAACAAGTCGCCACGGTTCTAAAACAGAGTGAGGCGATGCAGAACAATATGCAGACGGTGACAGAGCAGGTGAATACCCTAGGCAAACAGGTGGGAACACTGCAAGAGAGCCATCGCGGGATTGTTGCAAACATCGCCCAACTGAGCGATCGCCTCACCAGCGTGCAGCAGACCTCTGCAACCCTCAGCAATCAGATCAATACCCTCACGTCTCGCATTGATAGTTTACAGCGCGATCAGGTGACCATCGTAGGGCGTGTCGATAACTTGCAACGAGAACAAACCGTGTTGGCTGGGCGCGTCGATCGGCTACAACGAGGACAAACAACCTTTGAAACCAATCTGGGTAATCTGACAACGCGAGTAGACGGCATCCAGCAGAATCTCACCACTCTAGATGGACGAGTGGGCACCCTGACCACTCAATTCAATACGCTCCAGACTAACATCAGTCGCCTAGATACCCAAGTGAGCGGTCTACAAACCAATGTCGGACGGCTGAATGACCAAGTGAACGGCTTTCAGAGTCGCTTTGCCACCATTGACAGCCGCCTAGGAGGACTGCAAGACCGAGTACAAGTCATTGATTCGCGGATCGGACGTTTGCAGGGAAACTTCGACCGCTTTAGTCGCATCTCCATCGATCGCATCGGACAACTAGAAGATTCAGTGACGCGCGTCGGCAATCTTAGCCTCGCGTTGCGGACTGACTTTGAGAACCGATTGAGACGTTGAGCCTCAAACATCACGTATTTTTCTTCTTAGTCAAGTCTTCTTAGTCAAGCCAGTTACACCCAGAAGTATTGATACGAAATTCGTCCGTAAAGCAGCAGTTTATTGTGATGTAAAACATTCGTATAGCACATGTTTTACATCACAAGCAATCAACTCAATAATTGACGGAGTCAGCATAAAAGATAGATTAGTTTATCGTTCAATCCTTCTGAATTTTAGCTGATCTCGAATTCACATTATAACGGTCTTCATAGTTATGAGGGACAGTCATGTAGCACAAGATCCTACTGGTTAAGGGGTTGAGTGATGTAGTCACAGACCACACCACTACAAGCCACTACAACTCCAATGACGAGTGACGCTATGATGAAAGGGAACACAGTTTTTAAGGTTTAGAAATGAAAAATTTCTTCTTGCTTATCTTGCTTAATGTCATGACTGCTGTAGCGACTGCGGTCTCACTCCCGACACAAGTCTTGGCCCAGCACACAACACACTTCAGTCAGAGACATGGTCTTACTCAAATTTCTGGTGAATTCGTCAGGATGATCGATGATGATGAATTTATCCTCAATACTGCCAATGGGCAGATTGTGGTTGAGGCAGACTCTAGAAGGTTGCGAGCCATTAATTTAACGCCCGGTGAGCGAATTATTGTGAATGGAAGATACGATGACGACGAGTTTGATGGCTATGTCTTGATTCGTGAGAATGGCGAAAGTTTTGTCATTCGAGATTAGCCGAGACAGCCCTTTCATTCAAACTAGAATTTCTCCTCAAGATTTATGTCATTCGTTGCAAAAAAGATTGTCAATACGCCTAGCGGCGATCGCCCCCTGCGAGTTTTTCGTGCCACCATTCCAATCCGCGTTACTGTGAACACCGTGGTTGACGCAGTTGAGATTGATTCGGCAAACACGATTCTCCAGGGCGTCTTTGAACCCTATGGCTTTAATGCCTTAGCAGCCAGCGCTCCTGTCACAGCCCAGCCATCGTCGCTTGCTACGCTAGTGCTGATTACGCTGGATCAACCCCTAGCGATTCAATCCATTCGCATATCCCAGAGCGCCCCACTCGCGGCCAACTTCACACTGGCTTTCTACCGGGTTGATGGCACAACCGTGGCCGAAAAACCAACCGCGATCGCCCCCCTGCACAACCGCCTCGCCTCCCTAGCGACTCCATTCGTCGATAGCCGCTTTGCAGTCCAGTTGCGCGATGCAACGGGCACTCCCGTTAGCCTCTCCCCCACCCATCTGACTGAAATCAACGTCCAGAGCTACCCCACCACACCGCGCTTAGGCATCCTTGATGAAACCGCCATCCCCAATTCTCTGCTCCCCATCTGGCAGGCCGCAGGAGAAATTGGCCGTTCCGTCCCCAGTGCCGAGGGGCAGGTGAATGCAGGCGCGGCTCTGGCAACAACGCTGCAACGCTATCTCAACGCTCATCCCGAACGCCTCAACACCGACCTCCAACTCATTGCGGAGTCCGACGCGCCTTGCCAGTTTGACTTGAGTCTACTCACCCTAGCGACCCAGTACGTCCTGCAGCGGTTTTCGATCGATCCTACCTACCCCTCCACGCCCAAGCAAATCCTCCGATTTGCAGGACGGGAAGCAACCCACCAGACGCTACACCTGCCGCAGCCAGCTCAGAGCCAGCTTGTTGCCGCCACCTTAGAAATTTCGGAAAGCCTGCGTCCGCAAACCGTCGCTACCACCGTCGGGAACGAAACCTCCGACCTGCCAGTCCTCGATCCGCCGATGGGCAACCAAGGGGTGCAGGTACACGCTCCTCTGACGGCAATCCAGCAGGTTCCACTCGCCCAAGCGATGCGGGTGAGTGGGATGGCATTAGGGGTGATGGCAATCGCCCCTAACACCACTCTCCGAGTCGCGGTCTACGCGGACCAAGCGGGCTACCCTACAGGTCAACCCGTTGCGGTGAGTGACCTGCCACTGCCCCAGGCAGGACACCCCACTTGGGCGATCGCCACGTTCCCGGAACCCGTCGTCCTCTTTGCCCAGCCTTACTGGATAGCCCTGGCTGCACCACGCGGGAGCGCTTTCTGGCTAACCCGGCCCAGCCCAGGAAGCATCAACCTAGTGGAGGACGGGATTCAATTTCGACCTAGGCAGGCGAGTCGTGTAGTAGAGCAGCAGGTCTGCCGTTATCGGTGGTTGTCTCCAGCGATCGCCACACCTCCGACAGGTCAACCCACACCCCCTGTCTCTTCACTGCAACTACGAGTGGGTGAGCAGGTAGTCAAAGGGCACTTCGAGCGTGGCAAATGGCATTATGACCTGACCGCTCTATGCCGCCAACCCTCTACGGCAAGTGCAATTTCCCTTGTATTCAGCACGACTTCAACAGGAAGTATCACCGTTTATCCTCCCCGTCTTGTCTTCAAAAATTCTACAGGTGCTGCCATTGCCAACCATGAAGTTAAGTGATGTTAAGATACTTGCATTTTTCATGCTTACACTTGACTCATCAAAATAAATCGATATATCAAGTTTCTTAGTTAGAAACGAGTTAGAAACGAGGATTCTCTTTAATTTGTGTAGGTAATTTGTGTAGGACTTTGTGTGGGAGTACGCAGTGCCCTCACACGCAATCGAGACTTTTAGGCGTTGCAAACGTTGGTTTACAGCCAAAGTCTCAGAGAGTCGAAAAGATCCGTAAATCAACCGTCAGTTAATCAAACAAGGGAGAAAATCAAACAAGGGAGATCAGAACTAGGCATCAATGGGCATCTTGAGGTGTGCCTTGTCTGCCCCAAATGCCCCAAATCCCAGAAAAAAGTACGTGTTGTGTGCTTTTTTTCTGGGCTTGGACAGATTGGTGATCTATAGCGCTTGAAGTGCTGGTTACAAAGGGATGTGGGGCCACGCTCCCCCGCGGGATTTCTCGCCTGTGCCCTGTCCTCAGCAACTTTCTGTTGCTATACCCGCAGCGCAAGACGTTTCCTTACTTAGGACAGAACTATGATCTCCTCAGTCGCGCTTCGGTCAACTGAAACTTGATGGAATTTTATATGAAAGCATGGTTTGGCATCCCCTTCACGCTTGTTGTCAGTGTCTTTGCCCTCTCTGCTTGTAGCTCTGCACCTCAAACCGGAACGCAAGTAGACGCCGCCAATGCTCAAACAGTTGCGGAGGTGCGTATCGATGGGTCAAGTACCGTTTTTCCAATTACCGATGCAATCGCCCAAAAATTTCGCCAGGCCAACCCAGACGCCAAAGTGACAGTTGCCGTCTCAGGGACAGGTGGCGGGTTTAAGTTATTTTGCGCTGGGCAGACCGACATCAACAATGCCTCTCGTCCAATTTCAACCGAAGAAATGGAAGCCTGCAGAAGTGCAGGGATTTCCTACGTTGAAATTCCAATCGCCTTCGACGCCTTGAGCGTCGTTGTGAACCCTCAAAACACCTGGGCCACGAGCCTGACAGTTGAAGAACTAGCCAGAATTTGGGAGCCCAACGCTGAAGGGATTATCACTCGCTGGAACCAAGTGCGTCCGACCTTTCCCGATCGTCCCCTAACGCTCTACGGGCCGGGGACTGACTCTGGCACCTACGACTATTTCACCGATGTCATTATTGGCGAAAAAATGGACAGCCGCAGAGACTACATCGCCAGTGAAGACGACGATGTACTCGTTAGAGGGATTGAGTCTGACCCCAACGCCCTAGGTTACTTTGGCTATGCCTACTACAAAGCAGAAGGCAACAAGCTGAAAGCTGTCGCCATCGACAGTGGACGAGGGCCAGTCGCCCCTTCAGAGCAAGCGGTTCAATTGTCTCAATACCAACCCTTAGCACGGCCTCTGTTCATTTATGTCAGTGCAGGAGCAGTCCGACGCAACCCTATGCTCCGACCCTTCGTTGAGTTCTATATGAATCACGCGGCTCAAACGGTTGCAGAAGTTGGCTATATTCCTCTGCCGGCTAGAGCGTATCAGGTCGGTCTAGGACATCTTTATCGGGGAAAGGTAGGAACTGCGTATGACGGCGTCCCGCAACCTAACTTAACCATTGCAGAAGTCATGCAAAAACAACGGCAGTACTGACACCCCTCCGGGTTATGCGGGCTTTAGGGCATCGTGCGGTGCGCCGTGCCTCCAAAACCCTCGATTTTCCGGGCGGGGCGCACCCAGAAAATCGAGGGTTTCAGCGTCTCTGGCATTCACGTTACTAACGTCAGTTCTGGTTAAGAGGGTTTTGGGGCACTGCGCTGGGCGCGGTGCCCCAAAACCCTTGCTGTTGCATGCGCGTCGCGCACGCAGAAGTGTTTTACATCGTGAGCGCCTAGCGCCATAAAACACTCGAATCATTAATTCTTATGAATTCCGGATTGTTTGTGCCCCACAATACTTGACTCATCAACCAGGATAGATGTATCAATTTTACTTGATGGGATATGGTGTTAATCAACATTGTTGTTCTTTTGCTCTTAATTATTCCTTCACTTAAGAAGCTTGCCCTTTTGTGTGCTGTATCCGCTACAATCCCAGCCTCGTTCATCAAAACGGAATTTTTCCTATGAAAGCATGGATTGGTCTTTCCCTCTCTTTAGCCGTCAGTGCTCTGGTCTTCTCGGCCTGTAGCACGGCCCCAACTCCAGACCAAGCAGAGATTAAAGTTGACGGCTCCAGCACGGTCTATCCCTTAACTGATGCGATCGCCCAGTCTTTCCAGCAAGAACAACCCGATATCTCTGTCTCCGTTGCCTTCTCTGGGACGACGGGTGGATTTCGCAAGTTCTGTGCTGGTGAAACCGATATCAACAATGCCTCTCGTCCGATCTTGACCGAAGAGATCAAAGCTTGCCGAGATGCGGGGGTTCGCTTTGTTGAAATTCCCGTTGCCTTTGATGCATTGACCATCGTGGTCAATCCTCAAAACACCTGGACAGAATCACTCACCGTTGAGGAACTCAGGAAAATGTGGGAACCGGCTGCGGAAGGTCGAGTAACCAACTGGAGTCAAATTCGTTCGGGGTTCCCCGATCGTCCGCTCAAACTTTATGGGCCAGGCAGTGACTCTGGTACCTATGACTACTTCGCAGAAGCGATTGTCGGTGGCGACAATACTCGGCGCGACTACACAAGCAGTGAAGACGACAATGTCCTGGTTCAAGGTGTCAGCGGTGATCCTGGGGCGTTGGGCTACTTTGGATTTGCCTACTTTGAGCAAAACCAAGACAAACTCAAGGCAGTGGCAATCGATGATGGCAGAGGCAAGGGGCCAGTCTTACCCTCGCGTGAGACTGTCGAGCAGTCCAAGTATCAGCCCCTTTCTCGCCCGCTCTTCATCTATGTGAATTTGCACAAGTCGCAACAAAACCCTAATCTAGGTCGGTTCGTTACTTTTTACATGGACAACGTCAAGGAAAAGGCAGAGGCTGTGGGCTATATCCCCCTGCCTGCTGATGCCTACGAGTTGGGCAAAGTTCACCTTTATCGCGGGAAAGTGGGAACCGCCTACGACGGTAGACCACAGCCCTATCTGACCATCCGCGAGGTGTTGCAGAAGGAGGAATCGTTCTAAGGGATTCGCAGGGCAACCGTGGATCTCTCGTAGCCTAGGTTAGGCGATCGCCACCACGCATCGTGAAGAGCTTATCTTCACGCACGTCCCTAAGCAGCTTGGTTCGCACGTAAATTGCCGATAGCATCGGAAGCATGCTCTACCATAGAACTGTATTAACAAGACCTTATGGTTAGGTAAAGCTGCATGATCAAGGCTACCTCTCTCGCTCCTGAAGTTGTTGCTGCGGGCTTCCATGCCCTTTCAGATCCACTCCGTGTCAGGATTGCAGAACTGCTGCGAGACAATGAACTCTGTGTTTGTGACCTTTGTGAGGCGTTAGAGGTAGCCCAGTCCAAACTCTCGTTTCATCTGAGAGCACTGAAGGATGCCAACTTGGTGCGATCGCGCCAGGAAGGACGGTGGATCTACTACAGTCTTAACCTGCCTCAGTTTGTTGTCTTAGAGCAATACCTTTCCGACTTCCGCCGATACAGTCCTCTCTTGCCTGCCCGTCCCTGTGCTGAGTAGCGAGGTGTCAATCAACTCAGGAGAAGAGGGGACTGAGCAGATGCTTGAGTTAAACCAATCAACAAAATTTGATAAGCTACAGCTACTGCATTTGTCTCAATCTTGTCGTATGCATTGAGGCGCGTACTTGGCAAGTGAGGATCAGCGAGGTCGGGATATCACCCATGCCCATCACCCCAATCCCGATGAGCACAGGCTTTCGTCCTTTGCCCATCCTACGAGCCATCCTACGCGATCGGTGTAGGTCAGTGCTTGGCAGAGTGTTCCTCATTGCAGGCAGATCAGCACCAAGCAACATCAACTTCTTTTGAAATGGAGGCGTAATGGCAATTCGAGTGGGGATCAACGGATTTGGACGCATTGGACGGTTAGACTTAAGAGCCGCCTGGGGATGGGACGACCTAGAATTTGTGCACATCAATGAAGTGAAAGGCGGGCCAGAAGCGGCTGCTCACCTGCTCAAGTTTGACTCGGTGCATGGCCGTTGGGCACCTGAAGTCACCGCTGGTACAGACCGGATTTACATCGACGGCACCCCCATTACCTTCTCTGAACATTCAAAACCAGGAGATGTGCCCTGGGATGAGTTGGGTGTGGATATTGTGCTGGAATGCTCCGGCAAGTTCCGTACACCCGAAACCCTTGATCCCTACTTCAAACGCGGTGTTCGTAAGGTGATCGTAGCGGCTCCGGTGAAAGAGGGGGCACTGAATGTGGTGATGGGAGTGAACGACCACCTCTACGATCCCGCCCAACATCACCTGTTAACGGCAGCCTCTTGTACAACCAACTGCCTCGCTCCAGTGGTGAAGGTCATCCATGAGGGCATTGGCATCAAGCACGGGGTAATCACCACTGTTCACGACAACACCAACACCCAAACTCTGGTCGATGCTCCGCATAAGGATCTGAGACGGGCGCGGGCGTCTACCTTGTCGCTGATTCCAACGACAACCGGATCGGCAACCGCAATCGGACTCATTTATCCCGAACTCAACGGCAAACTGAATGGGCTGGCAGTCAGGGTGCCGCTGTTGAATGCATCGCTGACCGATTGCGTCTTTGAGGTCAATCGTCCCACCACAGTCGCAGAAGTCAATCAACTGCTCAAGCAAGCATCGGAGCAAGAACCCCTAAAGGGAATTTTGGGGTATGAGGAGCGTCCGTTGGTATCGATTGACTACCTCAACGACCCGCGTTCTTCCATCGTCGATGCACCGTCAACCATGGTGGTCGATGGCACTCAGGTGAAGATTTATGCCTGGTATGACAACGAGTGGGGCTACTCTAACCGCATGGTAGAACTGGCTCGAAAAGTTGCACTTAGCCTTCATTAGGGAGTTTTCAGCATGGCTTCTACCTCGGCCTCTAGCGCTAATCTCAAAAATTATGTGCTCGTGACACTCGCCTACTGGGGGTTTACTCTCACCGATGGCGCTCTGCGAATGCTGGTGTTGCTGTATTTCAACGAAATCGGCTACACTCCACTCGAAATTGCATTTCTGTTTCTGTTCTACGAAATCTTCGGCATTGTGACCAACTTTTTGGGGGGGTGGATTGGCTCTCAGTTTGGCCTCAAGCTGACGCTCTACGCAGGCATCGGACTGCAAGTGTTTGCGTTGATCATGCTGTCCTTCCTGAACCGCGACTGGCCCCAGTGGTTTGCGGTGCTGTATGTGATGACCTCACAAGCCTTTTCCGGGATTGCCAAAGACCTGACCAAAATGAGTTCCAAGAGTGCGATCCGGCTAGTGGTGCCCCAGGAGGCGCAGTCTTCGCTGTTTAAGTGGGTGGCCGTACTCACGGGATCGAAGAATGCCCTCAAGGGGGTGGGCTTCTTTATGGGGGCGGCGTTGCTGGGGATTTTTGGATTCGTCCCCTCGCTGTGGATCATGGCGATTGGTCTGGTTCTGATCATGTTTACCGGGGTGATGCTGCCCAGGGGGATGGGCAAAATCAAAGCGAAGGTCAAGTTCACCCAACTTTTCTCAAAGAGCCGGGAGATCAACATCCTTTCGGCGGCACGGTTTTTCCTGTTTGGTTCTCGGGATGTCTGGTTTGTCGTGGCTCTGCCTGTGTTCCTGCGGAGCGTGCTGGGTTGGTCGTTCTTTCAAGCCGGGGGATTTCTGGCCTGCTGGGTGATTGGCTACGGCATCATTCAATTTTTGGCACCAACGCTGCTGCGGCGCTTTGGTAGTGGTGAGCCTCCTAAGGCCGGCACAATCCAGTTCTGGACAGGGATACTCACGGCGGTGCCAGCCAGTATTGCGATCGCCATGCAACTCAATGCCCCCCCCGATGTCACAATCGTCGTCGGGTTAATGATCTTCGGTGTTGTCTTTGCCTTCAACTCTGCGGTTCACTCCTACCTGGTGTTGGCCTTTACTGACGATGACAAAGTTGCTCTCAATGTCGGCTTCTATTACATGGCAAACTCTGGGGGGCGGCTGCTTGGTACGGTATTTTCAGGTTTAATTTATCAACTCTACGGGCTTGTGGGATGCCTCTGGGCATCGTCGCTATTTGTGCTCATTGCTTGGGCGATTTCGCTGAAATTGCCCGATCCCAAACCAAGTAGAGCGATCGCCTGGAAAGCGGGCGATGGCGACTGATGGTGTTTTCCTTTTGTTTTGGCTGGCATGACTCCTAAACCTGCTTCAATTCACTCAAACACGCCACAGGTCGGTGGGTCGCTCAGTTTTTTTGAGCGCTACCTGACGCTTTGGGTCATCCTCTGCATTGGCGCGGGGATTTTGTTGGGTCGGCTGTTTCCAGGGGTAGCAACTGCCCTCGACGCGATGAGCCTCCATCAGGTGTCGATCCCAATCGCCATCTGCTTGTTTTTCATGATGTATCCCATCATGGTGAAAATCGACTTCTCCCAGGCAGCTCAGGCCGTCCGCACCCCCAAACCAGTGGTTTTGACGCTGGTCATGAACTGGCTAGTCAAACCGTTTACGATGGTTGTCTTTGCTCGCTTTTTTCTCGGTTGGCTGTTTCGGCCCCTGATCACGGGAACTGAATGGATCCGAGGCGTGGAAGTGCCCCTGGCAAACTCCTACATCGCCGGAGCTATTTTGCTGGGAATCGCACCCTGCACCGCCATGGTGCTGATGTGGGGGTATCTCTGCTACGGCAACCAGGGACACACACTGGTCATGGTGGCGGTGAATTCGCTGGCGATGCTGTTTCTCTATGCACCGATGGGTCGGTGGTTGCTTGCTGCCAATGACTTGGTTGTGCCCTGGCAAACGATCGTTCTCTCAGTGCTGATCTACGTCGGTCTGCCGTTAATTGCGGGGATGTATTCTCGCTACTGGATCCTGAAGCACAAGGGAAGGGAGTGGTTTGAGCGAAGATTTCTAAACTATTTGAGTCCGGTGGCGATCGCTGCACTGCTGATCACACTTGTCTTGCTGTTTGCCTTCAAAGGTGAACTGATTGTCAACAATCCGCTGCACATCCTGTTAATTGCTGTTCCACTCTTCATTCAAACTAATTTCATTTTTTTGATCTCCTATGTTGCTGCCCAAAGGCTCAAACTTTCCTACGAAGATGCAGCACCGGCAGCGTTAATTGGCGCCAGTAATCACTTTGAGGTGGCGATCGCCACGGCTGTCATGCTGTTTGGCCTCAACTCTGGTGCAGCACTAGCAACTGTGGTGGGCGTTTTAATTGAAGTGCCCGTCATGCTGATGCTAGTGGCATTTTGTCAACAGACCGCGTTCTGGTTCCCTCGCCAACCGGAAAAGGCAACGCTGCCCGATCCCCGCTGCCTCAAAGTCAGACCCAGCATGTAGGCGAGATCCCGGCTTCTAGATAGATCAGTTCACAATTCATCCGTTGGGAGAAACAGCAATGAAGCGCATTATATTTGTCTGCACTAAAAATTCCTGTCGTTCCCAAATGGCAGAAGGATTTGCTCGGGCGATGGGAGGCGATCAGGTCATTGTGGCCAGTGCCGGGTTAGATCCGACCCATGTGCACCCAATGGCAATTCAAGTCATGGCAGAGGTGGGCATCGACATTAGCCAACACACCTCAAAATCGATTCAAGCATTTAATCCTCAGGATTTTGATATTGTCATCTCCTTATGTGACTGCGGAGTCTTTCTACCAACCGAGTGGCTCTTGCTAGAAGGATTTCAGGACTGGCAAATTGATGATCCCGATGGACAGCCAATTGAAGTATTTCGTCGAGTCAGGGATGAAATTAAGGACAAAGTGGCCCAACTGATCAGCGCAACCAAACTAGACCAGTTTATCGCTGTCCGTGCGCCCTACCACGGTGAAAAAGATTCCTTCAGTTTGGCCTTCAATGCTAAACTGCAAGATTTTTCAACCCGTGTTAGCTACATTGCTGGCTTTGTCAGTAGCGGCAAGCTTCCAGCAAAAGACGCATTCCAGACCATCCACAGCTTATGGGAAAGTTTTGAGAAATGCAGCCCCTGACTCCACACTCCAAGTATTCCACACCTCATACTGACTCCGTTGGTGATTGAGTCGGGTTGTCGAGGTGTAAAACGTGGGCGCAGCGCACGTTTAACACCTCGACAAATTGCCACTTTACAGACGGATTCTGTATC
>DVEB01000271.1 GCA_015295905.1 Synechococcales cyanobacterium M55_K2018_004
TTCCGTGCGCGTCGCGCACGGAACAGCAAGGGTTTCAGCTTATCCCGAATTCACGGTCTCGTTAAATCAACGTTAGTTCGGATTAGCCGGGGTTTGGGCACGCTGCGCCCGAGACAGCAAGGGGTTCAACTGAATCCCGCATTCCCCTTAAATCATGGCATAGACAGTGAGCCCAAGTCCGGTGCAAAAAATGACCACTGCACTGAGCACGGGCAGGTACTTCAATGCAGGAGTGGCAGCAGGCAAACGGTTTAACCATTGCTGTGCATACACCACTGCCAGCCCCAGCCCTGTCAGCACCCCTGCCAACCCCAGGCTAAATCCTCCCACCAGAAACAGACCAAACAGGGTTTGATGAAAGGCGATCGCACTTAACATCAGCACCAGAGCCGATGGGCAGGGAACCATACCACCCGCAATGCCTAGGGCCACTAGGGAGGGCCAGGAAGTGGAAGGGTCATGGGAGTGGTCATGAGGGTGGTCATGGCTATGCTCATCGCTGTGGCTGTGAGCCTGGTCAGGGGGGTGGAGATGGGAGTGGGCATGAGGATGCCCATGAGAATGCCCTGGAGCGTTGGCATGACTGTGGGAATGCAGGGGATCATAGGTGGGCGACAGGCGCTCCTTCAGCAATTGGAAGCCGACAACGCAGACCGTCAGCCCACTCAGCAAGCTAAGCACCGGGTATAACTGCTCCGGCAGAACGTAGCGAGAGGCAATCAGCGTCAAAACTCCCAGGCCAAATACCCCGATGGTGTGGGTCAGGGTGGTTACCAGTCCCAGTGTGACGGCCTGCCATGGTGTTCCTCTGGAGCCGGTCAAGTAGGCTGCGACCATTGTTTTCCCATGACCGGGGGCGAGGGCGTGCAGCGCTCCTAGGGCGATCGCCAGCCCCAGGGCGGTGAGCCGCAGCGTGGGGTTAGCTGGGGTCTCTGCAATCAAGTCTTCCAGACGGTGTAGGTAGAGATTGTGGGCGATCGCAGGTTGATCTGCGACTTGCCAAAAGCCTACGGCAACCCCCAGCACGATCAGCAACCAACTCCAGAACTGTGCAGTTCTCATGCCCCTCCCCTCGGCCATACCTGTGGTCACAATACTCGACAGTTACAACGCTCAACAGTTACAACGCTTGACACTCACCATACCGTGCCGTCACACGGCACTGCGGTCGCAGTCCGCTTAGAGGCAATGCTTTGCAAGCTTTGCGATCGCTTTGCCGTCGCCATGGTGTCAAACTGACCAGAAGCGTTGGCGTCGTGCAAACAGGAATCGAGTTCCCAAGGCGCTGGAAGCCACAAAACCGAGCACAATCCACTGGCTGCGGTGGGGCCGAGCTTCACTGATCTGGTCAATCGCCACTCCTTGGCTCGTCACCGGCACCCTCAAAATGTCTGCGTGGTTCAGTTCACCGATGCGAATCTTCCAGTCGCCCGTCAGCTTATTGTCGGGTTGAAAGGCAAACTTGCCCTGGTCATCCGTGGCGCCGATCATCCAGGGTGTGTTGGGCTGTTCGGGTGCGTAGATCTGGACGGGGGCCATTTGAAAGGGTTCGCCCGTGCTGAATTGGACTTGCAGCTCGAGCTGGGCTTTATCCGTCAGGCTGAAGTTCGTTTCCACACTGTGAGCAAGAGCAGCAGTCGGAAACCCCAGGACTGTGAAAAGAACCAGAACAACTAGCAAAATTGCTTTCATAAGCGTCCTTCCATTGGATTAATCAAGCGTCAAGATCGTTGCAGGAGAGCCCAACGCCTAAAATATGCCTAAAACATAGAGCATAGCGGATTGCATCACCAGTAGTTTAGATCGCAGATGTTGCTGATTGAACCCATAACTTGTGAGTGATACCCACTCCGTTGGTGATCAAAGCCGTTTTCTGTTTGCTGAAGTGCCTGCTGCACAGACGCTTCAGCAAACAGAAAACGACTACTTTTTTACAGTCGGATTCCGTCTAAGAGGCGCACGTTGTGTGCCTCTCACTCAAAAAAACCGTTTGGATTACGCAATACGAGGTTGTGCCCCGTTGCATCAAGGCACAGGCGAGACGCTTTCAGAGCAACTGTTTTAGACTGTTTCAGAAAGCGACTCCTGGTGATCACATCCGTGCTTCTAGAGACGTGTTCCGGAGAAAAAGTTCCAAGAGTTTTCTAGAAGCCGACGGTTGCAGTGTTGCTGTTATAGCACTACACGCATAGATTAGGACAAGGCGTTCTGTGGGAATCCTCTGCGTAGCGGAGTTGCCCACAAAACGCGTTTTACATCATGAGCGCCTAGCGCCGTAACACCGTCAGGCTCTACGTGGGGTTGTCTTCACAACTGTCGTCTTCACTACTGGTGTTATCTTCGCAACTGACGACTTGATTCCGTCCCTGAGCTTTGGCTCTCAACAAGTTTTGGTCCGCGCGGCGCAACAAACTGATGCCGCGACTATCGTCTTCGGGGAGCAGGGTGGCGGTGCCAGCACTGATAGTGATCGAAAGGTCAAGCGTGGCGTTGATGGCAAAGGGTTGACTGGCGATCAAGCTTCGTAGCCGATTGGCGATCGCCTTGGCCTCTCGTGCGCCCGTGTCACTCAGGATGATTACAAATTCCTCACCGCCGTAGCGGAAGGGGGTGTCGTAGAAACGTAGGTTATGCCTGAGTCGTGCCACAATCAACTGCAATGCGCGATCGCCCACCAAGTGGCCATAGGTATCATTTACGCCCTTAAAGAAATCCACATCTATCATCATCAAGCTCAGCGGCATATTACGACTGCGGGCATTGTGGATTTGGCGGGGCAGTTCCCACTCCAGAGCGCGACGGTTATTCAGTTCTGTTAGGGGGTCAGAGAGGGCGATCGCCGACAGAATATCATTGGTTCGCATGAGTTCTCGATGATTTTGCACCTGACGTAGGCCAACTTTAATCTGGGCCTGCAGGCGTTGATTTTGCTGCGCGAACTGCTCGGGTTGGATGGCGGCAATGTTTGCAGTCATCCAGAGATAGGCATCAGCCCCCGCTTCCATTGCCTGGGTTTCGGCCAGGAGGCGATTGCTCCAGGAGACCACGACTTCAGCTCCTTCGGCCAGTTGCCTAGGCTGGAGATTAACCAACAAGCAGTAGATCCAGGCCAAGTGATTCTGGGCCTTAATTTGAGTACATAAGCTTAAGCTACTGGTCTGGTTAGCATCCAACAGGATGAGATCGGGCTGCTGAGCCTGGATCAGCGGCACTGCCTCGTTCG
The DNA here is from genome assembly GCA_015295905.1 of Synechococcales cyanobacterium M55_K2018_004. GTDB lineage: Bacteria > Cyanobacteriota > Cyanobacteriia > Elainellales > Elainellaceae > DVEB01. The sequence continues at coordinate 3,224 of DVEB01000271.1, forward strand.
GCGTACTCACTCCTTCTACTGTCAGATCAAGCGTTGCACCAACCGTGCTCTGGATGGCCTGCACCAGCACGGTCTGAAAGCTTTCTTCTCCGACCACCAGAATCGAAGCGTTCATGGACAACAATCAGGAGTCTCCACCAAAGGCAAACAGCAAAATCACAGCAGACCACTCTGCTATTTGGGCCACTCTGCTATTTGGGATGAGCAAACGGACTCAGGGCGTGATAGTCAGCCGTCGCAGGGCAATCGGTGAATCATTCAGGGGACCCCCTGGGAGAAAAAGGCATCTATCGTCAGTCACAGACTAGACGATGTAGCATTGCCACACTAGTTCTGCTACTGACAATTCAGCCCAACTAACCAAACTAACTAACTAAGGGTTAGCCCAAGGAATACGTCCAGGCCAACTAAAAGATTCGGCCCAACTAGAAAGGTTCCGCCCAACGAATGAACGCTACCGAAGACAGAACCCCGTCTTGACAACCCAATTAGGACAGAATATGTGACAAGTACTACCCACTAGGAGCGACAAAAAAACTCTCTTCCTCACAAATCCGGTTTCTAAGGCATGAAATTAAAGTTGTGAATAGGGATACTGTTATTAATGGCTACATCGACTGGTTTAAGAATTTCGGACTTTACGGAAGATTCTTTCGGGCAATTCGGATCCGAGTCACGTTGTGGGAGTGGTAGATGGCGAAAATCAACAGGTTCTAAGCAAAAAAGCTGCAAACCTTCGCTAGATCCTGCGGCATTATGGAGAAATGAGCATTAGATCTACACGGTTGATTCTTCTTATCACCTGAAAGAAGGATTATAGGATGATTGGGATGCTCTGAATCAAGCCTTTGGACGGTTTTTGTGTCAGTTCATGGCTAAAAGCAACGGTTCTTAGACTCTGTGTATTCCGAGACTTCGCGGATCAATCGATGCGTTTAGTGTTTCAGGGCTTTGATTTGATCTAGGGGTGCTGCACGCCCTGAGAGCAAGTCCCCCACATGAAATCAAGGTGCATCAAAGTCACGAGCATTCGGTGTACACTACTTCATCGGGTTGCAGGGCAACTTCAGCCTCAAGGCTCACCGCCTCCAGCATTTCGTCCACCAGCACTGAAAAAGGCTGTTATTGTTCTTCCTATGTCAACTTCTTCTTCTTTGCAAACCTATCCATCGCTGAGCGGCGCACAAATTCGTCAGACTTTCCTTGAGTTCTATGCAGCGAGGGGACACCAAATTTTGCCTAGTGCCTCTCTGGTGCCCGAAGACCCCACTGTCCTCCTTACTATCGCGGGGATGCTGCCGTTTAAGCCCATTTTTCTGGGACAGCGATCGCCCGAATTTCTCCGCGCCACTACTGCCCAGAAATGTATCCGCACTAACGATATCGAGAATGTCGGACGCACTGCCCGCCACCATACCTTTTTTGAGATGCTGGGTAACTTCAGCTTCGGCGACTATTTCAAAAAAGAGGCGATCGCTTGGGCTTGGGAGCTTTCCACCGAGGTTTTCAAGCTGCCTCCAAACCAACTGGTGGTGAGTGTCTACGAAGAGGATGACGAAGCTTTTGCCATCTGGCGAGATCAAATAGGTGTTCCGCCTCAGCGCATCATTCGCATGGGCAAAAAGGATAACTTCTGGGTATCTGGCCCGACTGGCCCCTGTGGCCCCTGCTCAGAGATTTATTTTGACTTTCACCCAGAATTGGGCGACGACAATATTGACCTAGAGGACGATACTCGCTACATCGAGTTCTACAACTTGGTGTTCATGCAGTACAACCGGGATGCGGAGGGCAACCTCACCCCCCTGCAGGCGCAGAACATTGACACTGGGATGGGGCTAGAGCGGATGGCGCAGATCCTCCAGCGAGTGCCCAATAACTATGAGACGGATCTGATCTTTCCGATTGTGAAAGCGGCTGCAGCGATCGCCAACCTCGACTACGCCGCGTGCGACGAAAAGACTAAGGTGTCGCTGAAAGTGATTGGGGATCATGTCCGGGCAGTTGTCCACATGATTGCAGATGGCATTACGGCCTCTAACTTGGGGCGGGGCTATGTGCTGCGGCGGCTGATCCGTCGTGTTGTGCGGCATGGGCGGTTAATCGGGATCGAACGTCCTTTCATCACTGAAGTTGCGGAAACGGCGATCGCCCTAGCTGAAACGGCCTATCCCAACCTACGGCATCGCGAACAGGCGATTATGGCAGAACTGCAACTGGAGGAGTCCCGCTTTCTGGAGACCCTTGACCGCGGTGAAAAGCTGCTGGCGGAAATCCTTGAAACAGTCCCCGCAGGTGGTCAGATTGCTGGACGGGACGCGTTTACCCTCTACGATACCTATGGCTTCCCGCTAGAACTGACCCAGGAGATTGCTGAGGAGAAGGGGCTAACGGTGGATGTGGCTGCCTTTGAAGCGGCCATGGAAGAACAGCGACAGCGATCGCAGGCGGCCCACGAAACCATTGACTTGACCGTCCAGGAAAGCCTTGACTCGCTGGCGGAAAACCTACACGAAACGGAGTTCCTGGGCTACACCGAGACGGCCAGCACTGCTGAAGTGAAGCTGCTGCTGCGAGAAGGCAAACCCACTGAGCAGGTGGAGGCGGGCACTGAAGTCCAGATTGTCCTCGACAAAACGCCTTTTTATGCTGAGTCTGGTGGGCAAATTGGTGACCGCGGCTACCTGTCTGGAGAGAGTGTGGTTGTCCGCGTCTCCGATGTTAAGAAAGAGGGCAGCATCTTCGTTCATTTCGGCCGGGTAGAGCGGGGGACGTTGCGGGTGGGCGATCGCGTCACAGCCCAGATCGACTTGGCCTGCCGCCGCCGTGCCCAAGCCAACCATAGTGCGACTCACCTGCTGCAAGCAGCGCTCAAGAAACTGATCGACGAAAACATCGGGCAGCAGGGGTCGCTGGTGGCCTTCGACCGACTGCGATTTGACTACAACTATTCCCGTCCGCTGACGCCGCAGGAAATTGAGCAAATTGAGGAGCAGGTCAACACCTGGATTGCGGAGGCCCACGGTGCCCAAGTCGAGATTATGCCGCTGACTGAAGCCAGGGCTAGAGGAGCCACAGCCATGTTTGGTGAGAAGTACGGCGACGAAGTGCGCGTCATCGACTTTCCTGGTGTGTCGATGGAATTGTGCGGCGGCACCCATGTTGCGAATACGGCTGAGATTGGTCTGTTTAAGATCATTTCTGAAACCGGAGTAGCGGCGGGAATTCGCCGTATTGAAGCCGTGGCTGGCCCTGCCGTGCTGGAGTACCTCAATGTGCGCGATCGCGTTGTACGAGACTTGAGCGATCGCTTCAAGGCGAAACCGGAGGAGTTGCCCGATCGCATCACTGCGCTCCAGGCAGAATTGAAGGCCACCCAGAAGCAGCTAGAGGCTGTGAAGGCAGAACTTGCCCTGGCGAAGTCTGACCAACTTCTGGAAAAGGCCGAGACTGTCGGCAGCTTTAAAGTCCTGGTAGCTGAGATGACTGGTGTGGATGCAGAGTCTCTCAAGACTGCGGCAGAGCGCCTATTGCAGAAGTTGGGCGACGGTGCCGTGGTGTTGGGAGCGGCTCCCGCAGCCGATAAGGTCGCCTTGGTGGCTGCCTTTAGTCCTACGGTGAACCAGAAAGGCTTGCAGGCTGGCAAGTTTATTGGGGCGATCGCCAAGATCTGTGGCGGTGGTGGCGGTGGCCGACCCAACCTAGCACAAGCTGGTGGACGCGATGCCAGCAAACTCCCAGAAGCACTGGCAGATGCTCGTCAGCAACTCTTGGCTGGCTTAGGCTAACTGCTGGATAACCTGCTATCGCTGAGTTGGCTCCGCCGATATAGCGCTCTACACGCATAGGTTAGGACAAAGCGTTTTGTGGGAAACCCTGCTGCGCAGGGGTTCCCACAAAACGCTTTT
>DVEB01000256.1 GCA_015295905.1 Synechococcales cyanobacterium M55_K2018_004
AACCCTTGCTGTTCTGTGCGCGACGCGCACAGAACAGCAAGGGTTTCAGCTTATCTCGAATTCACGTTAGCAGTAGAAACAGACAGCTTGAATAGCAGGGGGTCGAGAGAGCAATGCCCCCTTGACCCCCTGCTGTCACCCTAGTTTTTGGCATGGGTATCAATCGGTTCAACCGGTTTTTCCGGAATCTGGTTTCTGAGAAACCTTGCTAGGGGGCTGTCAGGGACAAGATTTTCTGTTATGATGAACCTTCGACAGCCTGGAGAGGTGGCTGAGTGGTCGAAAGCGGCAGATTGCTAATCTGTTGTACGGTTCGAAAGTCCGTACCGAGGGTTCGAATCCCTCCCTCTCCGTCAGTGTTAAATGAAATCTCCAGAATGCGTTGCAGCTAGCGCCTCAGACATCCTACGGCGAGTATAGGGCTGCATGGCCAGTCCCTGATCCATAAACCACACCGTCTTCAAAGTCATGGCTGCACCTAAAAAGTCCGAAGATGTGCCCAAACGTGAATTCGGGATAGGCTGAAACCCTCTTAATCCGAACTGACGTTGCCCAAAGCAATACAGCAAGGGGTTCGGCTTATCCGGCATTCACGTTATTCAGCTCAATCACGGCAACAAGATGGCGCCAGCGAAGCTTAGGTCGTTCCCGACGAAGTGCTCATCCCTTCTTCGTTAGAGTTGAGTTCGGCTGGACTAAATTCACCCAGGCTGAGATCAAGCTTGGGGTTTTCCGCCGCATCCTCCTCAGCCACTTGCAGTGTAGCGGCTTGCTCTTCGGCAATTTGTTCCTCTGTGCGGATGCGGCGGATAGGCAAATTAGCAATCAACGCAGTGGCGCGATCGCTATTCTCCAACAAAAATTCGATGCCCTCCGAGTCAATCTCAACGTAGCGAGAAACCACCTGCAAAATCTCGTTTCTCATCTGCTCAACCATCGCAGGGGACAGATCAGTGCGATCATGAGCAAGCAAAATTTGCAAACGCTGCTTCACCGTCTCGCGGCTACTGGTTTGAGTAGAATGACGTTGAAACAAGCGGTCGAGGAATTCGGTGAGCATGGAACGGGAGCCGGGGGGTTAGCAAAGGTGAAGCAGGTCGGGTACGGGATAAGAGGACTGGCGAGATCAGGTGGTCATAGCGGTGAGATAAAGCGGGCAAAGGAACACACCCAGGAAACGGACGCGCCGAAGAAAACACTCAGGATTTGCCGGAAGAACCTCGGAAGAGCTTGCGGAGGCGAGTGAAGAAATCGTCGTGGGGCACAGTCAGATCTAGGAAGGGAACTTTTTCGCCTTCCAGACGACGGGCAATATTGTCCAGCGCCATGCCTGCGAGGCTGGGCTTCTCTGCCAGCACCATCGGTTCGCCCTTGTTGGTGGAAACAATCACCTTCTCGTCGTCTGGAACGACCCCAATCAGGGGAATGGCGAGAATTTCCTGCACGTCTTTGACCGACATCATCAGATCATCCTGCACCATCGCTGGCTTCAGACGGTTAACGATGAGGTATTTCTTCTTGATATCGTTGGCCTCCAACAGACCAATCACCCGGTCAGCATCGCGCACAGCGGCAATTTCCGGAGTAGTCACGATGAGGGCTTCCTTGGCAGGGGCGATCGCCGTTTGAAAGCCCATCTCAATTCCCGCTGGGCTGTCTATCAAAATAAAATCAAACGCCTTTTCCAGCGCCGCCACCAGTTTTTTCATTTGCAGGGGAGTAACCGCATCCTTAGTCCGGTTCTGAGCCGCTGGCAGCAGAGCCAAGTTGGGCTGGCGTTTGTCCCGCACCAATGCTTGATCGAGGCGACACTCCCCTGCCAACACCTCAACCGCCGTGTAAACAATCCGGTTTTCCAACCCCAGCAACAGATCCAGATTGCGGAGGCCGAAGTCGGCATCTACGACAGCAACCCGTTTTCCCCGACGGGCCAGGGCCATCCCCAAATTCGCGGTTGTGGTAGTTTTGCCTACACCACCTTTACCCGATGTAACAACAATAATGCGACTCATGACCTGTCCTCTAACTCAGGGGAGTGCTAGCTCTGCGGAGAGAGTAAGCGCAACTTAGAAAAATCGGTGGATTTGGTAATGCGGATGCCTTCGCTGGTGACGTAGGCTACTTCCGGTTCATATTGCGACGGCGGTTTTTCAGGAGCGCGGGCAACAAAGTCCCCAATGCGTAGTTGGGTCGGCTCTAACCGCAACGCCATAATCAAGCAGCGAGTGTTGCCCGACGCCCCAGCGTGAGCAACTCCGCGCAAGCTGCCCCACACCACAATGTCGCCATCGGCAATGAGCGTACTGCCGGGGTTCACATCACCCAGAACAATCATTGTACCGGGGTGTCGAATCTCCATCCCCGAACGAACTGTTGTTTCTAGGTAGAGCGGCTCTGCCATCGCCTGACCGTTCTCAGAGGGTTGGCTTAAGTGGCCGATCGGAGAGTGTTGCTCGACGGAAAATCCTGCAGTTGCTGCGGCAACAGCGGTCTGGCGGCGACTAGTGTACACCCGCTTGAGGACCAATTGACTGGTTGCCAGGGCTTCAGCGATGTCTTGCAACTGTCGTCCGTCCAGCAGGCGATCGCGCGCAATCAGGTGAACAGCAGTGTCGGGCTGCCAGAAGCGATCGCCTGCATTCAACCGTTGCTTCAGTTGTTGCCACACATCGTTCCAAGTGTGGGGAACATTGCTCGTCTCGCTCTCTGGCGGCAGCAGCAGCAGTAACCGCCCCCCTTCGCTTTTGAGGCGAACCTGGAGCGTCGGACTTTCATCTTCCCGCTGAAAGCGAATCTGAAGACTGAGATCTTCCTCAGGCGCGGGTTGGGGAATGGCAGTGACGGATGCAGAAGCAGGAGATTCAGAAGTCATGTATCGACAAACTCTTCAGGGACAAGCACTTAAACTACCTAACTATTAGTGGGTAGAACGCTACCAATTGCAAGAATGTTTAGTGCATTCTAATAGGTGAAGTAGGTTTGATCACCAAAACTTTTTTCAGAGATATGCGGTTTGCATCCTGACGAGCGGCAGTCAAGTGACGCCAGATCCCACTGGTTAGGGGGTTGAGTGGTGCGGACGACCCAGCTTGATTAACCAGGGAGTTTTACACCGACGGGATGGCTCAAGCGTCGGTACACTTCCGCCAAGGCAAACTGGTCACCTACATTACCGGGAAATAGCACCACAGGCAAATTAGGGAACTGGGGGTGATCGGCACCTGTGCGAATGACCGAGACCCCGGGGAGAATTTGACCCAGCAGGCGGGCAGCAGTGAGGGCAAGCCCATCGCTCAACACATCGTTGGAGGTGATGCCACCTTTGCTGATCAAAAACCCAATGTCTGACGGGAGACCGCGCACGATATCCATCAACAGACTGGAAACGGCGACTCCAAAGTTAAGCCGGGTCTGGGTATCGGGGAAGGTAATTTCCTGGCGGCTAGTGAAGATGACTGGCGTTTTGCCGTTCTGATGGGCAGTGTAGACTTGCTGGAGGGTGTGCTGAAGGAGATCCTGTCGCTGAGTGGGAGAGTCTTGCAGCAGGTGTGAGACATCCACTTCGATGGGCACAATCCTGTCTTCTTGCAACAGTTGGTTGAGTTGTTCTGTGGTCTTTTTCACATGGGAACCGACGATAATGGCTCCAGGTTTGCCATCGCGGGTATAGGTTGCCATGGCGTCTGGGGCAACGGGCTGGGGTGGCAAGGCCGCAAGGGCAGTGAGTAGGCTAGCAGCACTGCGGAAGAGGAACCGTTTCCCCTGGGACGCTGCTTTGAGCACGTCTGCCGCAAACCGATTCAGGTCGGCCTGGGTCTCGGCATCTACGACTACACACTGATTGCCGTGCAGATGCAGCAATCGATCATGCACTCCCGCCCGGATATCACTCAGCAAAAATCGCTCGACTTGATCAGCGGGGATGCGTCCGGCAGTTTTCTCTGCTACGTAGTCAGGTAGATAGCTGTGGCGGTAAGCGAATACGGAGTCCCGCGCAAATTCGGTTTCATGGACGGGGGTGGGCACACCGTTGACAACGAGGTAGTGAATGCTGTCGCGGGTGAAGCGGCCTCCTTCAAAGAAGGCAGGGGTGAGGAAGTGAGCATCGAAGGGGCCAAGTTCCTCCGCGATCGCATCCGTTTCCACGGGATAGTGTCCCCGCAAGGTTGAGTCTGAGCGGCTGACGATGAGGAATTCTGCAACCGCCTCCTGAGCGATCGCCACCTTCAAGTTTCGACAGACCTCGCGGGTGCGCTGGTCGGCTTGGAGGGGAGTCATTGCCCTGGTGTTAGTGAGGATAAAGAAGATGGGCGACGAGTCTCGCAGCCCCAGGCGCAGTGTTTCGACATCCCAACGGGTGAGCAAGAGGCAGCTATGCACGGTTTGGGAGCCAGTGGGGTCGTCGTCAAGCACAATAATTTTCGGTTGAGCCATAGGAAAACCAAGGATGGGGAATGCGCGGCGGCGGTCAATCTCAGGGAGATGGGTCCTGTGAACTGGGATCAAACTCCTGGGACTATTATTGCGCTGGATGGAACTCCAAGCCTATGGACTCTCCTAGCCTCAGTTCCAGTTAAACGCGGTTTGGGGCACCGCACGATTTTCTGGGCGCGGCGTGGGCGGAAAAGCGCAGGAATCAGCTTATCCTGAAGTTGCCTGCCTAGGGTCAGGATTAAACACGCGGATGAACGGATACAGCCTAGGGTTGCGAGTGATGCACGCCTGCTAGGCCGTGACGGTCTCTCCAGGTGAAGTTTTTTGCAAATTTAAGGATGGCGATCGCCCACCTTTGGGTACACTGAGGCAAATTCAGGTCTGAAATTAAATCGTGAATTGCAATTTTGCTCACCAAAATTAGCAGGGAGCTTGCCTTTTTTGGCTCAGATTTTATTTGAAAATTGCGCCACATTGTCTGAATTTGGGCTAACCTCTGAAACAAGGTTTCGTTCCGCAGGAACAGAAATCAGTTAAAGTGAACCCACCTCTGTTCAAGGACATGCTAGATTTTGCAAAATCTAGACGAAACAATGTTGAGATCAGGGCTGCCGGGGTTGGATGAATTGTTTTGAGTCGTTTTAGGGCTGCAAGCGAATGGGGGAATTCGATCATCGCCTTGACCAGACAGGAGAAACCGACGACGCGGTTGATCCGCGCAAGATGGAGCAGATCCTCAAATCAGTCACCCAGGATTTGCGATCGCTCCAGCAAGATCTTGTGTCTCAACTAAGCCATGAAGTTGGGCGACTTCAGGCTGAGAAGTCGCGCTTGCTCAACGAAATTGAAAAGCTCCAAGCTCAACAACAGGTGTTGCAATCTGAGCAACAGGTGTTGCTCAACCAGCAGCAAATTGCCCAACAACGACTATGGGCCAAGCAACTGGCTCAAGCGCTGGCCAATCATCTTTACAGCTTGCTGACGCAGCGGTTGACCCAAGCAGGGCCACTGGCAACCGAGGCTAGTCCAACGTTAATTCCCAGTGGTCATGACACCCCAACCCTGCTGCCCCAGGCGGCTGAGCAACTCCAGACCCTCGATAGCGTGCTGCGGCAAACCTTGAGCTCCTTGCAAAGTGATTTAGCCAGTCACGAGAGCAGCCTAACCCAGCAACTCTCGCGGATGCAAAACCTGGAGCAACAGGGTGAGGCATTGCTAGAAGCCCTAGTTAGCCGGCTCAACCAACGCCTACAGACAGAATCGGCGCGTCCTGCCGGACAGGAAGTTCGCCCCATCACGACCCATGCTCCTGCTGGCAGTGTTTCTGGAACTCCCAACCTGCCCCAGTTCCCTAATCGTTCTGCTATCAGTGCTGCAACGCCGCCAACGCCGCCCGCGTCCGCCAGTCCTCCAGCCCCGGAAAATGTTTCGTCCCGCTCGGTTCGGGGGCTTGGCTCCTTCTCGACTTCCCAGCCATCAGTCAGTCGGCCTGTCGAACGTCCGACCGCTTCACCCCCCCAAACTTCTGTAGCACCCGCGATCGCCCCCCCCAGCCGGGCAACCCCGCCATCGTCCTTCGGGGTGTTATCTTCCGCCCAGGTTGGCTTACTGTTTATTCTGTTGTCCACGCTGGCGTTGTCGCTGCATAACGTGGTGGTTGGCATTGTGGGCGGGCCAACTAGCATCTTCGGGATTTTCAACTTAGGCCACTTCATTACCCTGGATAGTTTTTCCGATTCGTTGCTGATTCTCTGGCTGCGGATGCTGGTGGTGGTGCCCGTCATGTTGTTGATTGCTAAGTCACTCTATCCACCCGTGTGGCATGATGTGCGCCAGTTTTTCCTGTCGAAAGACCGGAAGTTAATGTGGATGGTGATTGGCAGTGGCTCCTTTCTGTTCGGCTCGCAGGTGTTTATTTACCTGGCGATCGCGGCAACCAGTCCGGGGGTTGCGGTCACGATCCTATTTATGTACCCACTGCTCACCGTGCCGCTGGCTTGGTTTTTGTTTGGCGATCGCCCCACACTGCTACGAGTCGGGGTGATGTTGGCAATCCTACTGGGAGTCATCCTCACAGCCTTCCCTCGTCTGACTGCTACCACCAACATCTCGGCTTCTGGGATTTTTGCTGCCGTCTTGTCTGGAGTCCTGTTTGCGCTCTATCTGGTCTCGATGCAGATCAGCTTTCGCAAGCTGCACCCAGTCCCCGTTAGTTTCATCCAGTTTGTCACTATTTTTGTCTTGACGAACATCATGTTGCTCCCCTTTGGGGTGCAGGAACCCCCCAAAAACCTAGTTGGGCTGCTGATTGGCGGTCTGTTCCTAGGAACGCTGACCCTGATTGGCTACCTGTTCAATAACTTGGGCGTAAAGCTGATGGGAGCAGCGCGGGCGTCGATCGTTGCCTCTAGTGGGCCAGCACTCACCGCTTTGCTCGCCTTTCTGATCACACCGAGCGATCGCACAGCCCTACAAACCGTTCAAATTTTCGGCATTCTGCTCGTCACTACTGCGGTCATTGCCCTCAGCTTTGAGAAGATGCTCACGCAAAGCAAATTCACCAAGAGAACCTAATAGTAAACTAACGTCAGTTCTGGTTAAGAGGGTTTTGGGGCACCGCGCCGGGCGCGGTGCCCCAAAA
>DVEB01000172.1 GCA_015295905.1 Synechococcales cyanobacterium M55_K2018_004
GCGTAGACTTGCTTGAGCTTTTTTACTCTCTCCGTATTTCCAAATATCCTCTAAGAGTCAACGCAAAGACTTGCGAGTCCGTACAAACCTTAAACAAGCGGAAGCGTCAAGTGTTTGCTGCCGAACATGCTAAAGCTCTCGCTGATGTAGCCTCCCAGATGCAACCTCTTAATCGATGTAACCGATGAAGTCGGTCATGTCGTTATCAATATCATTGGAAGCAATCGGACGACCGCCAGGGAGAATCTCCGCTTCCAACAGGCGAACATCACTAGCAACAATCGGACGACCACCAGGCAAAGTTAGGTCATCACGCACTTCCACATCGCTGGCAAAGACCGGACGCTGGCCGGGGAATGCCACATCAAGAACCTGAATATCGCTGGCCATAATGGGTCGTCCGTTAAGAATCGTACCGTAAATGCTCATGTGGCTAGCAGCAATGGGGCGCAGGCCAGCCACCGAAAACTCTTCATAAACTTCGATCTCACTGGGGGCAACAGGCCGATCAAAGATCGAGCCAGAAATTGCCATCTGAGGTGTAGGGCGCTTAGCAGGCTTGCTTGCCGGTTCCTGAACTGACAGCGCGGTAACTTCAGGATTTCCAGATGCTTTCATATCAGCTTTTGCTTCCGTTTTGGGTGCAGTACTTGTTGCTTTTTCCATAACTAAATTTTCCAACTCAACCACCTTATTCGGTTCCACAGCTTCTTTGGCCGGGGGTGTTTTGTCAGCGGCGTCCTGCTTGGCGGTAGTCCGACTACTCCTGCGTCCGTTCCGCTTAACTGTTTCAGCGCTGTCCATAACCCTGCTCCTCTCGGACTGTTATCGTGCGATCGCCCAAACCCTGATGAAAAGCACGCTTCGCTTGACAGAAAACGCACTTACTAAAACCCACTTTGCGGGACGGAAGCAACCCAGGATACCGAACCCTATATGGGATCATTATAGGGGTATTCTTGCTAGCTCAAGTTAAGGATTACCTGTGGGAATCATAGTATTTTTTTAATAATTTTCACAAATTACCCCTATAAGCAGAATTAATGTCCTATGCGAAACTCAACTTTAAAGCGATCGCGCCACGCGAGCCAGTCTTAGCCCAAGGAGAGTGATGTGAAACCACAGGAGCGCTATTTGTTTGACCTACAGGGATTTTTGGTGATTGAGGATGCCCTTACCCCTGACCAGGTAAACCAGATCAATGCTGCAATCAATCAGAAGATTGCCCAGTCCTCTGCTTCTGATCAACGCTGGTTACGGTTTGACTGCCTGCTGCCGTGGGGCAGTGTTTTTCAAGACTTAATCGATAATCCCCGCCTTGCCCCCTACCTGGAAGCCTTACTGGGAGAAGATTATCGGCTTGACCACGACTACCTTCACATTATTCGCCAGGGGACCGGGCCAATTGGCAACTGCCTGCATGGTGGCGGAACCCCCTACGACCCCTGTCAGTACTACCATGTCCGCCATGGTCAAATGTTTAGTGGGTTGACGGCGATCGCCTATCAACTGACGGAGGTACAACCGGGAGAGGGCGGCTTTGGTTGTATTCCCGGTAGTCACAAAAGCAATTTTCCCCTACCGCAGGAGTGGCGAGATCTTGAAACCCCGGTTGGCTGTGTGCGAGAGGTGACAGGGCCAGTCGGAAGCGCCATTCTTTTCACAGAAGCGTTAAGCCACGGCACGTTGATCTGGAAGGGGCAGCGGGAACGGCGCACCCTTTTCTATAAGTACTCTCCCCGTCCCAATGCCTGGGCGCGGTATTACTATAATGCCGATGATTTTCCAAACCTGACAGCAGCCCAACGCTTGCGTTTGAAAACACCCGGACTCTCTCGTTAAACCTAGGATTAACGTTAGTTCTGGTTAAGAGGGGTTTGGGTCACCGCGCCAGGCGCGGTGACCCAAACCCCTTACTTTTCCATGCGCGACATGCACGGAAAAGCAAGGGGTTCAGCTTATCCCGAATTCACGTTAGGACTGGAGCTGAATTGCGCGAAAAATCCTGGAAGACTTACGTCGCCAGCCTTTTTGAAAACTCTTTTGAGAACTCTGACGATGCAAAGTATGCGACGCCAGGCATTCAATGCGGGGATTCGATCGGCGGCCTGCCTCGCGCTCTTAACTACAGCGCTACACGCATAGGTTAAGACAACGCGCTTTGTGGGAGAGTCTGCTGCGCGGGGGGTCTCACAAAACGCGGTTTATATCATGAGCACGTAGCGCCGCACTTTCTCCTGGGGCAAGTCCAGTGCATCAAGCTGCGGAGACCTAGCCTGGCGATATTCTCACGCACTAGGGTGAGTTGCGATCGCTGCAATCTGCCACAATAGCTTAAGCAGTGTTTTCAAACATTTTATTGGAGTCAATGGGTAAGCAGCGTATTCTTTCTGGAATTCAGCCCACGGGGGAACTGCACTTAGGCAACTACTTGGGGGCGATTCGCAACTGGGTAGAACTACAACGGGACTACGACTGCTTCCTATTCATGGCTGACCTGCACGCCATCACCGTCCCCCACGACCCAAAAACCTTGGCAGCAAGTACCTACAAAGTTGCAGCACTCTACCTAGCAGCGGGCATCGATCTAGAACACGCCACCATTTTTGTGCAGTCCCACGTCCCCGCCCACACAGAACTAGCCTGGTTGTTTCTGTGCATCACCCCCCTCAACTGGTTAGAAGACATGATCCAGTTTAAGGAGAAGGCAGTGAAACAGGGCGAAAATGTGAGTGCTGGACTGCTCAGCTATCCCGTCTTGCAGGCTGCTGACATCTTGCTGTACGAGCCGGATAAGGTGCCCGTTGGCGAAGACCAGAAGCAACACCTGGAACTGACCCGCGACATTGCCGCGCGTCTGAATTACCAGTTTGGCAGCGAAGGCCACCCCATCCTCAAACTGCCCGAACCCATGATCCGGGCAGAGGGGGCACGGGTCATGAGCCTGACCGATGGCACGAAGAAGATGTCTAAGTCTGACCCCTCTGACCTGAGCCGGATCAACCTCCTGGATCCGCCTGAGACTATCCAACACAAAATTAAGCGCTGCAAGACAGACCCCATTCGTGGGCTGCAATTTGATGACCCAGAGCGTCCCGAATGTCATAACCTGCTGACACTCTACTTGGTGCTGTCAGGTAAGACCAAAGCAGAAGTTGCTGCAGAGTGTCAGGACATGGGCTGGGGACAGTTCAAGCCGCTGTTGACAGAAACCATAATTGCGGCGCTAGCACCTATTCAGAAGAAATATGCTGAAATTATGGGCGAGCCGGGTTATCTGGAGCAGGTGTTAAAGCAGGGGAAGGAAAGGGCCGAGGCGATCGCCAACTCCACCCTGATGAAAGTAAAGAAAGCATTGGGTTATTCTCTCCCATTGTAAAAGTGTAGTAAAACCTGCCCCAGTCCTCAGGGGTTAGGGCATACTAAACCAAAAGATGGTTATGCAACGGGCTTTATACTGAATTCTCACTTTACACTGAATTCTCATCAGTTTCACCCTAGTTGAACCCTAGTTGAGTAGTTCTGAATTGAGCTTCCTGCAATCCATGTACGCCCTAATCCTGCCCTGCCTAACTCCATGCTAAATGCTCAGTCTCCTGCGTCCAAAATGCCATCTAGACTCCAACTGGCTGCCCGCTCCGGCGAGTTTCTGGTGACCGCAGAAGTCATGCCGCCGAAGGGCAGCAGCCCTGCCCACATGATAAGCATGGCAAACCTGCTGAAAGACTGGGTTCATGCAGTCAATGTGACAGATGGCAGTCGAGCAGTTCTCAGAATGTCATCGCTGGCGGCCTCGGCTATCCTGCTGCAGAACGGGATTGAGCCGATCTACCAACTGGCTTGCCGTGACCGCAATGCGATCGCCCTGCAAGCCGACTTGATGGGTGCCCACGCACTGGGGATTCGTAACGTTTTGGCCCTGACGGGTGACCCGGTCAAAGCAGGGGATCACCCAAACGCCCGTCCAGTGTTTGACCTGGAATCGGTGCGGTTGTTGCAGCTGATCGAGAAACTCAACAAAGGGCTTGATTTTAACGAAAATCCCCTCACCGACAGTCCCACCGATTTATTTGCTGGCGCAGCGGTTGATCCCCAATGTCCCAGTTGGTCAGGGTTGCAACGTCGGTTTGAGCGCAAGCTGGCAGCCGGGGCACAGTTTTTCCAGAGCCAACTCATTGCAGACTTCGACCGTCTGGAAAAGTTCATGAATAATGTTGCCGCTGGGTGCAACAAGCCCATTCTGGCAGGAATTTTTCTATTAAAGTCGGCGAAAAATGCGCGGTTTATCAACAAAAATGTACCAGGAGTACAAATTCCTCAAGCCCTTATTGATCGTCTTGAGCGAGCAGATGATTCGTTACTGGAGGGGATGAGAATTGCCGCCGAGCAGGTTCAGATTGCTCGGCAGCTTTGTCAGGGAGTCCACATGATGGCGGTTCGTAGAGAAGATTTGATTCCGCAGATCTTGGAGATGGCGGGGGTCGCCCCAGTGACACAGTCCATCAAGCCCCTCAGCCTCTCACGTTGACGTTTTTGGGCTGGGTGTGTCAACCGATGTTTACAGGGTCTAAAAGCCTTGATTTTGTTGGAGGTACTGTGTGCCTCCAAACAAAATCAATAGAACTTTAGCGTTGTCTCCTGAAGAGGACCCTGAGTTTTCGAAGATTGTTCATAGGAAGACTGCTGACAACAAGGCAGTAATCCTCAAGACGTCCAATTTTGGACTTCTAATGTGGTTTTAGCCCACCCGTGGCGGGCTGAAACCACATCCCACTTCTAATTTTCATACTGAGAATTGCTGACAACAAGGAAATGGGTTTTGATTCAAACCCCACTTAGTGTATATCTAACTTCATTAGTTTTTGTCTCATCAAACAGTAAACATTCTATGAGTCGTTCGCAAGGGGAATTAGCCTTCTGATATCTAACACATCGTCTAGGTCTTCTCAAGCTGAGGTTGGGCATGTTCACAGTCTGCCGCAGGCAGGCGATGAACACGAATTCCACTTCACCAGCGGAGGGTCTTCCTGTGAGGGAAAGCACTGCTGATAGAAGTGGCAAGATGAAAATGGCTACCCCTCTCTTGAACGACTGGTCCTGTTCAGGAAATTGTGCAAGTTCTCCTTTTGTGGACTTGAGTCATTACTTTTTGTTAGGAAGTACCGAGATTAAGTTCACCTTATCTAAAAAGCCCCATTAATTTGTCTTCATGAAACTGTCATCGCAGCAAGATGTGTCTCTGTATGAACTGGCGCTCAGCACGGAACACCCTCCCCACCCTTTACAGATCAGTCCTACTATCTTCAAATCGTTGGTCAGCAGCTTTATCGATTTGCTGATTGAGCAGGAGTTAACTGCAACTATTTGGTTGAAACTGCCGAAGGGCGAAGTCTGGCAGTCTGAGATTGAGCGGTTTCGTAGAACGGCCACAGCTCCCTATACGCTCTACGTCCTCGGCAATGAGGCTCGGTTAGAGCAACAGCCTGGGATCAATGGTGCTAGGGAGGCTTCCCCTCAAGCTGAAGACTCCCCAGAAAATGGAGTGACACCAGGCTATGAGGAGAACCAGCAGGCACCAGAAGCGCTAGTTGCTGATGATATTCAGAGTAGTTGGGGTGGTGGTTCTTCTAAATCAATCCCTGCTACCGATTCGGCTCAGACTTTCTATTTATCGTTGAGCGGAGACAATCATCTCCGGCGCGAATATTTTTTGCTGGTGCTAACTTCAGATTTTTCAGGACTGCTGCTGTCGCATCGTCCCCGGTCGGTGCGCCCAGCTCGTAGTGAAGCTGGGCCTGATACTCGTGCGATCGCCACTGCTAGGGCGGCGACCTCGACAATAAGTCCCAAGCCCGACCCCAAAATGACCGACCTAACGGTACAGGGGTCAGAAGATGAGCAGGAGCGTAAACATCCGTTATTAGCGCTGTGTTCCTTTGACCCCCAGATACTCCGGCAGGTGTTAGGTGGAGTAGCGAGCGCGATCGCTCCCACCTCCGAAGGGAAGGCTGTCCAGTCTGAAATTGAAGAGCTATTGAATAATTGGGATAGCCTGACGGAGTTAGAGATGAGGCGGGCACTCAATCCCGTTGTGTTTGGACAACTGCTTACCCGACAAATTCGGAACCTGGAGGATATCTGGCATAGTAGTGCAGCATTTCGTCGCCAGGCCGAAGCGGCGACGGCCTTGCAAATGGAAAACGAGGAACTGCAAAATGCGATTCGCCTCAAGGATGAGTTTCTTCAGAATGTGGGGCAGGAGCTAAGAACTCCCCTTGCCACAATGAAAACGGCGTTGAAACTGTTGAACTCTCCCAACTTGAGACCCAACCAGCGGCAACGGTACATGGATATGTTGGAACAGGAGTGCGATCGCCAGAGCGCTCTGATCACCAGCGTCTTAGACCTGATCCAGATCGAAACCTTCGCTGACCAAACGACTGCTCAACCCCTACGACTGGCCGATGTGGTCCCAGGGGTTGTGAGTACCTACCAACCCCTGGCTCAGGAAAAGGGCATCATGCTCGCTTATACCGTATCTGAGGATTTGCCTGCCGTCTCCTGCTCAGTGCAAACCCTGCGCCAGGTAGTGATTAATCTGTTGCATAACGGGATTAAGTTCACGCCAGCGGGCGGGCGGGTTTGGGTGCGGGCAAAGCATCAGGGAGACTACGTCCAACTTGATGTTCAGGACACTGGCATTGGTATTGCTCAAGCTGAAATTCCCAAAATTTTTGAACGCTTTTATCGCGTTCGCCAGGGACTAGGTGACGATTCCAGCGGAGCAGGATTAGGGCTGTCCATTGTCCAGCAGTTGCTATTAAAGAGTGGTGGCTCAATTAGTGTCAAAAGTGAGCTTGGTGAAGGCTCAACCTTTACAGTACTGCTACCGATCTACGTGCAGTCATCTTAGGGATTTGCCATCAACATCAGGTCTGGTTAAGCGGGTTTTGGGGCACTGCGCTCGGCGAGGTGATCCAAAACCCTTGCTATTCCGTGCGCGACGCGCACGGAATAGCAAGGGTTTCAGCTTATCTGGAATTCACGTTAGCAGTAGGA
>DVEB01000188.1 GCA_015295905.1 Synechococcales cyanobacterium M55_K2018_004
GTGCGCGACGCGCACGGAACAGCAAGGGTTTCAGCTTATCCCGAATTCACGTTAACCAGGATTGCAGTAGAGATTGACCTCGTTCACTAAGGGTGGTTCTTTGTTGGTTGCTGCTTCAAAGGCTTGCTGGGCAGACTCAGCCGCTTGGATGTCCTCCTTCTGGATGGCTTCGGACAGCGCACGGGAAGACTTCCCTAGTTCGCTATATAGCGAAATGAAACGGCTCTGAAACTCCTGAAGCTGCGGGTCGTTTAGTTCGATGGCCTCCATCGCTGCTTTGGCGTTGTCCACCGTTTCGGCAACTTTCAGGTAGGCAGAATAGTTGGGAGTGGTGTTGGTCTGAATGATGGCTTGCATCTCCCCAACGGCGCGGTTGGCTACTGCAATCAGCCGACTACACTGAGACGATCGACTTTCACTACAACTGGTGGCAAAGAATGCAATGAAGGCGATCGCACTCAGATACCCACGCAGTCTGGTCATGCAAATTCTCCACGGCAAGGGGATGAGATTCTAACGGGTGCATATCACGGTTGTCCTCACTCTAAATCCCTCTCCCAACTTGGGAGAGGGACTTTGAGAGGCTCGGCTTTCTTGCTCCCAAGTTGGCAGCAGGGGTTGGGAGATGAGGGCCCGCAACGATGACATGCTCTCGATTCTAACTTTGGTTGGGTCTGCATTCCTGAGAAGCATTAGCTCTCAATCATCCACAAGGGAGAAGGGTCTGGTCAATAGCTAAATCGCTCGATTTGCTCACGATTTTCCGAGAAGCTGTTTGGAAAGTCTTGTAAAGAGTTGATTTTTCGTGGGCTGGTGCAAAAAAAATCAACTTTTCAAATTAAAGCTTTGCTCAGACACTCAAGCTAATTTGAGACCCCTGGGGTGTTTTGACCACCTCAATGCGGGTCTGGAAGGCTTCTTTCAGGCGGGGCATGTGGGTCACGGTGAGGATGCAGGCAAAGTCAGCAGCGATCGCCTGAATCGCAGCAACAAGGCGATCGCACCCGGCCTCATCCTGGGTGCCAAAGCCCTCATCCACGATCAGCAGTTGCAGGGCGGCGCCCGATCGCTGCGAGAGCAACCGCGCCAATGCTAGACGGATAGCAAAGTTGATCCGAAAGGCTTCGCCGCCGGAGTAGGTCTCGTAGGGGCGAGTGCCCTGGGCATCAGCAATTAAAATATCCAGCGTTTCGATGAATTTGGGTGCGGACTGTTTTGCTTTGCTACCCCGTGAATCTTTGCGGCTCTTTTGAGTGACAAACTGCACATGCAACTGATGGTTACTGAGCTTACCCAACAGCAGATTCGTCTCTGCTTCTAGGTGAGGTAACACATTCTCGATCATCAATGCCTGGATGCCATTTTTGCCAAAGGCCAGGGAGAGTTCCTGGTAGACTCGCAGTTCTCGCTGGAGGGCATTTTGTTGCTGAACCAACGCTGCTTGCTGTTGCCCCATCTCCTGGAGGTGTTGCTGCTGCTGTTGCAGCCGCCCCACCTGGGCTAGGTGTTCATCGAGTTGTAATCGCCGCTGCTGTATTTGCTGTTCTAGTGCGTGAATGTCAGGCCCGGGGTCGGGGGTTTGCTGCAACCCTGCTTCCAACTGCTGAATTTGAGCACTAACTTCCTGGAGAGCGGTCTGCCGTTGCTGCAGGAGTTGCTTCAGCTCGTTGGCCCGACGCTTCACCTGGGGATACTGCTGTTGAGCATGGAGCAACTCCTGGTGGCGCAGTTGCCATCCCTGGGTCTGCCGCAGTGCCTTACGCAGAGCAGCATGACGCTGAGGATCGTAGGCGATCGCCGCCAACTCCCGATCTGCCTGCCGCATTTCCTGCTGCAAGGTAGAGTGGGCCAGATTCTCGACTTCCTGCTCTAACGCATTCTTCTGAGCAAGGAGTTCGGGATATTGCGTTTGCAGGTGGGCCAGTCGTCGTTGTGCCTGCTTCAATTCTGCATTTTTGATCTCGGCCCAGCGCCAGCGATCGACTTCTCCGCGAATCAGGGCGTGATCTCGGTCATCATAATTAAGCTGGCGGAGGGTCTGATCCAGCTCGTGCAGTTCAGCTTGGAGTTCAGGGGCGTAGGCAGCAGTCTGCAACAATCGCTCAATTTCTGAGCGTTCCTCAAGCACTCGTTGCAGTTGCTGCTCACTCTCGCTCATGCCACGTAGTTGCTGCTGCAACTGTCCGCGTCGTTCCAGCACAGTGCTGTAGTGGCTGAGTTCCTTGTCCAGGTCGCGGTATTCCTGTCGTAAGACCTGGATCTCGCGCTCAGAGGTGGTCAACTGCTCGCGAATCACCCACACCTGACGCAGCAGTTCCTCGCGCTCCTGCTGATAGCGGGCTTGCACCAGGCGGCGGTGGTGCTCGTCTAGGGGGCGATCGCAGAGCGGACATAGCAGATCATCAGCAGGAGAAGCAGTATGGGCAGAAAGGTGGGCAACAGAGGAGGCCGGAGACAGGGAAGCAGAGGAAGACCCCTGGGCAACGCCGACCTCCTCCCGGTGGAGCAGCGCAATTTTCTGGTCCAGTTCCGCCAGTTGCGCCTCACATTTGCGCTGGTCTTCCTGGAGGCGCTCCATAAACGTGCGCCGCTCGGTGCCCTTTTCGCGCACCTTACTCTGGTAAGCCCGCCGCCGTTCCAGATATTGCGCCAGTTCTGCGATCTCCACCTCGGCTTGCTGGAGCGCTGGTTGCCGCTTCTGTTGTTGTTGAAGCTGTTCTACCGTCAGGTTGAGGGTTTCAAGACGCGCTTGCAGCCGAGTAGACCACTGCTCAAGCTGGCTCTGGAGCACTTGCCGACGTTGCAGCAAAGGAGCAGCCTGCATTTGCAGGTGGTCATACTGAGTCAGTTGGGCACGCGCCTGCTGGAGCTGGGCCAGCGCTGCCTCAACGCTCTCTTGTTTACGCAAGCTGTGCAGAAGTTCTTTTTCTTCCTGTTGTAGCGTCTCGATCTGCACCTGGAGCTTACTGATCTGTTCCTTGAGGACACCAGACTCACGCTCAAATTGCTGCTGGAGTTGCTGCCGTCGGGTCTGGGCCGCTTGGTGTGCGTGAAACTTTGCAGTCTGGGCTTCCTCTTCTACCTGGAGGCTATGGTATTCTGCGTAGCCAGCGGCGATCGCCTCGGCCTGCTGCAACACACGCTCAAGGCTGAAGAGTTGCTGGTAGACACTATCCAGTTCCTGCTGCAACCGCTGACAATCCTCTAGAGTGTGGCTGTGTTGCTGCTGGTGCAGGTCAAGTTGTTGCACCTGAGCCTGGCGTCGTTGTTGGAGAATTTGGAGCTGACGCAGGGCTTCAGTGTCGATTTCCTGTTGTTGCTGCTGTTGCTCTAGCAACGCCTGCCGCTCTGCCAGTTCAGTCGCGATCGCATCAGCCTGTTGCATCTGCTGGCTGAGGTGTTCTAGCGATCGCTGGAGGACATCGAGTTCGGCCTTGATTTGGCGCGATCGCTCGCGTGACTGGTCGGCCAGCAGTTCATACTGGTCAAGCTTGAGCAGGTCGGCTAGGATTTGTTTGCGCTCGCTGGGCCGCTTCAGCATAAACTCGTCTGCTCGTCCCTGCCGCAGATAGGCGGAATTAATGAAGGTCTCGTAGTCTAACCGAATGTGGCGCAGGATGCAGTCCTGGGTTGCCCGAATGCCCTTTTCCGTCAGACTACGGAATCCGGTTTCTGTCTGCACCTGAAACTCTAGCGAACTGTTCTGCCCCCGTTGACGGGCACGGATCACTCGATAGGTTTGCCCACGACACTGGAAGGTAAAGTTGACCTGTGCCTCAGACTCACCCAAGTGAATAATGTCATCTTCGGTAGCCGCACGACTCTCTCCCCACACTGACCAGGCGATCGCCTCCAGCAATGAAGACTTCCCCGCGCCGTTGGAGCCACTGATGCACGCAACATGCAACCCCCGAAAATCAAGGGTTGCCTCCCGATAGCTGAGAAAGTTTTTCAGAGTCAGTTGTAGCGGGATCATGGGAAATGCTGACGAGTCCCCAATCCCAGCTTAGCAGTACATTAGAACTTTAATACAGATGCTCTGTCAAATTTCGGCAATTCTCAGTATAAAAACTAGAAGTCTACAATGAGAATTGTTGGTTACATCTCCGCAAAATCACCTGAGTGCCTGAGCACCCCTGCGATTGCAATCAACACTAACGGGGGGACAAGTTTGAAAAAGAAAAATAAGAGTTTGGATACGGATACGGATGTACTGCATTGATTCTTCCGGCATAATAGGTAGACTAACGTGAATTTCGGAAAAGCAGGGGTTCTGAGGTGCTGCACACGGCGCAGTGCCCCAAAATCTGCTTAACCAAAACTGACGTTCCAATTAAGTTTTGGGGATTAGACAAACAATGAGCTTAAATGTTGTGACGCTGGTGGGTCGAGTTGGTCGCGATCCAGAGGTGAGATATTTTGAATCGGGTTCTGTCAAAGCTAGCACGACTCTGGCCGTGAATCGGCTGAAGCGCGACAGTGAGCCAGACTGGTTTGACCTGGAGATCTGGGGCAAAACAGCGCAAATTGCGGCGGATTATGTGCGTAAAGGGAGTTTGATTGGTGTTTCTGGGACATTACGCTTTGACCACTGGCAAGATCGCAATACGGGAGTCGAGCGATCGAAGCCCATCATTCGGGTCGATCGGCTGGAGCTACTGGGGTCAAAGCGAGACCAGGAACAGGCAATGGCCGATTCCTACAACGATGAGTTTTGATGTGCAAGCACTGCTTGCGTGGTGATTTTTGTGGGCAAATGCTCAGCGTTTGCCCACAAAAACTGTTGATTGAGTGATCGAGCCGACGTTACGTCAGAATTGCACCACCCATGAGGCGCTTGTAGCGGTAGTTGAGTTCGGCTTTCATGAGAGGCCATCGCTGGAGCGTGGAGTCCTTCTGCATTACTTTTTCAGCAGCTTCGCGAGCGATTTCTAAAACATCTTGGTCTTCAATCAGGCTGGCAAGAGCAAAGTCGGGGAGTCCCGACTGCCGGGTTCCCAACACCTCACCCGGCCCCCGCAGGCGCAGGTCCATTTCAGAGATAAAGAAGCCATCTTGCGACTGTTCCAGCACCTTGAGCCGTTGCCGCGATACTTCTGATTTACTACTGCTCATCAACAAACAATAAGACTGGGCAGCTCCCCGCCCCACTCGGCCACGGAGCTGGTGTAACTGCGATAGGCCAAACCGCTCAGCATGCTCAATGAGCATCACTGTTGCGTTAGGGACATCGACCCCGACTTCTACGACGGTTGTGGAGACCAAAATTTGGGTCTTATTTTCCCGGAATCGCGTGATGGCTTCGTCTTTCTCCGCTGGGGTGAGTCGTCCGTGCAGCAGACCCACCGAAAATTCAGGAAAGATGACGTCCCTAAGGCGATCGCATTCCTCAATGGCCGACTTTAAGTCTAGTTTTTCCGACTCCTCCACCAGCGGCAACACCACATACGCCTGTCTTCCTTGGGCAATCTCACGCCGCATCAAGTCGTAGGCATGACAGCGATCGCCCGCTGACAGCACCGTTGTTTTAATGGCCTGCCGTCCGGGAGGCAGTTCGTCAATCTGACTGACATCCAGGTCTCCGTGTAGGGTAAGGGCCAGAGTGCGGGGAATTGGCGTTGCAGTCATCGTCAGCACATGAGGATTGTCGCCCTTCTGCTGAAGCCGTGCCCGTTGCTGCACCCCAAAACGGTGTTGTTCATCGATGACAACTAAACCCAACCGCGCAAATTTCACCGGCTCTTCCATCAGGGCATGGGTTCCCACCAGTAACGGCAACTGTCCCGTCTCTAGGTCGGCGTGGATTTGGCGGCGTTTGGCAGCGCGAGTGGAGCCAGTCAACAGTTCAACGGGCAGGTGCAGCAAGTTAAACCAGTTCACTAGTTTGCGGTAATGCTGCTCGGCCAAAACTTCCGTCGGCGCCATCAACGCTGCCTGATATCCGGCCTGAATTGCAGCAAGACAGGCGATCACCGCCACGATGGTCTTCCCAGAACCAACATCTCCCTGCACCAATCGGTTCATTGGCACCGGTTTCTGGAGGTCGTTGAGGATATCCTTGACGACCCGCTGTTGGGCACCCGTGAGCTGAAAGGGTAAGATCTGATAAAACTGCTCGATCAGTGCCCCTGTGGGGGGCAAGACGATGCTGGTCTGTTCCTGCTGTTGGTGTCGTCGCCGCTGCAACATCCCCAGTTGCAGGTAGAAGAATTCATCAAACACCAGCCGCCGCCGGGCCAGTTGCAGCGCTTCGGCATGGGGGGGGAAGTGAATATGGGCGATCGCCTCCTGAATACCGACCAGGCCATACTTTTCTCGCAGTCGATCTGGCAGCGGCTCCTGTAACTGGATCGCCGCCGGTAGCGCCGCAACAACCGCTTTCCGCACCAAGTCGGCAGGCACTCCTTCAGTCAGGGGGTAGACGGGCACGACGCGACCTACCTTCATTGACTCAATGGAGCCACCGGAGTGGTCAAGCACTTCGATCTGGGGATCTTCCAAAGTCATGCCGTACTTACTGGCCTTCACCAATCCCGATGCAGCGATGACAGCACCGGGCGGATACAGCCGCTTTTGCTGCTCCTGCCAGCCCCGGTTGCGAAAGCGCTGACCAGCAAAGAAGCGGCTCAGCTTGATCTGGCCAGTGTGGTCTTTAATCCGCAGTTCAAGGATTGTGAGTTGGGGATTGCGGGGCGTGCTGAAGCAGGTGCAGCTTTTGACGGTGCCAATCAGAGTGACAGTCTCACCGGGTTGCATTTCACGGATGTTGACCTGGCGAGCATAATCAATGTGGTCGCGGGGATAATAGAACAGCAGGTCCTGCACGGTGAACAGCCCTAGCTTGGCGAGTTTTTCGCTGTTCTTGGCACCAACTCCTGGCAGATAGGTGACAGCTTGGTCGAGTTCTAGGTGTCGATTCGCTTCAACCAGAGGAACTGTCTTGGGCTGCTTGGTCCGCTGGGGGGTTGAGCGGGTTGCCGTGGGTGAGGGAGTGGCTGCCGTTGTCGTGGCTTGCTGAGTCGCTTGCTTTTCGACCAACAGTTTCGTCTGGTAGAGAGTTCGCCGGGTGTCGGCGACTAGGTGCTGTCGTTGAGCGAAGGTGAGTTCGGAGTAGCGGGTGAACTCGGTGGCAATCTGTTGGAGGCGTTGCCGTTCGGTCGGGGGGATTTCTGTAGAAGGTTCGCTCAGGCTCAGGCTCAAAAATTCACTGAAACGACACTCCTTGCCCACCAGGTCGTTGAAGCCGCGTTCAGCCTCAACCATCAACGCTTTCTGTAGTCGGCTCCATTCCATGCTGGAATTCCCGAACGGTGCTCCCTGTCTGAAACGCTGTCTTGATCAGAACTCATCAAAACTCATCAAAATTAGGACTCATCAAACCAGGTGGAACGCCATGCTAATTCGGCCTGGGCGATCGCCCATTCTCGGCGACGTTTCTGATAGTCTCGTTGCAGTTGGTTGAGCCGGGAGGACAACCCCCGCAACTTAGAGCGACCTGTGGTCAGCATCATGTCACCAAACTCCAGTTCCGATAACCGCAAGCGAATGGCAAGAATGCGGGTGACTTCGACCTGGTTGGATGTTTCGTTCTTAGCCTCCACCATTAGGTTTAGCAGATTTGGTGAACTGCTGGTCATTTCTGAGGCAACGGCGGCTTTCGTTGCAGCTTCGATGACTTGCTCGGGCAGCTTTTGCGGCAAGATACCAGCTTGATAGAGCAGATGGTTGGCTGCCAAGGAAAGGGTTTGTAAGACTGTGAGAATTCCCGCCTCGACTTGCTCACGCCATTGCACGAGTTGGGCCAAGGGGGTGAAGGGGGGCGCTGTGAGGGCTTCATTGGCTGCGTCTGCTATTGTCTCAGAGGCAGCGGACGGGGGTTCCGGTTTTGCAGCCTCAGAGTGATGGGCGTCTTCCTCCGCCTCTGCCTCTCCCTCCGCCTCAGAACCAACCTGGACAATCACAATCTCCTCGCTTTCCCCGGCTTCAGTCAGCTGCAGAGCCTTCAAAAATGCCTGCTCCTGGGCTGCGTGATCGCCTGCCTCGTCTGCTGATGCACTCAAGCGCAGCGCTGCCTCACGGCAAGCTAAAGACTCTGGATCGAGTAAAGCCATCAAGTCTTGCTGGGCATTCTGGGCCAGACGTTTGAGGTCTTCCTGGAGCTGTTGCCGCTGGCTCACCGATAAACGCAAAAAACTTTCCGGGTAGCCCTGGGTGCAGAGGTGATAGGCGGCCAGAATCAGTTGCTTGCGGACAGAGGTGCTCAGCAACTTGAGGTAACTCTCGTAGGCAGCGTGAAAGTCCTGGGCGATCGCCTCCACCGCTGCATCTAAGCTCTCAATGTCTCGTTCAATTTGCTGAATTGTTCTGACCATTTCTCACGCTGCAACCCAAATTGTGCGGGAAGGGGGCATTGCTTAATCCGAGTACGATTGCTTGAGTGAGCAGCGTACTTCATGCGCCGCTCACTCAAACAATCACGAATTAAATCCGCCAGACCTGAGCAAGTGCATGGGCAACTGGTCCGATTGACCCGCCACCCATGACCTATCCTAATCAAAAGTCAGTTTCCATAGGAAAATGCAGTGCTCTGCACACTATCAGTGCTCCAGGAAAACCATGACCAAGAAGAGTCCTAGAACCAGGATTCTACTTCTTCTTTTTGCCTTTCTTGTCGTCGGATTTGGGCTTCTCTTCCTTCGCCGGCTTTTCTTTTGCAACGGGTTCTGGTGCAGGAACTGCTTCCTCGGCAGGCTTTTCGTCTACGACGGCTGCCGGTGCAGGGGCTGCTTCCTTTGCCCCCGTCTGAGCAGCAACTTCAGCCGCAAAATCCGATTCCTGCTTCTCGATGCCTTCCCCCATAATGAAGCGCACAAAGCGGCGCACCTGGATATTTTCCCCCAGACTTGCGATGTGCTTCTTCACCAGGTCTTCAACCGTAATGCTCTGGTCTTTGATATAAGGCTGTTCCAACAGAGCCATGTCTTTCAGGCGCTTTTCAATGCGCCCTTCAACAATCTTCGCCCGGACGTTCTCTGGCTTGTTGGCCAGGTCATCCTTGCCCATTTCGATCGCTTTTTCCTTCTCAACCACTTCAGCAGGAATATCGCTCACCCGCACGTACTCGACGTTAGGGCTGGCAGCGATCTGCATGGCAATGTCCTTAACCAGGGTTTGAAACGCTTCGTTACGGGCCACAAAGTCAGTCTGGCAGTTGACCTCAACCAACACCCCAATCCGACCACCCGTGTGGATATAGCTACCAACAAGACCCTCCGCCGTCGTTTTTCCGGCTTGCTTTTCGGCCTTGGTAATCCCACGTTGACGCAACCACTCCATGGCTTTCTCCATGTCGCCGTTGGTTTCTGCCAGGGCCTTTTTACAATCCATCATGCCTGCGCCAGTCTTATCGCGCAGTTCCTTAACCAGTTTTGCTGATATCTCCGCCATTGTCTCTACATCCCTGTGTGCAACGTTGAATATGCAGGTCTGAGGCTTAACTTATCAGGTTGGGGTGACAGGTGTTTTGAAATGTGATCTCTAACACCTCTCACCTCCCCAGATGACCTTGACCCGTTCAAGGCTCAGAAGCTACGCTTCAGAGTCTTCGTCGTCTTCCGCGTATTCGCTTTCGTCGTAGTCAAACTCTTCTTCGGCACCCTCGTAGTCTTCGTAGTCGTCCTCGACATCGAGTTGACCATGGCGACCTTCATAAATGGCATCCGCCAACCGTCCAACAATCAACTTAATCGAGCGAATTGCATCATCGTTGGCAGGAATCGGGATGTCCACCAAGTCGGGGTCGCAGTTTGTATCCAGCAGAGCCACGATAGGGATATTGAGCTTCTGGCATTCTTGGACTGCGTTGTATTCCCGTCGCTGGTCAACAATGATCACGACATCGGGCACTTTTCGCATGGACTTGATACCGCCCAAGTACTTCTCCAGCTTTTCCAGCTCGCGCCGCAGCATGGAAGCTTCTTTTTTAGGCAGCAGGTCAAGCTGACCTGTTTCTTGACGACGCTCCAGCTCTTTGAGGCGATCAACACGGGTTTTAATCGTTGCCCAGTTGGTCAACATCCCACCTAGCCAGCGCTGGTTGACATAGTAGGCTCCGCAGCGAGATGCCTCTTGGGCAATAATGCCTGCAGCCTGACGCTTGGTACCAATAAACAAAAATTTCTTGCCCTGTTCAGCAGCAGTGCGCACGTAGTTATAAGCTTCCTCCATCAACTGGGCTGTCTGCACCAAGTCAATGATGTGCACACCGTTTCGTGCCGTATAGATGTAGGGCGACATTTTGGGGTTCCAGCGGCGGGTTTGATGCCCAAAGTGAACCCCTGACTCAAGCAACTGAGCCAAAGAAACAACTGGCATGAATTCAACTCCTTTCGGGTTTTTCCTCCACCTGGCAGTATTTTTGGGACTGGCCAAAAACACCCGAAAATCCAGGTGTGTGATTTTAGACAACTTCTCTAGAGTAGCATGTGAGCAGACGGGTGGTTACTAAACGCGGTTGAGGAGTTCTGTGGATTCGGTCTGTTGTTCTTCCGGAGATTGCTGTGGGTCTGCAAGTGGAAAGGCAATTTCCACGGTTGCGCCTCGATTGATTCCTTCGCTGTAAAGCTCAATGGTGCCCCCCATTCGTTCCACCAATTGTTTGGAGATGGCCAGACCTAAGCCTGTCCCCTCATGCTTGCGGGTGGTTGAACCATCAGCCATGACAAACGGTCGGAACAACTTTGCAATTTGATCAGGGGGAACACCCACACCCGTGTCTTGAAAGGAGACGACAATCCACGTTTGACTGGTGGATGGTGGAGCGATCGCCTGATCTGCGGAATCAGCTTCGGCGGTAGGCGGGGTATGAAGGATTGGCTCCTTCAAGAGACGGGTCTGGATGGTAATTCCGCCTTCATCGGTGAACTTCACTGCATTGGAAAGGACATTGAGAAAAACTTGTCGCAACCGTTCAGGGTCAGCCCAGACAATGAACTCCTTCGATAGATCTGGCAGATTAAATTCCAGGTTTTTGCGTTGAATTTCAACCCGTTGAAGTTCAATGACTTCTCTCAGCACTGTGGTCAAGTCAAAATATTTGGGGGTGTAGCGTTCTCTTCGCTTAATGATGCTCTGAATGTCAAGCAAGTCATTGATGATGTTGAGCAGATGCACTGCCGCACTATCGGCTTGCTTCAGCAGATCCATTTCCTCTTCTCGGTCATCGCAGTACCCATCTTTGATCAGGCGAATACAACCGATGATGGCGTTCAGGGGAGTGCGCAGTTCGTGAGAGGTGGTTGCCAGAAATTCGCTCTTCAGTTGGTTGGCAGTTTCTGCTTCTTGCCAGGCGGCCTCTAGTTCCATGGCTCGCTCTTCTAGGCGTTTTACGAGGTTGTCGAGGACTTCCGCAAGCTGATTCAGTTCCCTCACCCGAAAATCTTTGGGAGCGCCTTCACGTAGTTCTCGTTTGTGTAGGCGGCGAGCATAGCGACCCAATTTCTCGATCGGGAGAGCCAAGTCGCGGGCCATGTAGAGCATGCCCAGTAGGTGTGCCGCCAGCAAACCAGCCGTGAGAATAAACAGGATTTGGGCGATCGCCTCTAGTCCTTTTAGTGCGGCTTCCTCGGGAGTCACCGCTAGGACTGTCCAGATCTGCCGTTCAGATTGAGTGACTGACACGTTGAGAGGGCTGTAGCCAGCGAGCCATGTTTTGCGATCGCCTGCAAAGTCTCCCAGGTTCAGCACCCCTCGCTCTCCCCGCTGAGCCGCATCAAGCATCACCTCAAATTGGGAAACGTCATATTCTGCATTGATGTTTTGGCCGATCCGATTAGGTAGGGGATGCGCTAGAAAATTGCCCTCTGGGTCAATCACTACAGTGTAGCCTAGCAATGACCAGGGTTGAGCACTTTCAAGCTGTTGCAGAATGGCATAGGCACTGATGGCGTATTTGAGTCCCCCCTGGTTATCGTAGACTGGGACACTGATCGACAGGTCAAGCTTAATCTGCCGGTCGTTTTGGGGGATGCGATAGGGGGGATTGGGGTTGAGGCGAAAGGTGTTGACCTGGTAGGGATTATTGGGTGTGATTTGGAGCGGCCAGGCATAGTCAGAAGGAGAGGCGATCGCCCGGTTGCCACAGGTACTCGCGAGCGGGGCAAGGGTTTTGAGGTCGATTAGTTGCAGGCAGCGAATGCTGGGCGCTTGGCTCTGCAACTGCTGGAAAAGTTGTAGGACTTGAGGGCGATCGCCCCGACGTAGCACGTCTGTTTGACTGGCAAGGGAAAGACTCGTCTGAAGGGACTGGAGCGATGCCTGAATTGTATCGGCCTTACGAATTGCACTTTCCGTCAAATTTTGCTGGGCTGCAAACAGCAGGTTGCCGTGTATTCTGCGAAAGGTAACAGCCATGCCGAACAACAGCACAGGGATGCTGAACAGCAGAATCCGCGTCAAAAGCAAACGACGAAATGAGGACTGACCCAGCAGTGGCATACTGACTTACGGCCTTAGTGACTTTAACCCACTCGATCTTTAAAAAATTAATCTTCGATCACTGCTCCCTGCAAAAACATCCGTAGGCACAAAAACCTTCTTGAAAACTTTAAACTCTAATTTTGACTCTCCTGAACCTTGGCTAGCAGTTCGCGTTGCCGGCATCTAACATCCGTGGATTCTTCTGGGGCAACGCAGCCCCCCAAAAAATCAGAGCGTCTTGTTCTCATTTTTATCGGGGTTGATTCAGATCAGGGTCTATTCAGAAGTTCGTTGACGATGCGCTGAGTGTTCCTCAGTCCAGGTCAATCTGCAATCTATCAAGCTCAAATGTCAGGATAAAACAAAGGTAGAGAAACGGCTACCTGTGTCTCTGCTGTTTGCATGGCTGCTGCGACTGTGTTGCGTCCCTACATCTCTGTAATCCTTGCCATCAGCGCTGATGGCAAGATCGCGGACCGGGTGCGATCGCCCGCTCGGTTTGGCTCCTCGCGCGATAAAGCCCACCTTGAAGCCCGCCTTGCCGAAGCCGATGCTGTGCTGTTTGGGGCAGGCACACTGCGTGCCTACGGCACCACATTGCCTCTTTCGAGTCCTGCACTGTTAGAACAACGGCAGCAGCAGGGCAAATCCCCACAGCCCGTTCACATTGTTTGCTCTCAGAGCGGTCACGTCGATCCGACGCTCCAGTTTTTTCGGCAGGCGGTTCCTCGCTGGTTGCTCACGAGTCCAGCGGGCGCTAAACCCTGGCTACCCCAGCCGCCGCTTGCACAGTTTCCAGATGTGCCACCATCCGCTCCGTTAGCGCCTTGGTTTGAGCAGGTGATCGAGGTTCCTACTAACGCCGATGGCCTGGATTGGACGGCTGCCCTTGCAGCCTTGAAAGATCGCGGGATTGAGCGGCTGGCCGTCATAGGGGGAGGCGTGCTGGTCGCTTCCCTGCTGGCACTGGGTGCCATTGACGAACTCTGGCTCACAGTCTGTCCACTGCTATTGGGTGGTGTAGACGCGCCTACACCTGTGGAGGGAAAAGGCTTTCTGGCAGCGATCGCCCCCCAACTGGAACTGCTCTCTGTAGAGGCGATCGGCCACGAAGTCTTCCTGCACTACCGAGTCCTGCGCCGCTAATCCAAAATCTCAACTCTAGAATCCCTTGGTTTTCCACCCAAACATCTCATAAACAGCACCGCACATCGCCCAAATGCTTAAAATTGCTTTACCTTAAAAAGCATGGTGGAACAGCTTAAGTCGCACGTTTCTGTTACGTTCGTTAACCACATTGCCGAAATTCCCCAGGCAGCATGGGATGCACTCGCTCTGCCCCTGAAAACGCCTTTTTTTGAGTGGGAGTGGCTGCACAACCTGGAAGCCTCTGGCAGTGCAACAGCAAGGCAAGGGTGGTTGCCTAACCACCTGACAGTTTGGCGCGATCGCACCCTGATTGCTGCTGCCCCGCTATACCGAAAGGGCCACAGCTATGGCGAATTTGTGTTCGACCACGAGTGGGCACACTTGGCGGATCGGTTAGGCGTGCAATACTACCCCAAACTAGTGGGAATGTCGCCCTTTACCCCTGCGGAAGGCTATCGGTTCCTGATTGCCCCGGGTGAAAACGAGGATGAACTGACAGAATTGATGGTTGCGGCGATCGACCAATTCTGTGTGCACCATCAAATTTCGGGGTGCCACTTCCTCTATGTCGATCCGGATTGGATGCCACGGCTTGAACAGCGGGGATTCTCTCGCTGGTTGAACCATAACTACGTCTGGAAAAACCGCAGGTTTTTGAGCTTTGACGACTACCTCGCCGCCTTTAATGCAAATCAGCGGCGCAACATTAAACGAGAACGCAAAGCAGTAGAAAATGCGGGGCTGCGTTTCCGAGTCCACACCGGTGAAGACATCAGTCGGTCGCTTTATACCCAGATGTATGCCTTCTATAGTGATACCTGTGACAAATTCGGCTGGTGGGGCAGCAAGTATCTGACCAAGCGATTTTTTGAACAGCTTTACCCCACCTATCGCCACCGCACTGTTTTCTTTGCTGCCTACTCAGAGGATGATCCCCACCATCCCATCGGCATGTCGATCTGTTTCTACAAAGGGAATCAGCTTTATGGACGGTATTGGGGGGCGCGGCAAGACCTAGAGAACCTGCATTTCGATGCTTGTTACTATACGCCGATTGAGTGGGCGATCGCCAACGGCATCCAGACCTTTGACCCTGGGGCGGGCGGTCGTCACAAAAAGCGGCGAGGTTTCCCCGCAACTCCCAATCACTCCCTCCATCGCTTCTACGACCCCCGATTCGCTCAAATCTTGCAGCGCTATATCGAGCAATACAACGAGATGGAACAGCAACAAATCGAGGCAATCAACCAAGACTTGCCGTTTAAGCAAAACTTAGAACCCTAACAATAACCCGAATTCCGAATAATACCGACGGAGTCGGTATAACCAGAACTGATGTTTAACTAGCTACTTTACACTACACCCCACTGACCCAATAACCGGGGGACATGAGAGTTGCTGGGTTACTCGACTGATCGCCAACCTAACGAGCACAGTTTTCTGACAGGCAGACGACCAACACCGACTGAATCTTGGCATCTTCACGGAACTGCTGGGTCTCGTTGAATTCTTGGGTCGGCGAGGCATAGATGCCCGCAGGATTGCTGTTGCCGTTGCCCGTAGCGAAGGAAATATTCGGCTCAGGTTGGCGTTGAAACCGCACGTACTCTCGTCCTTCATTCTGCAAATTGTAGGAGAGCGTCGCTTTGCCGTAGACCGAGACCGCTTCCCGAATCAGTGTTCCCGGCCCCACGCCTTCAGCCGTCTGAAAGTCGGGGTTTTCGGTATAAATCCCCTGGATTACATCAGTATCGTTGAAGGTGGTCCCTGCCAGGTAAAGAATGTAATAGTCTACCTTACCGGCACGACTCACAGCGATCGCATCAAAATCCACAATAAAAGGCGACTTCACCATAAACTCAGTTCCCGCCTCCGCCTTTTGCTTCAGTTCGCCTAGGGTCATTCCCAGTTGGGCATTTCCTATTCCCTGAGCAGAGATAAGCGGACGCTGGGGAACGGGGGGTTGCGTGATAGGCGTAGCTGTGGGAGTAGCCGTGGGAGTGGGGCTGGGAGTCGCAGGGGTGGGACTCCCAGCAATTGGCGTGGGAGAGGGAGACGGGGTAGAAGCCACCTGATTGCAGCCAGTCGCCACCAGCAAAAGGCTGGAAACCAGGAAGCAGGTGGGGAGAATGCGAATCATACCAGGACGCTGAGCAAAAGACACCGCCATCTTAAACCAAAACAACAAAAATGCACTGGAAGGGTGGAGTCAACTCGCTTCTCTCAGTATAAAAACTCAACATCTGGAGGGGCGCACCCTGTAGGTGCGCCCCTCCAGATGTTGAGTGTAAGGTGAGCCCGTCTGTGACAAGCCAACCTCACACTCAATGCCCAAAATGCAACGTGCTGCTAACCAACCCATGCTTCATCTAGGCCTTAGCAAAGGGGTTAAGCCACAACCGAATCGTTTGCTTGAGCTGGTTGAAATCACGGTTGAGTTCCTGGCGCATCAGTTGCCCTAGGGCATCGAAGGGGGTAAACACCTCCCCTGCCTGCCATTTAAAGTCCTGCCCCAGAGGCGTCAGGTGGTTCCCCTTGAGGATTTGCAAACTGGTAAGGTCAGGACAGCGCTGCAGCATCACATCATGTAGCGATCGCGTCTGGTCAATATCATCATGCTTGAACTTGACCAGTAAGTTGCGCCGCACCTGATAGTTACGCAGGATTAACTCATTCGTCTCTTCTGGCGAAGGCGTAAACTCAACATTGATCGGAGTGGGAGCGAGTTGAACAAATTGTTCTAGGAAGGGAATCGACCGCTTGGCAGGATAGTTGTTGAAGGAGATCAGCAGGTTTCCTGCTCGCTCCTGCGGATACAGACTGCCAATCAGTAGGTGTAATTTACACCCCATACTGTGCCCAACACCGTAGATGGGTAGGTAGCGACGCTTAAACTGTTTGTCATACAGCTCATCCATCGCGCGGGTAAAGGCGGCCAACACCTGACGGGCGATCGCTCCGTGGTCGAAGGTGTTGACGAAGGGGGTTGCCACCACCGCGTAACCTTCTTCGGCCAGAAATTCGAGTAAGGAGCGATAGGTCAACTGGGGAGCCGCCGCCACAAACGCTCCTCCCAAAAAATGCACCACTGCCCTAGGGCGCGGCGGCACTACCACCCAGTTGCCCGCAATTTCTTGCCATTCCATAGCTTGAAGAAATTTGAAGAAAAATGAAGCCTCTGCCCCTATGGTAACGTCAGTTCTAGTTAAGCAGGGTTTGGGGCACCCCGCATGGCGCGATGACCCAAACCCCTCAATGGTCCGTGCACAATGCTCACGAAACATCAAGAGTTCCAACTTGTCCCGAATTTACGTGATGACGGTTTTCATCTAGCTGCTTGCAGTAGTGCGGTCGGTGACCACACCACTCAACCCCTTAACCAACTGGATCGTGTGCTACAAGAGACAGCTTCGCAGCGTATATTGACCTCTATACATGAGGGGCTGTTATACATGAGGGGCTGTCACCGCCTCTGGCAGGATCAACATTGCATCGCCGAAGGAGTAAAAGCGGTACCCCTGAGCGATCGCCTCCTCATACAGACTGAGCAACCGCTGCCGCCCGATCAATGCACTCACCAGCATCATCAGGCTCGACTTAGGCAGGTGGAAGTTCGTGATCATACCATCCACGACTTTCCACTCGTAACCTGGATAGATGAAAAGATTTGTTTTGCCAAAATAGGGGTGCAGTTTGCCCGTGGCCACCGCTGCCCCCTCCAGCGATCGCACGACCGTTGTGCCAACGGCAATTACTCGTCCCCCCCGTGCCTTCGTCGCCTCGATTTTGGCAACGGTTTCAGGAGTTACCTCTAACCACTCACCGTGCATCACATGGGCCGTAATGTCTTCGGTTTCAACTGGACGGAAGGTACCTACACCAACATGCAAGGTAATAAAGGTCTGCTCAATGCCTTTCGCTGCCAAACGCTCCAACAGTTCGGCGGTGAAATGCAGCCCCGCTGTCGGCGCTGCCGCAGAACCAGGGCGATCGCCATACACTGTTTGATACCGATCTGGATCTGCATGACTATCGGTGATGTAAGGCGGCAGAGGAATGATTCCAACTTCATCGATTAAAGACAGCAACGACTGACCGTTAGGGCAGTGAAACTCCACGATACGACCGCTGGTAGCCGGGTCAACCGATACAATAGTTGCCTCTAACTTCGGTGCGCCCTCCGGCATCTCACCCTGGTCATCTGGGCCATAGAACTGCACCCTAGCACCAGGCTTCAACCGCTTGCCAGGTTTGACCAGTGCAAGCCAGCGATTTTCCTCCAGTTCCTCCAGCAACAACACTTCAACCTTCACCCCACTTGGCTTCCGTCCATAAAGGCGAGCAGGCAGAACTTTTGTATTGTTCAAGACCAGCAAGTCACCAGAGCGCAACAACTCATCTAGCTCATGAAAGATACGATGCTCATGCGCAGTCGGGGAGGAAACCACTAGCAACCGCGAGTGGTCTCTAGGAGTGACTGGATCCTGTGCAATCCGTTCAGGCGGCAACTGATAATCATAGGCACTCAGAAGGAGATCCTCTGGAGAGGGGTTCGCCAAATGCAAAGGGGGGGTGTCACCGGTAAGTTTGGTCATGCGACTGTCGAAGGCACGAAATGGCGGTGAATGAGTTCAGATGTGAAAGCAAGTATACGGAATTCTCAAACAATTCTGCCAGAGAAAAAATGAACGTTGCTTTTCAGTAGCATCGTCACCCCCAGAGACCCTGGAACTCCAAGCTCACGTCCTGTCTATTTGAGATCACGTTAATTCGGGATATGCTGAAACCCTCAATGGTCTGTACGCGGCGCACACGAACCATCGAGAGTTTTGGGACACGGTGCAGCGTGCGGTGCCTCAACACCCACGTCAGCCGAACTGACGTTGAGTAGATCACCCATGCGACTAGGTTGGGATGGTGTGTCTGCGCGACGCGCAGACACACCATCCCATTGCCGATGAACCGAGATTGGGGGATATTCCCCATGCTAGGACGGGGAGGATTCCCCTAGAAAACAACCGTATTCTCCACGAGAATTGAGATTGTAAGAACAACATCAGCATTGTGCCGGGGGCTGGATATGGAATACATCTACTACCTAGCGAATGCCAGCCTGACTTTAAGGCTTGTTGAATATTTGCACAACACATCCTGGCTGCCTGTCCAGTTTATGACGGTGATTCACCGCATTGACGGCTGGGTTGTGAAAGTTAAGATGCAACAACCACTTGAACCACAACAGGATGGCGATTTTCGCGCCTACTTAAATGAACTCGGAATTCCCTACGAGCCAGAGATTCGTCTGCGCATGGCGCTTTGGGGTCTAGAAACAGGGCAATCTCCTGTGGATGTGATGCGGCGTTACCAAGTAGCCGTTGTTTCGCATGGTAGCCCTGATCGTAGTGAAATTGAGGAGTTTCGCAAGCAGTTTGTCCGGGGACTAGGCTATTGCCCTGAAACGTTAGCCTAAGCCTGCATAAGCGATCTTCGCATCATTCGCTTCAGCGTTAGAATTGCGTGCAGCGCAACCTCACAGTAGCTTCCTCAGAGTTCAACCGTGCTTCAGGCCATTGAACTTTGAGGAGGCTTCTGCATTTGCAAACGTTTGCGGCTGCGCGGTGGCGGGGGTGATGCCTGCGCTACCACTCTCGATGAGAACCGCTCCAGAAAACACCAGAAAACGCTGGTTCTCTGCTTGCTTTCTAGAGTACAGGAGAGTGCACTTAGGCTCCAGCCCAATTCCCCACAACTAGGACTGGTTCCCTGGCAGTATGAGGGGAATATCCCCCATCTATTCCCCTCATTGCGCCTAGTCACTCACGCCCAGTCACTCACGTTAGACTGTCGCCAGTGATGCCAAGGGATCGGGAATAGTAGCAGAGGGAGCTTCAAATTCTCCAGTTGCGACGTACTCTAACCGTAGTTTAAGCCACGTGATGTATTGCTTGTTGGTTGAAATAATGGCAGCAGCAGGCTGAGGAATCCTAGCCTTCAGGTCTGCCATTTCAGGTGCCTCTAAAAATGCGGGTTGCTTGACGACCCAGAAGTCAATCTCTTTGTTGTTCTCTTGATAATGACGGATTCGTTCTTTGACCGTTTCTTCTGTGGGTTCGTCTTGAAACAGGTATTTATCGCTAGCTGCAACGTAGTAGTAGGTAGTCATAACTTTCCTTGAATCGCTTGTTTCATTTCACGGACGGCACGCTCTAGGCCCACCAACACTGCACGGCTGATGATGGTATGCCCAATGTTCAGTTCTTCCATGCCCTCTAGGCAGGCTACAGGATGGACGTTCCAGTAAGTGAGGCCATGCCCAGCATTGACCCGCAATCCAGCAGCGATCGCCTGCTGACACCCCTGCCGCAGCACTGCCAGTTCTTTGGCCCGTGCAGTCTCGTTGGGGGCGTCTGCATACTTGCCGGTGTGTAACTCGATGAATTTTGCCCCCACTGCGGCCGCCGCTGCAATCTGGTTTGCATCCGCATCAATAAAGAGGCTGACAGGAATCCCCGCCTCCTGGAGTTGACCGACTACGGTGGTCATCCGGTCTGTTTGTCCAGCAACATCCAACCCACCTTCAGTGGTGACTTCTTCCCGCCGTTCAGGGACGAGCGTCACATAGTCGGGGTGAATGTCGAGGGCGATCGCCACCATCTCATCCGTCGCCGCCATCTCCAGGTTTAGGTGAGTCCGCACCGTCTGCCGCAGCAGGCGCACATCTCGGTCCTGGATATGTCGTCGGTCTTCCCGCAGGTGAACAGTAATTCCATCGGCTCCTGCCAGCTCTGCCAGCACAGCAGCCCCAACCGGATCGGGCTCCACCGTCCGCCGTGCCTGTCGGATGGTGGCCACATGGTCGATATTGACTCCCAGTGTCGGCAAAGTCCATCACTCCTTTGTGTGAAACATCCCTGTCTAATCATGCCATCCTCGATTGCCTTTCCTCAAACTGTCCCCAGTAATTCCAGCGATTCTCATTTGGGGTGTCTAGGAGGGTTTTAACCCGCCACGGGTGAGCTAAAACCCTCCTAAAAGTGGGATGTTCGCACCCACAGGATGCGAACATCCCACGTCTCATTTTCATACTGAGAATGGCTGCGGTAATTCTCAGCGTGGAGTGCTGGTGTGGTTTTAGCCCACCATAAGCGGGCCTAAACCCACACCAGCCCCAGGAGTTTGTAGCCGCCGTGTGCCCCCGACGGGTGATTTTCATCCTGAGCATGGCTGAACTGTCCCACACCTCTTTTGTTAGCGTCCCAAGTTAAAGTATTGTGATTTGAATAGCCAATTCACGCTTTCAATGGGAACCCTGGCATCTATCCCTGGCATCGTTGATTTAATCCATGATTTTTGAGTGAGGGGTGTATCCCGTGCACCTCTGACTCAACCAAGCCGATTTGGATTGGGCGCCGGATTCAACGGATTCAACAATGCCTCCCTCTTAACCATTCGCTAGTCTGGTTCCTGTAGAGAGACTTTCCCTATACGCCACGATGAAACAAGTCTACGTCCTCGATACCAATGTGCTGTTGCACGATCCATCAGCGATGATGCGGTTTGGGGACAATGATGTTATCTTGCCGATCACGATTATTGAAGAACTCGATCGGTTTAAGAAACAACCCGAAATGACGGGGCGAAATGCACGCCAGGCATCACGGACACTCGACACCCTGCGGCAGCGGGGGCACTTGATCCAGGGGATTAAGATTAATGGAGGGGGCTTTCTGCGGGTGGCTCTGTGCGATCGCCACACTTTAGCAGAACTGCCAGCAGAACTAGAGGGCGACAAGGGCGACAACGAAATTCTCGCCGTCGCCATGGAGTTGCGCGAGAAGTGTCAGTGCCCCGTGGTGCTGGTCAGCAAAGACACCAACCTGAGAATTAAAGCCGATGCCCTAGGGCTAGAAGCGCAGGACTATGAAATTGACAAGGTTGCGATCAAAGACCTGTACACGGGGAGCGCGGAAGTCTTCGTCAACCCGGCTGTGATTGACCTAATGTTCAAGCAGGGAGGCATATCGCTTGAGCAGGAGACGCACCCCAATCAGTTACTCACCCTAGTGAATGAATCCAACCCTGACCACACTGCCCTAGCCATCGTAGAGGGCACAACAGGAAAGGTTATCCCACTCAACAAACTGCCCCACTCTGGGGTCTCCCACATTCAACCCCGCAACCGAGAGCAGAAGTTTGCGCTGGAACTGTTGCTGCGAGACAGTATTCCGTTGGTAACGCTGGTGGGGAAAGCAGGGACAGGAAAGACTTTGCTGGCGATCGCCACAGGCCTCCAAAAAGTTGTTGAAGAGGGAACTTATAGCCGTCTACTGATCTCGCGTCCGGTTATCCCAATGGGGCGAGATATTGGGTACCTCCCTGGTGACATTAGTGAAAAGCTTACCCCCTGGATGCAACCGCTCTATGATAACTTTGACCTGATCTTCAGTAGCGAGACCCTGGGGAAACGAGGCCGCTGGCACCAAGGCTACGAAGACTTGATGCAGCAAGGGCTTTTGCAGATTGAAGCACTCACCTACATCCGCGGTCGCACCCTACCCCAACAATTCCTGATCGTGGATGAAGCCCAAAACCTCACTCCCCACGAGGTGAAAACCATCCTGACGCGGGCAGGCGAAGGCACAAAAATTATTCTGGCGGGTGATGTAGACCAGATTGATAACCCCTACGTGGATGCCGAGAGCAATGGCCTGACCTACGTGGTCGAACGGTTTAAGGACGACCCCCTAGCCGGACACATCACGCTCACAAAGGGCGAGCGATCGAAATTGGCAGAACGGGCCACTGCGCTGCTCTAGGCGGCGCGACAACACATAATCCTTGGTTTTTTGTGCGGTTCTGCTGCCCATCCCACAACCAATAGAGCAGAGAAACTCACGCTTCGTCATCGTCTTGCACTTGGTTCCAAGGAAGCTTGGTGCCCATCTCCGTGGCCGCAGAGAGGCACAAGTAGACAACGAGCAGGGTTGCGCTTCCCAAAAACATCAGCCATTCTTGATTCATTTCTTTTGCCCAAACGGTTTGCAGCTAGTCAGCTAGGGTTTGTTTGCAGCTAGTCAGCTAGGGTTTGAATAACGTCAATTCAGGTTAAGAGGCTTGGGGGGCACTGTGCGGTGCTCCCAAAGGTTTGCTTTTCCGTGCGCGACGGGCACGAAAAACCAAGGGTTTCAGCTTATCCTGAATTCACGTTACATTAGTCTTGTCTAGAAATTAAGTGATACCAATTCCAAAAACCAAGGCGACAGATGGGGATCACAGGAGCGTTGTTCCCTGATGGGGCTTGTAGAGAACGAAGTTCCCTACCCCCTTTCCTATAGGATCTGTTGTGAGCATTTGAAGAATTGGTATTACACGGGTGGCTGCGTTGCGCTTTATAACTTAATGTCTGAACGTGGCTACTGGTTCTGATCTGCTAGTTCTGAGTTGTGTCTTGTGCGTCAACTACTTTTTCTGGTTCCAGGAACAGGGGGAAAATTTGCCTGCGGGGGGCTGTGGGCAGAGCTGAAGACGGTGCAGTTGGCACGGGAAATCTGTTCCGCAGAGGTTGTGACCTATCGGCGACGCGAGGCCAATACCCTATTCCTAGACGACCTCCTACAGTCTCCAGCGGTGGACGACAAGATTTTTGTAGTCAGTTGGGGGTTCGACGTGCCCAAGCTAGCACGCCGTCTGCGAAACTATCACACTGTCTATCATGCCCACAGTGCCGAGTATGGCTTCCAGCTACCTGCCAATGTGCCCATTATCACCGTTAGTCGCCACACCATGGGTTACTGGGGACAACGAGCACCTCATTCGTTAATTTACTATTTACCCAATCAAATCTCAGATGAATTTCGCGACCTGTCTCTGTCACGAGACATTGATGTGTTGGTGCAGGCTCGTAAATCCTCACGGTACTTGTTGCAGATGCTAGTGCCTGCACTACAACAGCACTGTGAAGTCATGGTGGTCAATTCCTACGTGGAAGATTTGCCGGGGCTGTTCAATCGAGCCAGGGTATACCTATACGATTCGGCAGAATACTGGGCGATGCAGGGGGTAACGGAGGGGTTTGGGCTACAACCGTTGGAGGCGATCGCCTGTGGATGTCATGTTTTCTCGAGTGTGAATCATGGTCTGTCGGACTATCTAGACCCCGGCTTTAACTGCCAAAAAATTGCGGGTGTCTCACTAGAGTATGACGTCCATCGCATTCTCAAGACACTTCAGCGACGAGAACCTAACAACGTATCGGAAACCTTGCTGAAGGAGTATCGTAAGGAAAATATTCTCTATCGTTTGCAGCGGATCCTCGCAGAAGTGAATGAATTTTTTGATACTAGCAAACAATATTCAGCGAATATTCCTGACCTAACGGCGATGAGAATTTGGAGATTGCGATCGCAACGCACTTTCAATCAGCTTAAAAAACTCTGGAGCAAGAACTCATGAAGAGTCCTTTGAGGATACAGACTCATCCAAATTTGAAGATAGTTTTTCTCACATTGCTGCTAGTATTCAGCCTTGTCGCTCCAGTCTGGGCGGCTGACCTTGAAAAGGGTGCGCAAGTGTTCGACACCACCTGCGCTGGATGTCATATTAACGGTGGCAATATTGTGCGACGCGGGAAGACCTTGAAGCAGAAAGCCCTAGAACGCAATGGCTATGCAACGGTAGAGGCGATCGCAACAATTGTTGCAAACGGTAAAGCAAATATGTCTGCCTACAAAGAACGACTCACGCCTGAAGAAATTGAGAACGTCGCCCACTACGTTTTACAACGAGCATTAGAAAATTGGCAGTGAAGTAGTGGCGTGCCATCCATACTCCGGATATCGTCTTCGAACGAATTTTGTTCGAATGAATTTTGGGATGAGACGGACACGCCGTGCGCACCTCATCCTATGGCGCCACGCGCTCATCGTGTAAAACGCTTTTTGTGAGAAACCCCGCTACGCGGGGTTTCTCACAAAAAGCGTTGTCTTAACCAAGTTAGCTAGTGCTACACGACTCCGGCAGTTGAATTCGTGAGCTGCGGCTTGCGTAGCGGTTCCGAGAGAACCATGGCAACCGTTGTCAAACTCTGTAAACTCCTGACCATCCAGGAATGGGCAGGCACCCAAAGCTGAACCTCTCGTCCTACTGGCAGACGAGAACTCGTAGCAGGGAGAATAATCAAGTCGAGGGGGGTCCAGATGGATGTGAAGTTAATTTGCTCAAGGCGATGGACATCGCGATTTAGGTCGGTCAAGAAAGGACTGTTGATCCGCATTTGGCTGCCCCCTTTGTTGGGGCGAACGTAAGCGGCCCAAGTGCCGTTGTGGGGAGAAGAGATCGTCACAAAGCGGTGGATGCGGTCAAGTCCACCCAGACGCTGCACGTAGTATCGTCCAACAATACCCCCCATGCTAAAGCCCACCAAGTCAAAGGGTTGGTCGGGTGGAAAGGCTTGTGCCACATAATCGGCCACTTGCTGCGCTAATTCTTCCAGCCCCGCATCACCATTGTTAGGGTATAGGTCTAGACTATGGACACTCCAGCCCCACTGTTGCAAAAAAGGAGTCATGGTACTGAAGAGTTCGGCGGTGTCATCAATGCCATGCAGGAGAAGGACGGGATTACGCATACGGTAGAGTGAAATGGATGGAAGGGAAGCGATGATCTTTGGCATCAAGCACACGATCATCAGTGAGCCTCTGCAATATCAGCGTTTGCCACGTTACTGAAAACCAGCAGCTTGGAGGCGTTGGCTCTGCTGTCCCACGATTGGGTATTCTCGTTGCCTAAGAAACGCAACTGACGAGAAGCGCTACTGAAAGATTGTGCTTCTCAGCTAAAGGCAGCATTTTGAGAAGCATTATATTTTTGAGCTGTTATATGTTCTAGCTTAATCTAGCGTAATAGCTGCGATCGCATCCTGTATGGCCTGTGTAGACAGCTTGGCAAATGTCCTCCCCAGCGGCTTGCAGGTTGTC
Organism: Synechococcales cyanobacterium M55_K2018_004; assembly: GCA_015295905.1. Lineage (GTDB taxonomy): Bacteria > Cyanobacteriota > Cyanobacteriia > Elainellales > Elainellaceae > DVEB01. Next base: position 25,602 of record DVEB01000188.1, read on the forward strand.
CTCCCCCGCGGCTTGCAGGTTTCTGGACTTGGGTTTAATTTCGCAGCGCTAATTGCTGCAAGTGCGAAAAATTCTGGAATACTTGCGACGCAAGTATTCCAGAATTTTTCGCACAATTGAGTCCAAACTTCCTGTCTGAATTCCAGCTTAAATTCAGCCAGGTGCAGGAGTGAAATTCCTGATTTTTGGAGGATACTGAGCTTTGCATCTTACTATTGGATTTTGCACGATCGCCCTTGCTGCATGGAAACACCCGATACTCGTGAATGGCTATTGACAAATGGCTTAGGTAGTTTCGCCAGTGGTACGGTTTGTGATGCCCACACCCGCACCTACCACGGCTGGCTTGTGGCGGCGATGAACCCACCAGGGCGACGGACCCTCCTCCTCTCACGGGTCGATGCTTATTTGTGGATTGGTAGCACTGGATTCGAGTTGAGTACAAATTTTTGGGGGAGCGGGGCGATCGCACCGCAGGGGTATCAACGGCTGCAATCGTTTCAGATCAGTCCAGTGCCCACCTGGATTTGGGGGACTGACGACTGGCAATTTACCCGCGAAATTCTCCTACCCTACGGCCTGATTCCCGATGAAACCACAGAACAACCAAGGTTTCGCCATCAGGTGTTGGTGCGCTATCGCTATACGGGCCAAGAAGAAGCACTGCTGACGTTACGACCGCTGATTGGCGATCGCAACTTTCACCACCAGCAAACTGCCGACTCCGATCTTCATTTCTCTCAAGTCGTTGAAGATCAACGAGTTTTGTTCCAGGCAACTCGTGCCGATTGGCTGGGGGTTCCCTGGCAACTGAGCTGGAGTGCAGGGACTTACTGTGTGCAGGGAGTCTGGTATCGAGACTACCGCTTCCCAGAGGAGACCCAGCGGGGACTGGGCGATCGCGAGGATCTTTACAGCCCTGGTTATTTGAACATAGCCCTGCAACCTGGTCAGAGCGTGACCCTAGAGGCGAGGGTGCGGGGTCTGAGCAAAAACTGCCCGTTCGTTCCTCCGGATGAAGAGAGTTTTGCGATCGCCCTCAATAGTGAACAACACCGCCGCATGCAGGTGTTTTCGGGCATGGCAGGGAAATCGACCTGGAGCGATCGCAAGTCTCTGCCTCCCCGCCCTGCCATGCCGCCGGCCACACTGCTGCAAGCCAGCGATCAGTTTGTTGCCTACCGGGCATCAATTGCGGGGCCAACCGTGATCGCAGGCTACCCCTGGTTTGGTGACTGGGGACGGGATACACTGATCGCGCTGCCTGGACTGGCCCTTTCAACAGGCCGCTATGCCCTGGCGCGAGGGTTACTGGAGACCTTTGGGCGCTACTGCCAAGACGGACTGATCCCCAACACCTTCCCAGACAGTGGGGAAAGTCCACTCTACAACAGCCTGGATGCAGTCTTGTGGTGGGTTGAGACGCTGGGGCTATACCTGGAGGCAACCCAAGACTGGGCCTTTCTAGTAGAGCAATACCCCACAGTCCGCAGCATTTACAAAGCATTTGTTACGGGAACGCACTTCAATATTCGGATTGATGCGCGGGATGGCTTGGTGACGTGGGAAGCGCCAGGATACGCCCTCACCTGGATGGATGCGCTAGTGAACGGACAACCCATTACCCCCCGGCAGGGCAAACCGGTAGAGATTAATGCCTTGTGGTACTCAGCGTTGTGCTGGGCGCAGCAGTGGGCAGAACGCCTGAAGCACAGCCATGAGCCGGGGAATGGGTCGAGCAATTACGAAAACCATGCCCGCCGCTACGCACAACAGGCCAAACAGGTGAAGGCAGCGCTGCAAAAATTCTGGAATCCCCAAAAACAGTTTTTTTACGACACGATCAGTCCTAACGATACACCCAACGACTCAGTCCGTCCCAATGCAGTCATTGCCCTATCTCTGGCGCACTGTGGGTTCTCTCCTGAGCAAGCACGGCAAGTCGTACAGACAACCCGCGATCGCCTCCTCACCCCCTACGGCCTGCGTTCCCTCGATCCGGACGACCCGCAATACATCGGAGTTTATGAAGGCAATCCGGCCCAGCGCGATCGCGCCTACCACCAAGGCACGGTGTGGAGCTGGCTGATTGGCCCCTTTATCCGTGCCTGGAAGCGCTTTTATCCCAACGATCCCCTACCCTGGAACCCTACCCCGATGCTGGAACACCTGGAACAGCAAGCCTGCCTGGGATCTATTTCAGAAATCTTTGATGGCAATGCACCGCACCAAGCCCGGGGGGCGATCGCCCAGGCATGGTCTGTCGCAGAACTGCTGCGGCACTGGCAGGAGATTGCTCCCTACTGTGAGCCGTGAGACCAAGGGCTGGGGCTGCCCCCTTACGGTGCGCGGCACCCCCAACCTCGCGTTTTTCCATGCATAGCGTGCATGGAAAATTGAGGGATTTAGTTTATTTCAAATTCACGTTAATCTCCGTATATTTACAGTCACATTTAGGACTTTTCGTTTTTCGGCTACCTACTCTGAACCCTGCATTGCTGCTGAGTTGCAGCCATGGGAAACCCTTTGAGAATTTCTCTTTCGCGGAGCTTTAATTGAGTTTTTAGATTGTTTGAACGTGAGTTTAGCAGCCTTTGCACGCAGGCGAATCTTGTTATTTTAGATACAGCAACGAGGTGAGGATTTAAGGCCGACGCGGTCGTTCGGGGTGCATCCTAGCTGCTGCATTGCTGCTTTTGATTCGCTTAGGGCTGGCCAGTTCTAGTAACGACCCTTTTCATTCACCACCTAACTCGCAACAAGGAGTGCTTGCGTGAACGCTAAAATTGTTTCACTTGTATTGACCACTGCTGCTCTGTTTGCAGCGGCTGCACCGGCGGAAGCAGTTCACTTGACTATTGGGGGAACCCAGGTCGCTAACGAAGGCTTTCGGTCCAGCGTTGCAGGAGCACGCACCATTACGTTCAACGATGGGACAGCTCCGACCTCTGGGCCAGTCACCTACTCTGGCATCACCGACCACATTGTCCAAGGCAGTCGAGCCAGCCATCACGCTAGCCCAGCCGGAAACACGAGCCGCTACCTCACGCTCTCGACGCAAACGGCACGCGGTGTTGCTGGCAACACTGGCTCTTTGACAATCAACTTCAGAAATGCCATCAGCTACTTTGGACTCTACTGGGGGTCGGTGGATACCTATAACTTCCTGGACATCTTCAGCGGTGGTAAGCTGATTCGCACGATCAGCGGTCGTGATGTCTCGACCACTGCTCGTGGGAGTTGGACGGGAGCAAGCGACAACGTTTACGTCAACCTCTTTGCCACCAATGGGCAAAACTTCGACAAGATTGTCATGCGCTCCACGGGGATTGCGTTTGAAACCGATAACCACGCCTACGTTGAAGCAGTTCCCGAACCCCTGACGCTGGGAGGCAGTGCCCTGGCTCTAGGCCTAGTGTTGCGCTTGCGAAAGCAACAGAAGGCCGCCAAGCAAGCCTAGCCTCTTTGCTAAACGTTTGCTAAACGTCAGTTCAGGTTAAGAGAGTTTTGGGGCTCCGCACTAGGCGCGGAGCCTCAAAACTTCAAGGGCCTCCGCTTATCTTGAATTTGCGTTAATTGGGTGCGATCGCCCCTAAATCGGTATTGAACATCAGACAAAGCGTTTTGTGGGAAACTCCGCTGCGCGGGGGTTCCCACAAAACGCTTGTTACATCATGAGCGCGTAGCGCCATCGTGATGGCGACTGAACGGCTGCGTTGGAGCATAGCAGCGTGTCGCTAGAAAAAACCAATTGCTGCAAGTTGTGGGATTGCCCATCGCTTCATGGCTAACTTCATGGCTAATCTGATTGCTGAGCAGCAGAAACGTGAGGATTTGAATTCACCCGACGGGTTGAACCTCTGGGGTGAGGTGAGCGGAGGGAAAGATCTCTATACTGCGCATACAGTTTGGCTGCTTCAGTCTTGTCTTGGGGGGGGGAAGCCCTGAATCCGGATTTCTAGCCAGAAGACGTTGAACCGTGCGCATAGAGTCTGAAGCAGGCGAATGTTGTCGCCAAAAAAGAAACATTCCTTTACGCTAGGGATCGTTCAACACTTTTCATCTGTACCGTTGTCAGCGTTACTGTGGGGGGCGCTAATGTGCAGAGTGACTTTTGGGAGAGGTTCCCTCCGTGCGCCTCTCATCCAAACAGGCATCCCCCGATTCAGCAACGCCGTACCGTGTGAGACAGCTTGGTTTATCTCTACTTGGGGAATTCAATGGTCAAGGCAAACCCATTTCCTGCGGGAATTTTGCTGAGTGCAACCCTTTTCCTGTCGGTTGCCCTCGGTAGTTGCAGCCGCCAACCGGAAGCCCAGGGGCAAATGCCGCTCGCTGTCCCGGTACAGGTCCAACCTGTGAGCAGTGGCACACTGCTGCAAACTTCAGAATTTGTTGGTGTACTAGAAGCACAAAATCGGGTGGCGCTGCGCCCAGAGGTGGATGGGCAGGTGGTGCAGGTGTTTGTGCAGCCGGGGGATAGGGTGCGACGGGGAACTCCGATCATGCAACTGAAGGCAGACCAGACCCGCGCCCAAGTGGGAGGAGCGATCGCCGATGTGGCTGCGGCTCAGGCGGCGAAGAGTACTGCCGAAGCCCGTTTGAGTGCTGCCCTTTCCCAGCGCGATCGCGCTGCTGCGGATGTGCGTCTGCAACAGACTGAGTTTCAACGCACCGAATCGCTGGTGAATGAGGGGGCACTCTCCCAGCAGGCACTCGACCGGGTAAGGAATGCGCGAGATACTGCGATCGCCACACTAAAAGCTGCCGAAGACGAAGCACGGGCAGCCCAAGCTGCTGTCGATCAGGCCAACGCCACCCTCGCCCGTGCCCAAGCTCAACGCTCCGTCGCCAGTGCAGACTTGCAAGACCGTCGCATCATCGCGCCGATTGATGGCGTTGTTGGCGACATCTCCCTCAAGGTGGGCGATTACGTCAAGAGCGGCGACCTAATCACCAACATTATCCAGAACGGAGCCTTTGACCTTAACTTATCGATTCCCAGCGAACGAGGCCCAGAGTTAGAGGTTGGTCTGCCTGTGGAGTTGCTGGATGCTCAAAACGAACTGCTGATCCGAGGCCGCATCAATTTTGTTGCACCGGACGTCAATGCAGCACAACAGTCGATCCTCGCTAAAGCTCGTTTTCCCAATAACGGCAGTCTGCGAGATGGACAGTTTGTGCGTGTTCGGGTGATCTGGGATAGTGCGCCGGGGGTGTTGGTGCCGACTACTGCGGTCACTCGCATCGCCGGACAGCCCTTTGTGTTTGTGGCAGAGACGGGGCAGGCCTCTGCAGGCGGCGAACCGCAGCAAGTTGCGCGTCAGCGTCCAGTGCAGTTGGGCGCGATCCAGGGTAATTATTACCAGGTGATGGCGGGTATTCGTCCGGGAGAGCCGTTGATTGTCTCAGGGATTTTGAACTTGCAGGATGGAGTGCCAATTATTACGACGGGGCAACAAACCAGTCAACGACCTTAACGCGTGTTTGAAAAGTTAAGTTTGCGTGTGCTGCACGCCCGCAAACTCGACCTCTCACAGGACTTTTCAAACAGTCTCTTAGGTTGAACCAGATGGTGAACAGCAGCAGGGGAGGCAAAACCGAACGGAATTAACGGCTACTTTGACTCCTTTTCTCCCCCCTTGTGGGAGCAGCAGCTAGGGGATGAGGAGAACCTGCGTAGACTGGTGATCGGGTCAACATTGAATTGATTTCAATGGCTCACTGCTTTCTCCGATCGTTTCTTTTTCTCTCTCCAAAAGAACCAGACAAGCAATTTTATCAGCATTCATCTCACTGCACCAATCAGCATTCATCTCACTGCACCGCTCTGCATCTCCAATTCTTTTTTTATTTTATGTTTGCACGATTTTTTATTCAGCGCCCGGTCTTTGCTTCCGTCTGTTCGCTCATTATTGTTTTCCTGGGACTGATCGTGGTGCCAACGCTGCCGATCGCCCAATTTCCCAACATCAGTCCCGTTCAAGTCGTGGTCACCTCAAACTATGCCGGGGCCGATGCGCTGACCGTTGAAAGTGCAGTTACCAATCTCTTAGAGCAGGAGATCAACGGTGTGGAGGGAATGAAGTATATCAGTTCCTCCAGTGGCAGTGATGGCACCAGTCAGATTACTGTCACCTTCGATGCTGGGGTGAATCCTGACATTGCCACTGTCAATGTGCAGAACCGAGTTGCCAGAGCGGAACCACGTTTGCCCAGTCAGGTTGTCCAGACGGGGGTGACGGTCTCGCAGCAAAACAGCAACTTTTTGATGGCGATCGCCCTCTACCCTGAAGCAGACGCTCCCTACGACCCGACCTTTCTGAGCAACTACGCCAGCCAGTTCATTGTGGATGCCCTGCGGCGAGTGCAGGGGGTGGGCAACATTCAGATTTTCGGTGAACGGAAGTACGCCATGCGCTTGTGGCTTGACCCTAACCGACTAGCAGCACGCAATTTGACCATCCAGGACGTAGAAAATGCTGTGCGTGAGCAGAATATCCAGGTCGGGGCAGGCCAAATTGGGCAACAGCCCGCCGCCGCAGACCAGGAATTTCAACTCAACCTACGGGCTGAGAGCCGCTTAACCAGCGTCGCCGAATTTGAAGACTTGGTGTTATCCACTGGGTCAGACGGCAAGCTAGTGAAGCTGCGAGATGTAGGACGAGTGGAACTAGGAGCCGAAAACTACGGCAGCAGCTTGACCTATAACGGCATCCCTTGTGTGGGCTTGGGGATTACGCAACGTCCTGGCACCAATGCACTGCGGGCAGCCGAGGCGATTCGCCAGGAATTTGCCCGGTTGAGTGACGCCTTTCCACCAGGAATGCAGTATGCGATCGCCTTTGACACCACCGTATTTGTGGATGAGTCCCTCCGTGATGTGGTGAACACGCTGAGCCAGGCGATCGTACTGGTGGTGCTTGTCATCTTCCTGTTTTTGCAGGACTGGCGTACAACCCTCATTCCAGCTATCACCATCCCAGTCTCATTGTTGGGGACGTTTCTCTTCACCAAACTGTTTGGATTTTCGATCAACACTCTGACGCTGTTTGGCCTGACCCTGGCAACGGGATTGGTGGTGGATGATGCGATCGTGGTCACTGAGGCGATCGCCACCAAAGTGCAGGACCAGCGGATGAGTGCGTTTCGAGCTGCGGTTGAGGCGATGCAGGAATTGACGGGAGCAGTGATTGCAACCTCGCTGGTCTTGATGGCGTTGTTTGTTCCGGTGGCCTTTTTTCCAGGAACGACGGGTGCCATTTATCAGCAATTTGCTTTAACGATCGCCTTTGCCATTGCCATTTCCACCTTCAATGCCTTAACCCTTTCTCCCATGCTGGGGGCATTATTGATGCGGGGAACACGGGCCGACCACCAAGGATGGTTAGGGCGACTGTTTGCACCGTTTAACCGCTTTCAACATTACACACGGGAGCGCTACGCCGCTTTTTTGGGTCAGGTCACGCGATTCAAGTATCTGGTGCTGGCTGTATTTGCAGCCTTGGTCGGGTTGACTATCTGGGTCTACCAAAGTGTCCCCTCCGCCTTTTTGCCAGAGGAAGACCAAGGCTATTTCATTACGCTAGTGCAGGCCCCCGAAGGCGTTTCCCTAAACTACACGGAAACGATCTTGGCACAGGCCGATCAGATCGTGCGAGCCACTCCCGAAGTGGAAGCCAACTTTGCGGTGACGGGCTTTAGCTTTGCCGGAGTGGCTCCCAATCAGGGCATTATGTTTAGCAAGTTGCGTCCTTGGCAGGAGCGGCGATCGCCCAACCAGGCCGTCCAGGCAATCATCCAACAACTCCAGATGAAATTCTTTGGCATCACGGCAGCCCGCATTTTTGCGCTCAATCCACCTTCCATCCAGGGATTGGGAAACTTCGGCGGCTTCCAGATGGAGATGCAGGATCGGCGCGGTAACTTATCGCTAGACCAGTTTGTTGGGATCCTCTATCAGTTCCTTGGGGCAGCCAACCAAAACCCTAACGTGCGGGCCGTCTTCTCGACCTATTCGGCGAATACACCGCAGTTGTTGGTGCGGGTCAATCGCGATCGCGCCAAAGCCCTCAACGTCGGTATTCAAGATATTTTCAATACCCTGCAAAGCTATCTTGGTTCGTCCTACGTGAATGACTTCAACTTAGACCAACGCAGCTATCGCGTCTATGTGCAGGCGGATCAACCGTTTCGCTCTAACCCGACAGCCATTGAGCAACTCTATGTGCGGTCTTCGACCGGGCAAATGATCCCGCTGGGCAATCTCGTCACCGTCACTCCTACCACCAGCGCCCAAACCATCACGCACTACAACCTGTTCCGTTCCATCTCCATCCAGGGTACTGCCGCTCCTGGCAGAAGTTCTGGACAAGCGCTGTCAGCCATGGAGCAGACGGCAGCTCAGGCCTTCCCGCCGGGGGTGGGTTACGAGTGGACGGGGACTGCTCTGGAGGAGCAGGAGTCGGGCGGCCAGGCCCCCATCATTTTTGGCATCGGTCTGGTCATGGTGTTCCTGGTGCTGGCGGCACAATACGAGAGCTATATTGACCCAACGGTGATCATGCTGACCGTGCCACTGGCCGTTTTGGGGGCACTGGCCGCCCAGTGGATGCGTGGATTGAACAATGATGTGTACTGTCAGATTGGTCTGCTGATGTTGATTGGCCTCGCCAGCAAAAACACGATTCTGATTGTGGAATACGCCAACCACTTACGCGATCGCGGTTTCAAACTCACCGAAGCAGCAATCGAAGCCTGCCGCGAACGGCTCCGCCCCATCTTGATGACAGCCTTCTCTGGGTTAGTAGGCTTCCTGCCGCTGGTGCTGGCTACTGGAGCCGGAGCGGCCAGCCGTCAGTCGTTGGGCACAGCGGTGTTTGGGGGATATCTAGTGGCGACTTTCCTGAGTCTGTTTATCACGCCAATCCTCTATATCTTGGTGAAAGGAGGGAGCGATCGCTTTTTTCCACCCAACGCCGCCCGACACCCGCAAGAACCAGACGCGGAAGAAAGCTCGATCTCTGAAGTGGGCAGCCCAACTTGAGGTCAACTTGCGGCAGGCAGGGTTTCATCTAGCCATGCCCTAGCGCGTAGCGCCATATTACGGCAGGCCTTCCTGGCGGATGACAACGCCGATCTCGAACTGGCTGGTGCGATCGCTCTCTATTGTCAAACTGGCTGAAAGTGTGCGGATTGCTCGCACCACTGCATCCGCCTCCGGCGGCAGCTTGGGCAAGGGGATGGGGGGATTGCTAGTCATCAGTTGCTCGACATTGGCAAAGAACTGACTGTGGGTGGCCTTCACTGGTGTATCGCCTCCTGTGCTAAAGGGACTCACCTGGGTAAGAGCCGTATCTGGTTTGGGCAGAATGGCACTCGGCAAGGATGGCCCTAGCGCCAGAAAAGCCGTTTCACTGTTCAGCCAACCGTGGGAAAAACTCAAGGAACCAAAGGGCGAGATCCAGTTCACTACTGGCTGACCGTCTACCTGGGCAGAGGCCACTTGGAACTGGTAGCGGCTGCGCAGCACCTCATCTAACTGTTGTAACGATTTTTCCGTGGCCGCGCGATCGCCCGATTGCACCGTCAGCAGCAGGCCTGTCCGCAGGCTAGGAGAGGGGTTTGGCAGAGGCACCAGAGCAAGCGAAAATTCTCCCGTCATCCAGGCAAACAGATCCTGGGTAGGGTCTAGCCCCGTCAGAGAGCGGATGCCCGCCTCAAACGTAGTGGGATTCAGAGGACTGTCTGGCGGAGCGGTGGCCTGCTGGCTATAGCGCTGCCAGAAATCCTGAAAATTGCTGCCAGCAGCCATCATCAGCGTATTGGCAGGCAGCAGCGCCAGGGTTTTACTGGCTCTGTTTTCAACCTTATTGCGGGTCTGAGCATTGGCAGGGAGCCAGGTCTTCCCCTGGATTTGAATGCCTCCGCTACTGACTGTCATCGTTCCAGCTACGCCTTGGCTGTTTTGTAGTGGTGTCAAGCCCAGCAGGGGGACGGGTTGTAGATTGTCGCGGGTGACCAGCGCCCTAGCCTGGGGCGCATTTAGGTAAAACCGCAGAAATGAGTTAGGGGCGGCAGTGGTGGCAAAGGCGTTGCGGTAGTCGGCATCGTCTTCTAGAGACGGTTTGCCCCGGTAGGTATCGATCACCTGTTCAATGACTTTGGGGCTGGTGCCTAGCACCAGAAAGCGGTTGTCAAGTACGGTAGCGGCATAGTCACGATCGCCCTCGCCATCGACCGACCAGATCTGGAGTCCTTGATAGGTGAGGGCAGTCACCTTAGCACCGGGCGCTGTGGGGGGTTGGGTCAACACTGCTTGCGCTGCATCGGGACGGGCGATCGGGAAAACGGCGACGGTCTTCTGTTGGTTTGTTGGGCTGGGCTTGAGAAAATCCGAGGGGGCACCCATGGCAGTCGCAGTCGGCATCAGCGCAATCGTCACCTCATTGCCCACCCAGGGGCGAATGTCTCGCTCGTAATCCAGGCCATTCTGGGTGAGGAAGCGATCGCGCCAGTCTAACAATGTCTGGTCGAGAACGGCCCGCGATGCCGGTGTACCTAGGGTGCGGAAACGTTGCCACCGTCCTGTGTCCGTTGTCAACGACAGGCTCAGCACCACCTCCTGGGGAACCACCTCAGAGCCTACTGGGAGCGCCGAAGTGGTCTGCTGCCGTCCCGATACCCAGTAGCCGAAGAGGGCACCCACACCAAGGGCGATCGCCGCCCCCGATATCACCAGCAGGATGGGTTTGCTATTTTTGATCAACGCTTGACGGTCTTTCAGCATCATGGTTTCTCTTCCAACGTCAACGGCCCCAACTCAACGTGCATCCTGAATCAATCTCAAGTGCCACCCAGACCCTGGGAAAAACTGTGCAGCGCACTTTTTCCCAAGATCTGGCATAGAGTAGGCGCATCGCTCGCACCCCCTACATCGGGTTGTCGATAGTCTGCATCCTTCATACTGCATTGCCGCACATTTCACAATGTAACCCTGTCACCATCAGCAATTCTCAGGATGAAACGTAGAAATCCCAAATGAGAATTGCAGGGTCACCATCGGCCAAACTGAACTTTCCGTGGCGGTGTGCGACGCACCCCGCCACGGAAAACCCTATCAGAACCTTGAGAAGGAAATCCACCGAAAAAAGTGCCTGACCAATGGGGTCAATCTGCAACTAATCCGAATCAACGCAGGCCGGCACGTCATCGCAGGTGCTAGAGAAACCGCCGAGCCTCCTGAGCAACGGCTTCCGAGGGGTCGTTTGCCATCTGCTCTAACGTACTGCGAACGTCCTCGCCATTCAATCGACCCAATGCCTGTACCACGCGGTGACGCACCTGCCAGTCGGGATGGGTGACGTAGGGCATCAGTAGGGGAATGGCGCGGCGATCGCCCAGTTCTCCTAAAGACCCAATCGCCGCCGTCTTGACCAACTCATTGGTTGACCCCAGAGCCTCCTCCAGCAACTCAAAAGAGCGCGGTTCCCCGAGTTCGCCGAGGGCAGCAATGATGCTGAATTGCAACAACCACTCCTCAATTTCGTGATAAACCTGCTTGAGGTCGTCAAAAGCAGCCGTTAACTTAAGAGCGCCAATGGCGTCCGCGGCTGCCGCCCGCACGTCAATTTCCTTATCGGTCAGGAGGCGATCGCGCAACAGCTTCAGCGACACGTCGAGGTCTTGCCCGCCTAAGGTAGAGAGCTGGCTAACGGCAGCATAGCGAACCCGAGCATTGCTGTCGGCAGTGGCAGTCTGGATCATCCGAAAGGCGATCGCCGGATCGAGCTGGCGCATTTGGTTGACAGCCCGCAGCCGCTGGCCAAAGTCTTCTGAACTCAAGAGTTCTTGCACAGAGTCAGGGGTAATGGTCATGGAGGTTTTTGTTGTATTTGGTTTAAAAGAACTGGAAAAAGTAGAAGTTGAAACAACGAGTCGTGCGATCGCCCAAACATTGTTGGCCGCAGTCACAGTTGGCCGCAGTCACAGTTGGCCGCAGTCACACCCTACTGACTTGCAGCCAAGTGGCGCACAATGTCGCCCCGCGTCAAAATTCCAACCACTTTGCCTGTGTCATCCACAACGGGTAACCGATGGACACTGCGTTCGTGCATGAGTTGGGCAGCATCTCGCAGGGGCTTGTCGGGCTTAATGGTAAGCAAGTTCTTTTTCGTCATGACTTCTCCTACCGTCTGGCCCAGAGCTTTGTGGAGTGCTCGCTCGTATTTAGCAGGATTTTCGAGGTAGATCACGCTGTCTAGCAGCATGATGTAGGGCGGTAGGGTCACTCCTGTCTCACGCCACATGAGGTCGGTCTCAGAGACAATGCCGACCAGTTGACCCCCATCATCCACAACAGGCAGACCACTAATGCGGCGCTCTGCCAGGATTTTGATGGCCTCCTGCAATGGCGTCTCAGGTTTCACCACGATAGGGTCGCGGCTCATGACATCGGCGACGGTGGTTGTCATTGCTAGTTTCGCTACAGTTTAGGTTGCTTGAGCTTATTCTTTAGGATACAGGGAGGGTGAGCCGTGTGGAGTTTGATTTTTTTTGCAGCCAGATAGCGTCGTTGACATCAATGCTGCACTGACACGAGTCTGATCACCACCACGGAAGGCGTGCTAAGTGAAATGCGGCGTTGCTGTTTTAACCAATGATTTTTTGAGTGAGGGGCGCACGGAGCGCACCCCTCACTCAAAAAATCACGTTGGGATTAAGCAACGCCTGAAATGCGAAGGACAAGTTTTAGCAATCAGATCAACTGGGTCATGAACAAGAATTTAACCTTACGGATCAAACCTTGATTCAACCCATCTGCTATGTTGACCCTAGCAGTTTCATGTGGGAATTCCTCAGATGCGCCAGCAGACTGATATCGATCGCTATTTAGAAAACTGGCAGGATGAGATCGAAAGTGCTTACCTCTACCGAGCGCTAGCCAAGGCAGAGCCGCAACCGCTGCTGGCAGAGGTGTATCGTCGGCTGGCGCTGACCGAGCAACGCCATGCTCAAGTCTGGGAGGAGCGACTGAAGCAGGCAGGATATCCCCTACCTAAGCGACGGATTAGCTGGCGGACGCGATCGCTCGCCGTGCTGGCAAAGTGGTTTGGCCCGCAGTTTGTGCTGCCCACCATCAACGCTATGGAACAGGTGGACAGCCACAGTTACGACACCCAGCCGGAGACGCACAATACCCGACTCCCCATCGAAGAACGCTCCCATGCACGGTTACTGGAGGCGATCGCCAGACCGAGCCAGCATGGCCTAGCAGGCAACACCGTAGCGCAAATTGAAGGCCGTCACCGTACTGCTGGCGGCAACTCTTTACGGGCTGCGGTCCTAGGGGCGAGTGATGGACTGTTATCCAACCTCAGCTTGGTGATGGGGGTAGCCGGAGCCGAACTGACAAGCCAGTCCATTCTGATCACGGGCATGGCAGGTCTGCTGGCAGGAGCCTGTTCGATGGCACTAGGCGAATGGCTCTCTGTGCAGAGTTCGCGCGAACTATACGAGCGGCAGATTGCGATTGAGCGACGAGAAGTGGAGGAAGTGCCAGAAGAGGAAGAGGAAGAGCTAGCCCTGATTTATCAGGCCAAAGGGTTATCAGAAGCCCAGGCCAAATCCTTAGCGGCTGACATGATGCGGAACCAGACAACAGCACTCGATACCCTGGCCCGCGAGGAGTTGGGCATTGATCCCGAAGAACTAGGAGGCTCTGCCTGGACGGCTGCTATTACCTCATTCTTTCTATTTGCAATCGGAGCCATTATTCCTGTTGCTCCCTTTATCGTTCTGACTGGACAACCTGCCGTCTACGTTAGCCTCATCGTGAGTGGTGTGGGATTGTTCCTCATTGGTGCTGGCATTACGTTGTTGACAGGACGCAGTGTTTGGTATTCAGGGATGCGTCAGGTCTTATTCGGCTTTGCGGCTGCAGGAATCACCTTTACTATCGGTCGCATTATTGGTGTCACTATTCAATGATGCAACATCACAATCTTTGGCCTAGTCTGGAAGACTTGCGTCACAAGCTTTCCAGTAGAACCAAAATTTTGTGGGAGCTCCCACTCAGCAGAGGTTCCCACAAAAATCGTTTAATACGGAATCCGTTGCTTATAGGGTCGGTTAGTTTTTGGTAGA
>DVEB01000013.1 GCA_015295905.1 Synechococcales cyanobacterium M55_K2018_004
GCCCAGCGCACGGTTTACACCACGACAAACCGACTCAATACGCGACGGAGTCGGTATAACATCAGCTCGGGTGAAGCGAGTTTAGGGGCGCCTCGCTGGGCGCAGTGTCCCCAAACCCTTGCTGTTCCGTGCGCGGCGTGCATGGAACAGCAAGGGTTGCAGCCTATCCCAAATTCATGTCTCCCTTAAGTCCCTTCAAGCTGTCGCAGATCGTCGCTCATGTAGGCGCGATCGCCCAATACTTCCAGCAAGGGGCCATGCTCACCGAACTTCACAATACTGATGGAGCCTGCCAGGGCATTGATGCGATCGCGGTATCGCCCTAGATCAATCCCCAAAAGGGTGCAAAGCATAATGCGGATCGTGGCCTTGTGGGAGACAACGAGGACGTTCCCGTCCGTAAATTTCTCTTCGATTTCAGCCAGAACGAGGGCCGCGCGGCTCGCGATCTCGACTGCCGTTTCGCCCCCACTGGGAGCATTCCAGGCCGGTTCGGTCATCCAACGGATGTAGTCATCCAGGTAGTGTTCGCGGACAAATTCAGGGGTTTTGCCTTCCCATTCGCCATACTGGATTTCCTTCAGGCCGTCGCGCAGTTGCATCTCCAGACCAACGGCTGCACACAGGGGTTGGGCGGTGGCGATCGTGCGTTTCATGGGGCTGACGTAGACAGCTTGCCAAGGCAGCGTTTTGTAGGCGATCGCAAATTCGTCTGCCATGCGCTGACCTGCCTCGGTTAGGTCGGGGTCGAGCGCGCCACAATAGCCCCCCGTGCGGCTGTAGGTTGTTTCCCCGTGGCGCAGGAAGTAGAGTCTCAAGCTCATCAGTTCAACTCGTTAAAGCGCAGGTTTATGGCGAGACTGGGCCAGAGCGCGATCGCGCTCGATTTCGTCCTCGGTTTCGATGTGGGGCTGATAGAGTTCGCTGTCCATGCCCATGGCCTTGATCACGGCGTGGGAGTGAAGGATGCGGTCGGCAATCGACAGCGAATCGCTCAGCGCACCAAACATAGTCAATAATTCCGCCGTTTGCTGTAGTTCTTCCAGCAGGGCCGCTTCCTCTGCGCCCGTGGCAGACTCTAGCTGGCTCAGCAGTTCACTCCGCTTCACTTTTGCAGAGGAGTAGGAGTTTTTGAAGTAGTTGTGTAGAGCGCTGACCACCGACGTAATCGACTGGCCATCATCTAAAAAACTCAGAGCAGTGTTGTTCATAGGGGGGACGGGAGATAAGGGATTGAGAAGCCAGTGGGTGAGACCTCTGGTGGTTTTTAGCAACACCAGAGGTCTCCTTTTTTAGGCATGAGCCGGGTCTTCAAGCATGCGTCTGGACGTAATCGTCAATTTCAACGGGGACGGGCTTGACGTGCCAGATGTTGTTGCAGTAGTCGCGGATGGAGCGATCGCTCGAAAACTTGCCCATGCGGGCGACGTTGAGGATGGACATGCGAGTCCAGTGGTCGCGATCGCGATAGGCGTTGCTCACCCGGTCTTGACACTCCACATAGGAGCGGTAGTCAGCCAGCAGCATATATTGATCCTGTCCCAACAAAGAGTCCATCATGGGGCGGAACAGGTGGGGATCGGTGGGTGAGAAGTATCCCGACGAGATGCGATCGATGGCGTTCTTCAGTTCCGGGGTGTTGTGGTAGAAGTCCCAAGGGTGGTAGCCCCTCATCTTCATGGCATAGACCTCATCCGTCACCATGCCAAACAGGAAGAAGTTGTCGGCACCAACCGCTTCTCGGATTTCAACATTGGCACCATCCAGCGTACCAATTGTCAAAGCACCGTTCATGGCAAACTTCATATTACCCGTGCCAGAGGCCTCCTTGCCCGCCAGCGAGATCTGTTCTGAGAGGTCGGCAGCAGGATAGACCCGCTGGGCAAACTTGACGTTGTAGTCTTTGAGGAAAACAACCTTGATGCGATCGCGCACATCGGGGTCGCGGTTGACCACATCGGCCACTGAGTTGATCAACTTGATGATCAACTTGGCCATGTAATAACCGGGCGCTGCCTTACCCCCAAAAATGAAGGTGCGGGGCGTAATGTCAATATGGGGATTGGCCTTGATACGGTTATACAGGGTGACGATATAGAGGACATTCAAGTGTTGCCGTTTGTATTCATGAATCCGCTTGGCCTGAATGTCAAACAGCGAGTCGGGGCTCACCTCAATGCCATTCTGTTGTTTGATGTAGGCTGCTAGGTCTGCCTTAATGGCACGCTTGATCTGCCACCACTCGTTGCGGAAGCCAGGGTCATCGACGAACTGTTCTAAACGACGCAGTTCATCTAGGTTTTTGATCCAACTGTCCCCAATCTTGCGCGTGATCAATTCAGTCAGGCGCGGATTACTCAACACCATAAACCGACGCGGCGTCACTCCATTGGTGACGTTGGTAAACCGCTCCGGATACATCTCGGCAAAGTCGCGCAGAACGGTCTGTTTCAACAATTCGCTGTGCAATTCCGCCACACCATTGACCGCATGGCTGCCGACGGTTGCAAGGTTGGCCATCCGCACGTAACGAGGGCCTGTCTCGTCAATGATCGACATGCGCGTGACTCGCCAAGCGTCATTGGGATACTTTTGTCGCACTTCATTCAAGAAACGCGCATTGATCTCGTAAATGATTTGGAGGTGACGAGGCAGCAACGAGCCAAATAAGGGCAGCGCCCATTTCTCCAGCGCTTCCGGTAAAAGCGTGTGATTGGTATAAGCCAGCGTATTTTGGGTGATACTCCAGGCTTGATCCCAGTCCATCAGGTGTTCGTCTACCAGCAGACGCATTAACTCGGCAACGGCGATCGCCGGATGGGTATCATTCATTTGCAGCGCAAAGAAGTTGGGCAAGTCTTCCAGTCGGCGTCCAGCTTTGAGGTGGTTGCGGAGGACATCCTGCAAAGAGCAAGATACGAAGAAGAATTGCTGCTCTAAGCGGAGTTGCTTGCCCTGCTCTGGTTCATCGTTGGGGTAGAGCACCTTCGAGATATTCTCGGAAACCACCTTCGCGCCGACGGCACCGAAGTAGTCGCCAGAATTAAATGCGTCAAAGTCAAAGGACTCAGGGGCTTCGCAAGTCCACAGCCTGAGGGTGTTGGCCGTGTTGACGTGATAGCCCAGGATGGGGGTGTCGTAGGGAACGCCCTTCACGGTTTGGTGGGGAACCCAACGCACCCGGTAGCGTCCGTTTTCGTCGGTATACGCTTCAGTGTGCCCCCCAAACTTGACTTCCACCGCTTCTTCAGGCCGGGCAATTTCCCAGGGATTGCCGTAGCGCAACCACTTATCGGTGATCTCAACCTGCCAGCCATCGCGGATGTCCTGGTCAAAAATGCCAAATTCGTAGCGGATGCCATAGCCGATCGCCGGAATTTCTAGCGTTGCCAGCGAGTCTAAGTAGCAGGCCGCCAGCCGTCCAAGGCCGCCATTGCCTAGACCGGGTTCTTCTTCCTGATTCAACAAGTCATCGAGGTTGAGTCCCAATTCCTGCATGGCCTGCTTCACCTGGTCATAAATGCCAAGGTTAATCAGGTTATTTCCCAGGTGTGGCCCCAGCAGAAATTCTGCAGACAGATATCCGACGACTTTGACAGGCTGTTTCAGATAGGTTTCATGGGTGCTGAGCCAACGACGCAGCAGGCGATCGCGCACCGTCCAGGCGAGGGCGCAGTAGTTGTCGTTTTTGGTGGCGATCGCCGGAAACTTGCCCTGGATATAAAACAGGTTATCGAGAAAAGCCCGCTTCAGGGTTTCAACACTAAGACCTGTGCGGTCATCTTCAATCTGAATTGTAGTGGTTTGGGGATTGGGAAGTGTTTGCATGGAGTTATCCTTATCAATCAATAATGCGTTGCCAACCGAGCCTTGAGAAGAATTCCGAGAAAGAATCTTGATTCAGTGTGCTGAAGTTTCCAGTTAAGTATCTAAAATGACCTTGGAAAGCACTTTGCCTGTGTCATCAATTTCGTAAACGATAGGAACACCCGTCATCAGTTCCAGCTTGACTACCTCTTCGGGGCTGAGGTTGTCTAGCTCCATAATGATGGAGCGGAGAGAATTGCCATGAGCCGCAATCAGAACATTTTCCCCCTTGAGAATATGGGGCATAATGGCTTCCTTAAAGTAAGGAACAGTGCGATTACGGGTGTCCTCTAGGCTTTCGCCACCCGGTGGTCGCACAGAATACGATCGCCGCCACAGCAGCACTTGGTCTGCACCAAACTTTTCGGCCATTTCTGCTTTGTTTAAGCCTTGCAAATCTCCGTAGTAACGCTCATCCAGGGCGGGATGAGGAACGATCGGCAGCACCTTTGCTGGATCACCGTCGTACTCGTTACGGCCTTTCCAGTTTTCATCATCAGTATCGTGCTGAAAAATGGGAGTTTTGCCGCCACAGACCTCATCACATTCCGTCATCGTGATCACAGCAGTTTCCATCGCACGAAACAGCAAACTGGTGAAGCAAATGTCAATCCTGTAGCCCTTTTCTCGCAACTTACAGGAGGCGATCGTCGCTTCTGCGCGTCCCCGCTCGCTCAGTGGCACATCAACCCACCCGGTGAATTTATTTTCCAGGTTCCATAGGCTCTGGCCATGGCGCATCATGATTAAGGTTGCCATTGCAAACCCTCCCTCTGGACTTCTGACGACTAGAGACACCGGCAATTCTTGGGGATGCTGCTTTGCAACATCCCCCCATCTAGGGCTTATTGGAAGGCTGCACGACCTGCAAATCTTGCTGCATCGCCTAGTTCCCGCTCAATCCGCATCAGACGGTTGAATTTGGCAATGCGTTCGCTGCGACAGCCAGATCCGGTTTTAATTTTTCCGGCTCCCGTGGCGACAGCCAAATCGGCGATCGTGGTGTCTTCCGATTCACCGGAGCGGTGTGAGATAAAGCAACGGTAGTTGTGGTGACGGGCTAGTTCAATCGTGTCTAACGTTTCAGTGACAGTGCCAACTTGGTTGAGCTTAATTAACACCGAATTAGCAATGCCTGCGTCAATCCCCGCTTGCACGATTTTGGGATTGGTGCAAAACAAGTCATCGCCCACCAGTTCAACCTTGGCACCCACCTCTTGCGTTAGCAGCTTCCAGCCCTCCCAATCGTTTTCGCCCATGCCGTCTTCCAACGAAATGATGGGATATTGGTTGATCCACGACGTCCAGAGTGCTACCATTTCGTCGGGGGTCTTGGTTTCCTGGGTGGATTTAAAGAAGCGGTATTGGCCGTCTTCCCACATTTCGCTGGTGGCGGGGTCGAGGCAAATGGAGATGTCTTCTCCCGGACGATAGCCCGCTTTGTCGATCGCTTCTAAGATCACCTCAATGGCCTCTTCGTTGGACTTGAGGTTTGGCGCAAATCCCCCCTCATCACCAACGCCAGTGCTGTAGCCCTTCGCCTTCAGAATGGAGCGTAAGGCATGGAAGGTCTCGATCGACATGCGAATTGACTCAACAAAGCTAGGAGCATTGTGGGCCGCGATCATAAATTCCTGGAAGTCGATCGTATTGTCGGCATGGCGACCGCCATTGATTACGTTCAAGCAGGGAACGGGCAACAGGGAGGCATTAGTCCCCCCCAAGTAGCGGTAGAGGGGAATGCCCAGCGCGTTTGCCGCGGCTCTTGCACAGGCGATCGAAACAGCCAGAATGGCATTGGCGCCTAGTTTTGACTTGTTGGGGGTACCATCCAGTTCCAGCATACGCAGATCAAGCTCTCGCTGGCTGGTAACGTCCATTTCTTCTAGCTCAGGAGCAATGACCTCATTCACATTGTCGACGGCTTGCAAAACGCCTTTGCCGCCGTAGCGCTTGGGGTCTCCGTCGCGCAGTTCCACGGCCTCCTTTTCGCCCGTGGAAGCACCCGAGGGCACAATCGCCGATGCCCCTGTGATGCCATCTTCGAGAATCACGGTCGCTTCAACGGTGGGGTTACCGCGTGAGTCGAGGACTTCTTCGGCTGTGATGGATTCAATTAGCATGATGGTTTCTTGGAGTTTGGAGTTTGGATTGTAGCAATCTAGACTGCGGCAAGTTGGCGTGTGGCAACGTGTAGGCTGCTGGGCTGGGCGCGATCGCCCTGTAGCACAATGCCCCGATCGTTGGCCTCCAGGTGGCGCACAATCAGGTAGACAGATTCGATGCGATCGCTCGCTCCAACTCGTTCTGCCAGCGTTGCCAAGTCGAGCGGTTGGGACGACTCCCGCAGGGTGATCAAAATAGCCTGCTGCAACTCCAGAAGTGATGCGGCCGCTTTTTTACCCGCTTCAACGCCGGGTTGGTGGTAAGCGTTGATATTTACCAGCGAGGCATACAACCCTACAGCCCGTTCATACAGGGCGATCAGGGCACCCACAGTGCGGGGGTTGACAATCGGCACCGTGACCGTGATTGAACCGCGATGGTTTTCGTATAGGGCTTGCCGCGTTCCTTGCAGGAACCCATTCAGATAGTCGCCCGTGGTCACGCCAGGTTCTAGTTCCATAGAGGGGCCTTGACGGTCTCGTAGCACCTCAATAAACGTGGCAAAGAAATTGGGAATCCCTTCGCGCAACTGCTGAACGTAGGCGTGTTGGTCTGTAGAGCCTTTGTTGCCGTAGACTGCGATGCCTTGGTGGACGATATTGCCGTCTAAGTCCTTCTCTTTACCCAGCGATTCCATCACCAACTGTTGCAAGTAGCGCGAGAACAGCAACAGGCTGTCTTTATAGGGCAGGATCACCATGTCCTTTTCACCCTTGCCATTGCCCGCAAAATACCAGGCCATCGCCATCAACGCTGCTGGATTTTTGCGGACATCGGGGACGCGAGTGGCCTCGTCCATGACTTTCGCGCCCTCCAGCAGAGCGTGAATATCAATCCCCTGGAGTGCAGCAGCCAGCAAGCCAACGGCAGACATTTCCGATGTGCGACCACCGACCCAGTCAAACATGGGGAACTCAGCCAGCCAGCCCTCGGCGTGCCCGAGTTCATCCATTTTGCTGCCCTGCATGGTGATACCCACTGCGTGCTTAGAGAAATCGAGTCCCCGCGCTTGAAACACCCGTTTCACCTCCAGCATGCCGTTGCGCGTTTCAGGGGTGCCGCCCGACTTACTAGTGACGATGACAAGGGTGCTCTTGAGGCGATCGCCCATGCGGTTAATCACCCGGTCAATGCCTGCTGGATCCGTGTTGTCGATAAACGTGATGGCCATCGGCGGCACATCGGGAGCCAGGGCTTCAGAAACAAACTGGGGGCCGAGGGCAGATCCACCAATCCCAATCGACAGCACATCCGTAAACCTAGGGGCTTCGGGTGGTCTGATGGTGCCACTATTGACCTGCTGTACAAATGCTTCAATTTGATTGAGCGTCGTGGTGATCTCAGGGCGGAGATCTGCTGGAGCAAGGTCGGGGTTGCGGAGCCAGTAGTGCCCCACCCTGCGGTTTTCATCGGGATTAGCGATCGCCCCTGCTTCCAGCGCCTCCATGTCGGCAAAGGCTTTGGCAAACTTAGGCTGCATCTGTTCCACAAACCCCTCATCGAAGGGGATGCGGCTGACGTCGAGATAAATTCCTAGGGGTTCGTTGTAGTAGAGCCAATCTTGATAGCGTTGCCACAGTTGTTGGGGCGTGAGTGTTGGTAAGGTCATGGCGATCGCCTCAGGAGTTGTAAACAGTACGAGCGTGACTAGTGGCTGAGCGATGCAACGCTGCAATCAGCGATGCCGGGATACGCTTGAGGAGATAGGGAAATAATTAAGATAATCGTTACAAGAACCGGACTAGCGCGCTGATCCTCAATTCAGCGAACTGTGCTTAGGGAAGTTTACTCAGCGAACTGTAGAGATTGCTGTGAACGAAACTAATTATCGACGCTTAAGGTTAAGAGACACTGCTGATTTCAGACATGAATCATTAACCTTAAATTAATGATTTAGTTGACCGAAGAACTCAATCAGGAACTGAGACATCAATTAACAAAACTACACCATTGCAGCAAGCGATATCCCCCAGACGTGCGTGTACCGATGCAGCAGCCCCATCAGGAGAGAGGCATAAAGATTTGCCCCGAAACCTCACCACAGAACTTCAGAGAACCTACTCTGTGTTCTCCGTGCCTCTGTGGTGAAATCCTGAGTTTCCAGTTGATCGCGTCCACACCCCTGAGGATGCCACCAGAGCACTCGCCATTACTTTGCTGTAGCTGGTTGTTTCGCAGCAATCTCGTTGCTCAGCGGTCTACCCTGCTCAAACTCAGTTAGGCTAGCGATCGTGGTTTCTGAGATGTCCTCTAGCGCATCAGCCGTGAAATATGCCTGGTGGGCTGTGATCACCACATTGGGGAACGACTGCAACAACTGGAAGGTTTCATCCTGGATAATCGTACTGGAAAGGTCGCGGAAGAACAGGTCGTCCTCTTCTTCGTAAACATCAATTCCTAAGTAACCAACCTTGCCAGCTTTGATGCCGTCGATTGCTGCACGAGTATCCAGTAATTTTCCACGACTCGTATTGATCAGCATCACTCCAGGCTTCATCTGAGCGATCGCCTCTGCATTAATCATGTACTCCGTTTCAGGAGTCAGCGGGCAATGCAGCGAAATGATGTCAGAATTTGCGAGTAACTCTGGAAGTTCCGCATAACGAGCATTGGCAATGGTCTCAAAACGGTCATTGGGATAGGCATCATAGCCCAGCAGATAGCAACCAAACCCACTCATAATTTGAGCAAAGATAAGACCGATCTTGCCCGTGCCAATCACGCCAACAGTGCGGCCGTGCAGGTCAAACCCAACCAAGCCTTCCAACGAAAAGTTATCCTCGCGCACCCGGTTATAAGCCTTGTAGAGCTTGCGGTTGAGCATCAGAATCAGTCCAACGGCGTGTTCTGCCACCGAGTAGGGCGAGTAGGACACCACCCGCACCACCTTGATGCCTAACTGAGCGGCTGCATTCAAGTCAACATTATTGAATCCAGTACAGCGCAGCGCCACCAATTTGATGCCATTGGCTGCGAGGATTTGCAGTGTTTCTGCATCCAATTCGTCGTTGACAAACACACACACTGCTGCAAAGCCAGAGGCCAACGAAGCCGTTTCTCGGTGCAAACGTTCTTCAAAAAAGGTGAGTTCATGCTGTCCTGCATTGGCAGCACTGAGAAACTGCTTGTCGTAGGACTTAGCACTGAAAACTGCAACGTTCATAGGCCACCACGAGTTCGATTTACCGATACCGATATAGTTTCAGACCTCCGGTATTTTACAAAACACCGGAGGTCTCGCTGCTTAGCCTAGTGGGGCCACTTCCAGCCCAGCACATCCTCGCGGTCAATGCCGTGTTCAAAGGCATAGTTGCGACAAGCAATTTGCTCGTCCTTCAACATTTCCTTAACATGAGCACCCGCCACCTTCAGGTGAGGCACGCGATCAATCACATCCATCGCAATACTGAAGCGATCGATCTGGTTTGAGATAGCCAACTCCAGTGGTGTATTGATGTTGCCTTTTTCCTTATATCCACGCACATGCAGGTTCTTGTGATTGGTGCGGCGGTAGGTAAGGCGGTGGATCAACCAAGGATAGCCATGGAAGTTGAAGATAATCGGCTTATCAATGGTGAAGAGGCTGTCAAAGTCACTGTCGCTCATGCCGTGCGGGTGCTCAGTCGCAGGAGCCAGCCTAAACAGGTCAATCACATTGATAAAGCGAATCTTCAGGTCGGGGAAGTTTTCCCGCAGCATCACAGACGCGGCCAGAGATTCCTTCGTGGGGATATCGCCCGCCGTTGCCAGCACCACATCCGGTTCAACGCCTTGGTCGGTGCTGGCCCACTCCCAGATATCAATGCCCTTGGTGCAATTGCGAATTGCAGCCTCCATGTCGTGGTATTGCAGGTGCAACTGCTTATCACACACGATGATGTTGACGTAATCTTCGCTCTTGAGGCAGTGGTTTGCGACCGACAGCAACGAGTTCACATCGGGAGGCAGGTAGATCCGCACGACTTCAGGACTCTTGTTGAGCAGAATATCTAGAAAGCCGGGATCCTGGTGGGTGAAGCCGTTGTGGTCTTGCCGCCAAACGGTGGAGGTGAGCAGGATATTCAGCGACGAGACTTCTTCACGCCAGGGGATATGACGGCAGATTTCTAACCACTTAGCGTGTTGGCCCACCATGGAATCAATCACATGGGCGAAGGCCTCATAGGTTGAGAGGAATCCATGCCGCCCGGTGAGCAGGTAGCCCTCCAGCATTCCTTCCAGGGTGTGTTCGCTCAACATTTCGATCACCCGGCCTTCAGGCGACAGTTCACCGCCGTCTAGGTCTTCGGGCAGAAATTCACTGATCCAGAATTTCTTGCTGACTTCGTAGATAGCGTTGAGCTTGTTGGAGGTATTTTCGTCTGGTCCAAATACCCGGAAGTTGTTCATGTTGTATTTCATGACATCCCGCAGGAAGACGCCCAACGGGCGGGTATTCTCTGCTTCGGTCACACCAGGTTTGTCCACCTGCACGCCATATTGACGGAAGTCAGGCATCTTCAACTCTTTCCGCAACAATCCGCCATTGGCGTAGGGGGTTGAGCCGAGTCGCTTGTCGCCCACGGGGGCCATGTCTTTGATTTCAGGGAACAGCGTGCCGTTCGCGTCAAACAGTTCTTCAGGGCGATAGCTGCGCATCCACTGTTCTAGCAGGCGCAGGTGTTCGGGGTTGGAGTGCATGCCGCCCATTGGAACTTGGTGTGCCCGCCAGAAGCCTTCGATCTTGTGACCATCAACGTAATCAGGCCCCGTCCAACCTTTGGGCGATCGCAACACAATCATCGGCCAGCGGGGGCGGTTCGTCACCCCATTCGTGCGAGCTTCTTGCTGGATGCGGTGGATCTCATTAACGCAGTGATCCAGCGTGGCTGCCATCGCCTGGTGCATCGACTCAGGTTCAGAACCTTCCACAAAGTAGGGCTGCCAGCCATAGCCCCAGAACAACGCTTCCAGTTCCTCATGGCTAATGCGGGAGAGCAGCGTCGGGTTGTTAATCTTATAGCCATTCAGGTGCAACACGGGTAGGACTGCACCATCCCGGATGGGGTTCAAAAATTTGTTGATGTGCCAGGAGGTTGCCAGCGGCCCCGTCTCAGATTCCCCGTCGCCGGGCATGGCCACCACAATCAGGTTGGGATTGTCGAAAGCCGCACCACAGGCATGGGAGAGGCTATATCCCAACTCACCGCCTTCGTGGATGGAACCAGGGGTCTCCGGGGTGCAGTGGCTGCCCACACCACCGGGGAAGGAGAACTGCTTGAAGAACATCTGCATGCCTTCGATGTCCTCTGAGCAGTGGGGGAAGAAATGAGAATAGCTGCCTTCTAGGTAGCAGGGGCCAAGGAAGCCCGGCGCACCATGGCCTGGCCCCACCAAAAACACCATATCTTGGTCATACTTTTTGATGACCCGATTGAGGTGAGTATACAAAAAGCTAATGCCAGGACTCGCTCCCCAGTGGCCCAGCAAGCGTTGCTTAACGTCTTCTGGCTTGAGCGGCTCTCTCAACAGAGGGTTGCTGCGCAGGTAAATCATCCCTACAGCAAGGTAGTTGGCAGCCCGCCAGAAGGCATGCATCTTGCGTAGCTCTTCTGGACTGAGGGGTGCGCCCTGCACGGTTGAGCGAGCCGGGCCAAATGCACTGATACTAGCGGAGATAGTTGGTCTTTCGGGAGTAGCTACCATGGATGTTTCTCTCTGATACGTGACTTACTTTTCAAGTACTTGAAGCACAATTTTCTGATCGGAAAACTCGCTACTTTCAAGTCGTGGGGAATTTTGTAGACAATGGAGAGAGCAATCTCTCTATACAAATCGCCATGGGTGCATGTCACTTTTGCCTTCACCCTAAATCCCTTCCCCAAGTTGGGAGAGAGACTTGGAGAGGCTCGGCTCCCTTGCTCCCAGCTGGGGAGCAGGGGCTGGGGAATGAGGGCTTGCAAAGGTGACATGCTCTCATTCGCCATTGATTGCCATTGATTGGGAGGGGTGAAATCTTGAACATTTTCATCCTGTAGAAACCACAGATAGGATGAGGGAAAACGAGGTCGCTCGCAAACGAGTTTGCTGAGTAGAGGCAACCAAACGACAAACTACTGAGAGGGATAATGAAGTACGCAGTCAAACGTCAATTCATACAATCGCACACAAAAATAAACGGAAAATAGGATTGCACCGGTTTGCTGACATTGCTGGGATAACTGATAAACAATCGTTTGACAAGCTAGGGAAACGATTCTTGCGAGGATAACAGAGACAAATCAGAGGCCCGCAAGCTTGAGCGCTCTCTCCATAAAAATGTTTTGGGCGCTCACCTCATCCGCATCGCTTTTGGGACGACGCTGGATGTAAGTTCCATCCGATTGCAGATCCCATGCTTGTCGGTTGTCGACCAAGCAGGTCTCTAGGATTTGCTTCAGTTCAGCCCGGATACTAGCATCCTCGATAGGTGCGATCGCCTCCACCCGCCGATCCAAATTACGAGGCATCCAGTCTGCACTGCCAATATACACCTCCTCCTGTCCGTTGTTGTGGAAGTAGAAAATGCGGGAGTGTTCCAGATAACGTCCCACAATACTGATGACACGAATGTTTTCGCTCACACCCTGAAGTCCCGGCCGTAGACAGCAAATACCACGGATAATCAGATCAATCTTGACACCCGCTTGTGATGCTTCGTATAACGCCCGAATCATGCCTGGATCAACAAGGGAGTTCATCTTAGCGATGATCTGTCCAGTGCCATATTCTTGCTGATGATCAATCTCTCGGCGAATCAAAGCGAGGAAGCGATCGCGCATATTCACTGGCGATACCAACAACTTGCGATAGGA
The DNA here is from genome assembly GCA_015295905.1 of Synechococcales cyanobacterium M55_K2018_004. GTDB lineage: Bacteria > Cyanobacteriota > Cyanobacteriia > Elainellales > Elainellaceae > DVEB01. The sequence continues at coordinate 12,867 of DVEB01000013.1, forward strand.
ACGCTGACGCGAATACCCCGTGAGGAAGTTAAACAGATCAGTCAAGTCGGCTCCAATCTCTTCCTGACAGGTCAACAGGCTCAAATCGGTGTAGAGTTTCGCAGTCTTAGGATTATAGTTGCCTGTCCCGATATGGCAGTAACGACGAACCTCCTCTTCTTCTTGTCGCACGACCAACACAATTTTGGTGTGCGTTTTCAGCCCTACCAAGCCATACACCACATGCACGCCCACCTTTTCTAAGCGTCTTGCCCAGTTGATGTTATTTTCTTCATCAAAGCGGGCTTTCAGTTCGACCAGCGCCACCACTTGCTTCCCGTTCTCTGCAGCATTAATCAATGCCTGCACAATGGGGGAATCGCTAGAGGTGCGGTAGAGTGTCATTTTGATGGTCAACACCTGGGGGTCAGCCGCTGCCTGCCGGATAAATTGTTCCACCGACGCACTGAAGGATTCGTAGGGATGATGCACAATCACATCACGTCTACGCATCACCGCAAAAATGTCGTCTTCGCGGGCAGGCTGGTCAAACTCATCGGGGTCAGCTAGATGACGGAGACGAGGTGGAATCACCCAGGTATAGGGTTTGTCTTTTAACTCTGGCAGCGGCAACGCCAAGAACGACATCAAGTCTCTCAAGTTGAGCAATCCGTCTATCTCATAGACATCATGCTCTGACAAGTCCATTTCCTCCATCAAGGTTTGACGCATGGCAGCCGGTGTCGAGGCATGGATTTCCATCCGCACGACGGCACCCAGATAACGCTGTCGCACCTCCTGCTCGATTGCTTCCAACAGGTCGTCTGCTTCGTCTTCTTGGAGTTCAAAATCGGTGTCGCGCGTAATGCGGAACGGGTAGTATTCCTGAATCACCATACCCGGAAACAGTGCTTCCAGGTTGTGAGCAATCGCCTGTTCCAGAGGCACCCCCGTCCAAACAACAGGATGCCCGTCGTGTTGCCGTAGGTCTTTAGGGAACTCGACAAATCGTGGCAGCAGATTGGGCACTTTGACCCGAGCAAACAGTTCTACCCCAGTGTCGGGATCTTTGACACCAACGGCCAGATTGAGGCTCAGGTTCGAGATAAAGGGGAAGGGGTGGCCAGGGTCAACCGCTAGGGGCGTTAGGACTGGGAAAATGCGCTTCTCAAAAAAGTCTTGTAAATAACGCCGCTGCTCAGGGCTGAGATCGACATAGCTCAGCAAACAAATGCCATGTTCGTGCATTTCCTGGCGCAACACAGTTTCAAAATGCTGGTGGGCCTGAGTGACCATGGGCCGCAGGTGGTGGTAGATTGCGTCTAGCTGCTCTTGGGGCGATCGCCCATCCGGTGTGAGCGAGGTGATCCCAGCTTGCACCTGCTCTTTCAAAGCAGACACCCGCACCATAAAGAACTCATCCAGGTTTGAGCAAAAAATCGCCGCAAACTTCAGCCGTTCTAGCAGCGGAGTCCGCGGATCGAGGGACTCGTGCAGCACACGGCGATTAAATTCCAACCAACTCAACTCCCGGTTGAAAAAATACTGGGGATCATTGAGGTTAATGTCTTGGGTCGCTTCTTTTGCTCTCGCCATGAATCTTCTCAGACGCTTGCTGGGTGCTTTTCCTTCAGAAGAAACTTATCCTGAGGAACACTCATCAGTAAACGCCATTCGGCTTAAGCACGGGTTAAGTTTTTCACCTGTTCTCAATGATTTAAGATTTTATTTAGAGGTCACTAGTTTTAAGGTGAATTCGGGATAAGCTGAAACCCTTGCTGTTCCGTGCGCGTCGCGCACGGAAAATTAAAGGTTTCAGCTTACCTCGAATTCACGTTAAGGGAGGTAACGTCTTGGCGAGGGTTGATTCGCCTCTAAGTTAGCCTCGACTTTAGACTCATTGTCCTACCTGTGCCGAGAGACGCTCTCTGAGCGCGCGCCCCGTGGCGCTGATTGCCCAAGGCACGAAAAGTCATGAAATTCTTGCGATATAGCGCTACACGCATAGGTTAGGACAAAGCGTTTTGAGGGAAATCCCGCCCAGCGGGATTTCCCTCAAAATGCGTTTTACATCATGAGCGCGTAGCGCTGTATAAGAATTTCACGACTTTTCGCGCCCTTTAGTCGGAATTTTAAGTTGATGCGGTGTTGCCAGAAAAAGCCAGCCCTCGACCAAGGCGAGCAATGGAGACCCTAAAGGACTAATCACCCAGCGCCAGAGGAAGTCGGCGATCGCTGTTTTCCTAGGGGCATTCAGCGCAACCGTAGCCACCCCAATCGCGAGGATCGCCAACGTGGCAGTGACGTAGAAGAAGGGCGAAAAACTCCCCGTAATGGCACGAATGCCACCGGCGGTGAAGATACCTGACAGGCCGCCAATGCCGAACGCAGTAAACAACAGACCATAATTGCTGGGGTAATTATCGAGGCCAAAAAAGCTGAGCGTTGCAGCAGGAGCAACTGCCAGCCATGCCCCCAGACAGAACCAAAAGAGGCAGAAAGCAATACAGAAGTTGACAATTTGACCAGTCCCAGTGTTAACCATGATGATGGAAGCAGTCAGGATTAAGAGATTAATCAAAATGATGGTTCGTTTGGGTCTGAGGCGATCATTCAGCCAACCAAACAGGGGACGACCAATTCCATTAAAGACGGCAAACAGCGGCACAAGTTGGGTCAGGACAATGGGTTCTAGCCCCACCACTTCTTGACTGATTTGAGCCGTGGTGGCGATCGCCGTCAACCCCGTAAAGGTGCCCACAATGTAGCAACACCAGAGACCGTAGAAGGTCTGAGTTTGCGGCATGGGGAGGTTGTTGCTGGCCTTGGGGTCTGGGTTAATGGTAGGTAGGGGTGGGTGCCAGCCGGGGGGCTGCCAGCGGGGGGGCGGCAGCCGCAGGGTGCTGGCGATCGCCAGAATAATAGCCAGAAAAGCCGTTCCCAGGATCACAAAGGTCGTGCGCACCCCCCAGCCAGCAAAACCCAGACGTGAACTGCCGTTAATTAACACAAAGGAAATCGGTGCGGTGATTAGGGGAGAGAGGCCAAATCCCACAACCGTCATACCAACTGCAAAGCCCTTGCGGTCTGGAAACCACCGGGCTGCGACGGCTAGCGGCACTCCGTAGGCAATGCCGACGCCAATTCCGGCAACCACGCCATAGCTGAAGACTAGGAACGGCAAATTAGGCGCCATACTCGACAGATAGTAGCCGATCGCCACGATGATGCCGCCCAAGGTGGTCAAAATGCGGGGACTGCAACGGTTCATGTATAGTCCGGTAATGGGCATGACGAGGGTAAACATCACGCCTAGCACTAGGAACGGCAACAAAATTGCACCAGGTCGGCTTTGCAGTTCGGCCTCAAACGGCCCACTGAAGATACTCCAGGAGTAGACCGTTCCCAGACACAGCAGCACCATTAGCCCTAGTGGGATGAACAACCAGCGCCCCACCTCAGGACGCAGGCCAAACGGTCGAGCCTCGGAGGGAAAATCGAAGAACTTTGGGTCAGCCATTCTTTTTCTTGTCTGGTATGGCAGGCAGCGAGGGACGCTCCTGGTAGGGCATTGGGATGTATTGTACCGAGGGACGCCCCTGCGGTGGTTGGGGATAGAGATCCATCAGGTCATAAATTTCTCTCGGCAGTCCAGCAGTGACGGGTAAGCCGAGGCTAGTGGCTTCCTCAACCGAAATGGGATAGTCGTGGGTGACCTGTCCTGTGGTGAGGGCTTCAACAATCCGCTCGATATTTTCGAGGTTCACCTTGGGATGAGGCTTCACATCTTGCAAGAGCGATCGCACAAATCGCTGCACTTGGTTCATGGCCTTTTGTGCCACATCCGCCATGACCAGCGTTTCATCCTCAATGCGTTCGATGGGTTTTTGTCTCACAACATTTAACAAACTGGCAGCAGCGGTGCTGCCCAGTTGGGGATCAACAGGGCCAAGCACCGCATTTTCATCCATGACAATTTCATCAGCGGCAAGCGCCAGCATCGTGCCACCGCTCATGGCGTAATGGGGCACAAAGACGGTGACTTTGGCATTGTGGCGCACCAGTGCTCGTCCAATCTGCTCCGTCGCCAACACCAGGCCACCAGGCGTGTGCAGGATCAAGTCGATGGGCACATCCGGTGGAGTCAGGCGAATAGCACGTAGGACCTGTTCTGAATCTTCAATACTGATGTAGCGAGAGATGGGAATACCCAGCAAGCTAATAGATTCCTGCCGATGGATCAACAGAATCACACGACTGCCGCGCTTTTGCTCAAAAGCCCGAATGGCATAGAGGCGACGAAACTCAACTATACGCCGTTGAATCAGGGGTTGAATGCTCGAAATAATCAGAAAAATCCAGAACAGGTTCAAAAAATCCATGGATGACTCCCAAGCAGTAAACGGCGAGGCAAGCGTGTTGTGTAAGGTGAACCAAGCCACGTTTCCTGCCACAACACATTACTGGACTTTGGGCTAATTTTCTTGGTTTCGCCGTCAGGTGGACTCGCCAGCACAGCTTGCCGCCCTCCTGATTGATAGCACCTAACCCCTGCAATACTTGCACAACAAGTATTGCAGGGGTCAGGTACCCTTCATTAAAGGCCAAACTTGATTCATACGGAATCCGTCATAAAGTAGCGGTTTGTCGTGGTGTAAACCGACTCAATAACCGACGGAGTCGGTATAATATGAATAAAAATAAAACAGCGATCGCGAATACAGAATTTTTTAAGAGAGTCTGAAATACTAGGTTGGTAGCTTAGTCGCCTCATCTCGCTACATCACGGAGGCTCATCAAACATGACACAACTTCCCCCGGACGACCGCCCTCCGGACGACCGTTCCTCTGACGATCTCCCCCCTGAGGAACTCTCTCTGCACGATCGCCTTCTACAACTCCACCTGCAAAAATCCTTCGGTCAACGCTTCCTTGAACGGTGCGATCGCTCCCTGCAAAAGCTGCTGGCTGAGTGTCAGTGGGCGTTTACCCCCCACGCCGATGTTCTCACAGTGGAGATCCACTGTCCTACCCTAGAGAACTACGCTCAGATACTAGACCACACAGAGCAGCTTGGCTCCTCCCTAATCCACCTGACGAATACGGCGAAGATCCAAATCTTCTCCCCCAGTGAGCGAGCGACCACGATCGAGATTCGCTGTCCGTAACCCACCTTGCAATCATGGCTGGACTGCCAGAAATTCTGGAATGCCCAGGACATGAAAATAAACGAGAGCAGCAATGATCACCGTGTAGAGCGTTGAGCCACCTAACCCCAATAGGAGGTCGCGCTTGAACTGGCGCTGCTCCTGGTTCATCAATAGATCCATGGCTCCCATCTGCATCATCAGAATTCCCAAGACATTTGAGAGCCAGTAGCCGATTACTGTCCCTGGCAGAAACCAGGCAGGATTGAGCCATTTCAGCCCATAGCCAAATGCCAGGGCAATCGGCAGGTTGAAAACCAGGTCATTCCACCAGGAGAGGGGAGACAGCATATAGCCAATCCCGACCATTGCGCCACCCCGCAGTTTTTTGAACAGGTTCCCCATGATTTGCGATCGCTCCGTTCCGTTAGTACCTGATGCTCGGCTCCCCTGCTGCCAACTTGGCAGCAGGGGCTAGGGGATGAGGGCCTGCAAAGGTGACATGCTCTCAACAACAAGGGGCTTGGGGCGCCGTGCGGTGCTCCAAAACCCGCTCAACCCGAACTGACGTTAGTGATACTAGTTAGTCATGCTAGTTAGTCATACTAATGGACGCACAGCTTCTGCGTAAAGCGTCATGCTGTCCAAATTCTTCTGCAGCTCAAAGGAGCAGGGTTTCAGGGCCAGCGTTCCCAATGGCAGGGCATCCTGTAACCGCTTGATGCGATCGCCACAGGTCTGCACACTACCAATGATGGCGTTTTCCAGCAAATACTGTTCCTCAAAACAGCCGCCCGGTTTGCCATTCACATGCAAGTGTTGCGTTTTTCCGGTGTTTTGGAGATGGGCCGTGTTTCGTTGCATGCGAGCCGCAAAATTCTGGAGGAAGGGCAGGGCCTCGGCGATCGCCTCTTCATCCGTTTTGGCGCAGAAGAAGAACCGGGTCAGCACCAGAGCATCACTACCTGAGGAATTGATCGCCCGATAGCGAGATACATTCTTCTGCAATTGCTCGAGCGAAAACGGCGCACCGCCCATAATGCCGAAGGAATGCAACGCAGCTAGGGCGATCGCGTCTGCATCACTAGTGGCAATGTAGACGGGGATGTGGGGCTGCAACGGTCGGGGCTGAATGGTGAGACGATCGCACTGGTAATACTTACCTGCGAAGGAAACATTTTCGTGGTAAAGCAACTTTTCGATCAGTTCGAGGGCTTCAAGAGTGCGCGATCGCGCCTCCTCCATCGAAATGCCAAAATGCCGATTTTGTTCGGGAAAGGGACCACCCTTTGCCACGCCAAACAGTAACCGCCCCTTGGTCAGATGATCTAACGTTGCCATCTCCTCCGCCACAGCAACGGGGTCATGAAAGGCTAAGAGTACCGCTGCGGTGCCCAGGCGAATTGTGGAGGTCACACCTGCTAAGTAGGCCAGCAATACTGAAATGGATGCGCTAATTTGATCGGGACTAAAGTGGTGCTCTGTGATCCAGGCTTCCTCAAAGCCTAATTGTTCTCCATGCCGCACGATTGCCATCTGCTCAAACATGGCTCGCTGGGCATCTTGGTGATGATTGTCATAAGTACAAAAAAGTCCAGTTTTCATTGGCTCAGCCGTTCCAAGGCGATATCCGAGGCAATATTTGAGAAAATCTATTTTGCTGATGAGTTATGCCTTAAGTATGGATGATTTCAGTCGTTTACTTCAGTGACTCAAATAACATAACGATTTCGTAGTCAAAGATCGCAGCAGTTCTCTATAAAACTTTGCAGACCTTGCCAAATCAACGTGATTCGACAATCCCCGTTTCAGCGATGCAAATCAATGCAGAGACTGTAATAAAAGAACCACAAAGATGCCTGGACATTACCAGCCAGAGGACATAGGGTGCCCAGAATTAAAATTCAAAATCTAGTGGCAGGACGTTAAGTTGCCTTATTGGGTGTTTCAGAAACGTTGCGATCGCGTCAACGTTAAGGGTATCCTGCATCTGTTTCACGTTCCGGTGATGGCAAAACTCGCCGCTACAGTTCCCATGCTAAAAGCACTTTTGTTTGATCTGGATGGCACCATTGCCAACACTGACCCGATTCACTTTGAGAATTGGCGCGAAATTGCAGCACGGCTTGGCAAGCCGATCGACCTGGAATACTACCAGCGGCATTTCAGTGGTCGTCTAAACGAAACGATTGTGGCAGAGCAATTTCCTCAACTCACGCCAGAGGAAGGTATTGCCTTGAGTCAGGCTAAAGAAGCGGCCTTTCGTCGGCAAGCAGCCGGTCAGCTCCAACCCATGCCGGGCCTGCTTGAGCTGTTGCAGTGGATGGATGAGTTAGGGCTGAAACGCGCTGCAGTGACCAATGCCCCCGTTGAAAATGTAGAGTTTTTGCTGCGGGTGTTGAACTTGCAGCCATACTTTCCCCTCGTGGTGTTGGGCGACCTGTTGCCCAAGGGCAAGCCCGACCCCATGCCCTACCAAGTGGCGTTGGAGCAGTTGGGCATCGCGGCAGATGAGGCGATCGCCTTTGAAGATTCTCCTTCTGGCATTCGGTCTGCCGTGGGGGCGGATATTTTTACGGTGGCGATCGCCTCTACCCACAGTCCCGCTTACCTAGCAGAATTGGGAGCCTCCCTCGTCATTCCCGACTTTACCGACCTGCGGCTCGAAGCATTCCTCAGAGCAGTTTTGCAGTCTGAGACCATCGCACTCCCCTAAAACATCCGATACTAGACAAGGGAACCCTGCCTCGCAGCATCCCCCATCACAACTGTCTTCCCTGGAGAAATGCTCATGTTGTCCAAAGGATTTGAGATCGAGATGTATACCGGAACCCCCCAGGGAGAAATTATTGGTTTCTCGGACAGAATTGTGGCAGACCTGGATGGCTTTGTGCGGGAGCCGGACACCCGCAATGTAGAATACACTACGCCACCGCTCTTCCGTTACGAACGGTTGTTGTGCGAACTGGTACGGCCTCGACTGCGGCTGCGTTCCTACCTGAAAACGCTAGGGAATTACACGCTAATTCCTGGCAGCACCCTAGCCTTGGGCGGGGGCGATCGCTTTCATCGCTCTGACCCCAGCAACCCCTACCACACCTATATTGAGCAGACCTACGGCACTTCTGTTGTGACTGCCAGCGTCCACATCAACATTGGCATTGCCGATCCTGAGACCTTGATGCGGGCCTGTCGCCTGATACGGGTGGAAGCACCCCTATTTCTGGCGCTTAGTGCCGCATCCCCCTTCTTCGATGGCCGGGTGACGGGTAATCACTCCACCCGCTGGAGCCTGTTCCCCAAAACCCCCCGTCACGTCCCGCTGTTTGAGAGCCACGCTCATTACATTGCCTGGACAGAGGAACAACTCGCCCTAGGCACCATGCAAAATGTGCGCCACCTCTGGAGTTCGGTGCGGCCCAATGGCGATCGCCGTCCCTACACCCTCAACCGCCTTGAACTCCGCATCTGCGACTTGGTCAGTGACCCAATCGCACTATTAGCCATTACAGCCTTACTGGAAGCACGGTTGCTGCAACTAATGGAAGACCCCAACCTCGATCCGCTGTGCTGCAGTGATCTCTCCCCGGCGACTCGTGCTGTAGACCTGATGACGCTGACCGATAAAAATGAGGTCGCCGCTGCCCACTGTAGTCTGGAGGCCGAACTGGTTCACTGGCGCGATGGTCGCAGACTGTTGGCCTCAGAGTGGGTGCAGGAATTGGTTGGAGAAGTCAGGGCGATCGCCAAACGGGAAGGCTTTGCCTGCTTCCTTGACCCCATTCAGAAAATTTTGCGCGAAGGCAACGAGGCCCAACGTTGGCTCCGCCGCATTGACCAGGGATTTAATCCCCAGCAGGTGATGATTCAGGCCATCCAAGACACTGAAGCGCTCGAACTGGCGCTTGCGGAAGAAATTTGTATGCCCCTGGTGGCCTAAACAGTGAAGGAGGAGCTACGTCTGCTCCTCCCTCACTCATCACAGCCTGACCGACTTCAACCCACTGCGCGGATCAAAGGTGCGGGCTGCTCGGACTTTTTCGTATAGCTCCCGCTCCGTAGCACTCAAGTCTTTGGGGGGCACAATGACAATCTTGACCAGTTGGTCACCCCGTTCTCCTTGGGGACTCACCCAGCCCTTGCCGCGTAACCGGAGCGTTTGGCCTGACCGAATGCCCGCGGGGATATTCATCTTCACCATGCCATCGGGGGTCGGGACTTCAATCACGGCTCCCAGCACTGCTTCATCGGGGGCGATCGCCACTTCACAGGTCAAATTGTCGCCTTCAAACTTGAAGAAGGGGTGGGGTTGCAGGTCAATCTTGAGGTACAAGTCTCCCCGCTGCTGGCTATAGGGACTAACCTGCCCCTTGCCGCGCACCCGGATTCGACTGCCTGCCTTTGCCCCTGCCGGGATCCGCACATCGATAATTTCACTGCCCAGGCTGAGGCGCTTTTGCACACCGTGGAAAGCTTCCGCCAAGGTGAGGGTGAGGCTTGATTCCAAGTCTCCTGCGGGCGTAGCGCCAGGGCTGCCGTAGCCATCAAACCCTCCAAAGTCGCCATAGCCTGCGTATCCACCAGGGCCACGCGATGTCGTGCGGTACTGGTAAGTACGAGTGCCACCGGGCGCACCGCCAGCAAAGCGACCTAACAGTTCATTGATAAAGTCGTCAAAACTGCTGTAGCGCCCAAAGTCAAAGTCGCTAAAGTCCACTCCCGGCCCAGCCCCTGCGCCACCTGGCGGCCAACTTCCAGCTTGCTTCCAGTACTGACCAAACTGGTCGTATTTCTTGCGCTTGTCTGGGTCAGACAAGACCTCATACGCCTCGTTGAGATCCTTAAACCGGGCTTCGGCATTTTTGTCGCCAGGGTTCATGTCAGGGTGATATTGCCGCGCCAGTTTCCGGTATGCCTTCTTGATCTCGTCTTGACTGGCACTCTTGGTCACACCCAGGATGGCATAGTAATCTCTGAAATCTGTCGCAGCCATGCAAACATCATCTCCTTGCTGGGGCGGTCTCTCGGTCATGCTTGAGGCGAGTGATAGCCCCCCAAAACTATGACACATACAGGACTCTCTAACAGAGAGTCCTACTCCAAAACTACCAGAGCAATGCCCTAGTTGGGGTACGGTTAATACGGGTGAAGCAGAGGAGTTTACCGTGCTGGGACGCTCCACCAAGCCAAGGCGTAGGGCTGAACCGCTTCGTTGGCGCGATCGCGATAGACCACGCGCAGCTTGTAGCGACCAGTCTCTGGAATCGGATAGAAGATGTGTTCCACGCTGTCTACCTGACTCACCGACGACCAGATGGCCTGCCTCAGGTCACTATCTTCCGCCCGCATTAAGTAGAGGTTTAGATTGTTGAGGCCGCGATCGCGGAACGTCTCCCCCAGGTCATACAGACCGTTGCGGTTTGCGTCCTGCAACTCCACCACGCGGTTCCAGGCCAGCGTTGCCGCAAGGTAGCTATCCTTCTGCAACGGTTGGGCCAGCACGTAGTCCCGCACAGTGGGATGGTTACCGCCCTGGCCAACACTGCGGTAGTCCCACCCGATTGCCGGTACCGTTGCTTCGGGGCTGTGCTGTCCTGGCGCAAACTGCTGAATGGCGCGGTAGGCGTTTAGATGTCCCGTGCCTAGGTCAGCATCTAGGGGAATTTTGCGATCGCGGGCCGCATCCGACTCTAGCCAGTGGCGTCCGCTCTGGTTGATGACTGTGCGGGTCATTCCCAGCAGCAAGCCGTCTCCGTTGTCCTTCATTTTGTCGGCGGCATTCATCAACACTGCTTTGCTCACTTCTGGACGGCGGGCATCCAGGCTCCAGTTGGGTTGGCGAGTGCGGATCTGGCGATCGCCAAACTCCTGGAGCAAAGCGACGGTTGCCGTCGCATGGGGAGCTGCAAAGCTAGTGCCGGTCGAGCGGGTGAGGCTCCCGTCGGGGTTAATCATGGCAATTCCTGTCCCTGGAGCCACTAGGCTGACGGAACGACGCGGCCCCACGTTGCTCTCCTGAGATGCAGGTCGCCCCACCACAAGCTGCGGCTCGCTGCCCAAGTTGCTAAAGTCAACCTTGCGAAACACGCCGTCAATCATAGTCGAGTTGGCCACGGTCATGCCGTTGAAATTGTCCGTAGGGATGGGGATGCCACCGCGTCCCTGGTTGCCAGCAATCACGTACAACGTCTGGTGCTTGGTGTGCGACCAGTCAATACACTGAGTTAGCAGCGCATTGCCGTCCAGCACCGCATTGGGGCGCGGATCTTGAGCTAAGGATTCGCCAAAGCTGAAGTTAATGGCCCGCACGTCTTCACCGTTTTGCAGCGCCACTGTCTGAGAGGCCAAGCATTCCTCTGGCTGCCCCCCCCGTCGCACTACCCCCACTGCTGCGGAGTAAAGTCGAGCATTCGGCGCTACTCCCGTGGCGTACTTGTCCTGACTGATCATGACACTGGCAACATTGGCGGCGTGCGCATCCACAAGATCATTGGCCCGTGCCAGATTGTTGCGAAAGAACAGCCGGCTGACGCGCACCACAAAGTTGCGAGCACCTGCTTTGTCTAAGCCAAACAAGGCAGGTCGCCCAATCTCGACCTGACCAATGGCAATTTTGCTGCCAGTTAGGTTGTAGGGCGCATTGTGTAGGCGACGGGCATCAATCCCCTCTTGGCCAATGGAGGTGATCAGAGCAAGAGCCGGTGTTCCCACCAGCAGGGCGATCGCCCCTACAATCGTCAGCCCCCCCATCCTGCCAGCCAAGCAACCTGGCATTCGCTGCCGAACCATGAATCTCTCTCCGTTTGAGCATGCAGTCGGTAGTCCGGCTCTCCGTTGAAACAGAAGCATTGTCCGGTGAGGGATTACCTCCCCATCATTGCGAGAGAGCCAGCCGCTCTAAACAAATTAGCAAATCAAGTCCTGATTACGCTCTAAAATCGGCATTGCTGATTTAAGCAATGATTTTTTGAGTGAGGGGCGCACTCCGTGCGCCCCTCACTCAAAAAATCATATTTGGATTAAGCAACGCTCTAAAATCTAGGGTCGCTGATTTGTCGGATCAGGCACCTCTAGAAGCGCGAAAATTTTGCCAGGATTTTTCGCGCAATTTAGTCCAAACGCCGATATCGCCAATCTGGAGTACGTCCAGCGATGAATTTTGCATAAATCCAGGCCATCCCTGGGATCAGTCAATCCGGTGAGGAGACAGATTTTGATAAACTGATCACCAGTGAATGATCACCCTTCAAGAGACGCAGGAGAACCCTTACGCCATGACTCAGACCTCAGCCAGCAAACCCATCGTGGTGGCACCTTCGATTCTGTCCGCAGATTTCAGTCGTCTGGGTGAAGAGATCACGGCGGTTGACCGCGCAGGCGCAGACTGGATCCACGTCGATGTCATGGACGGTCGCTTTGTCCCCAACATTACCATCGGTCCGCTGATTGTCGAAGCAATCCGCCCTTACACCCAGAAGCCCCTCGATGTTCACCTGATGATTGTGGAGCCAGAGAAGTACGTGGCGGATTTTGCCAAGGCTGGAGCCGACATCATCTCAGTCCACGCGGAGCACAATGCTTCCCCCCACCTACACCGCACCCTCTGCCAAATTCGAGAACTGGGCAAACAGGCTGGGGTTGTCCTCAATCCCTCCAGTCCGCTAGAGCTGATTGAGTATGTGTTGGAGGTCTGCGATCTTGTGCTGATCATGAGCGTCAATCCTGGTTTTGGTGGCCAGAGTTTTATCCCCGCGGTGCTGCCCAAAATCCAAAAGTTGCGCCAGATGTGCAATGAGCGCGGCCTAGATCCCTGGATTGAGGTAGATGGGGGGCTGAAGGTTAATAACACATGGCAGGTATTAGAAGCTGGTGCCAATGCAATCGTCGCAGGTTCTGCGGTGTTTGGCGCAAAGGACTATGCCCAGGCGATTGAGGGGATTCGCAACAGCAAGCGTCCTCAGCCTGAGTTGGTGACTGCTTAGACTGTTCAACCTCCGACCCCCAGCGCTGCTAATCTAAGCGTAAACCCCTGAATACGGGCGGCACCGTGTATCACCCGCGTTCAGGAGTTTGTTCTTCAGCCGAATCTCTAGGCGCACGCCTAAGAGTACACTGATCGGTACTGTCAACCCATCCTTGCATTACCTAGCTTGGAAGAGTCAATCAGCCGCCGCTATCGAGGCTTTTGCCCAAATGGAGGGCGGTTTCTTCCAAGGAAAGTCGATGTTAGATAATTCCAGACCTCCCGATCGCCACCTCATTTCTAAGCTCCAGGCTCAGCGATTAGCTGCGCTGACCAATCTCAGCGTCGAAGACCTAGCAGGTAACAGCATCGCTGACCTTAGCGAAAAATTGAAATGGCGGATTGATCCCGAACTATTACTGTTTCGGCGCGTTTGTGGACGAGTTGTCAAAAAAGACCCAGCAACCGGCGTCGAATATCCTGTTCCCTTTGCCACAGTGCATGTAGAGGATACCGACACCAATTTCCTCGGCTTCTTTCCTGCAGAATCCCCCTGGGGATGGCTGTTTCCGCTCTTCAGTCGGCGTGAAGAAATTGCGGTGACCCGTACCGATGCCTGCGGTCGCTTTTGTGTCTACGTGCCTCGCTGGGAAATTGACTGGATTTTGCGGTTCCGCAGAGAGCGCTTCTGTTTCCCAGATGTGTTGATCAAGCCTAATATTCGTGATCTGCTGCAAGGGTTGCAGCATCCGGTCGTGGTTCGGCCTCCTATTCCAGAACCTGATCCACCGTTTCTGCTGCAGGATGGTGGCTTCTCGTTGAATCGGGCGGAGCAGTTAATCGGACGTGGGGCGGCTACCAAATTGGCGGCTTTGGAGGCCGGTTCCAGCTTTGGAGCCAGTACAAAACAGCAGTTGCGACTCTTAGAAAGCAGCGGTTTTGCTCAGCCAGTGCCGCCGCCATTGCCTAATGAACTAAAAGACGTGTTGGGCGATCGCCAAAAACCTGTTGAATCTGCGCAGACGATGGAGATCATGCAAGCCACCCTGGCCGATCGCCTTAAACTAGACCGCAAAGACTTAGCCAACCTCAGCCTCCAGCGCTATGTCGGCCCATTCCGTCGCTGCATCGACACGATTGTGCCCGAATGGGTGCCCATGTTCGATGTACCCGATATCACCTTCCGCGTCACACAGGATGTCGATGGAGATGGAGATGAGGAGGTGATCTACTCCGAGGGCTACTTTGACGTGCGCTGGAATGCAGGAACCATCGCCAACGTCACGCTGGAGGCGTCCCAGATTGCCCTGTCTGGTGTCTCCTGTGACACACCACGGGTGGTGTGTCAGGACACTGCTGCTATCAGCTTTGCGGGCTTGATGCCAGTTGTGAACCCCGCCAGCCCGACGGATCCCTATCACGATGCCGTGAGCGGCTATGCCCGTCGTCCCAACCGTCCACATCCCTCCGGGGCGCTGGTTGATCCGCTGCCTAATCCTCTGGCCGAAGCCCCCTATGCTGGCACACTTCAGCTTTACGGTTGCAGTCAGGTGCGGGGAGCGCAGTTTTACCGACTCCGCTATCGCTATAACAATGGCTCTCCGGTGGCATTTACGGGTCTGACTTGGCCGCTGTATCGTCTAGTGGGTGGGGTGTTACAAGTCATCTGGCAAAGCCCCGATGCCAATGGTTGGTATCCTGTGCTGCCTGCAACAGAGGGCTGGTCACCTACTAACCTACTGCTAAACTGGCCGACGACTTCATTCCAAAATGGGTTGTATACAGTGGAGGTGGAACTGGGCAACGCCGCCAAGACAGTAGTGAACACCTCTGCGCCCGTCAATTTCCGGGTGGATAACTCGGCTCCCGTGGCGCAGTTTACTCGGTTGCGCTGGCGGACGTTGCCCGGAGGAGCCTGGAGTGCGCCGATCGAGCTGGTGTGTCCGGTGGTGCGCCGTCCTGTGGTGGCGGGCAATCCGGTCGATATCGAGTTCGAAGTGAGCTATACGGTGTCTGCGGCTCATTTGCGATCGCTCGTCCTTTCCAGCGGCGGCTGTGGCGATAGCAATAGGCCCATCCTCACATCTGCCCTCAGCACGGCGCAGCACTGGCATACGACCCCTGCAGACAATAGCATTACTCGCACTGCCACTTTCTCGCTGGCAGGCAGTGCTGCTCAGGGAGCCTACAGCTTTAGTCTACGGGCAGATAGCCGAGCCTTTAACCCAGCTGGTGGGGATGGCGGCTTGGAAGCAGACTGGAACTATGACCCGTTATACATCTATAGCTATTCCATGCTGCCGATCGCCGTTGTAAACCTCTAAGGACTACGGCGCTATGCACTCATGATGTCAAGAGCATTTTGTGGGAAACCCCGCTGAGCGGGGTTTCCCACAAAATGCTTTGTCCTATGTTCGTGGGTTCAATCAGGCGTAGTGTTTCTGGCGCACGTCACGCAATGAATCCTGGCTGCATTGCGAGTAGAAGGTAACACAATCTTTAAGACGGGAGCATTCCTCCAACTTCCTCGTGACAATGGAAGAGGGGAATTTTTGGGAGGAAGAAAGATGCCCTACATTTGTGAACTCAGCCCCGGACACCATATTTATCTCGACAACCAGGGAGGGCAAACCATTGTTACCCTCAGCAGCCATGCCGCAGGACAACAGCAACAGTCCAGCAGCAGTATCACAACAGGCACCTGGGTTGCCCCTCCACAAGCATTCAGAGTGGGCGGCGGTGTTGTCTTCAAAATTCCAACCGTGCAGGGCGATCGCTTTATCCAGGTGCAGGGCAGTAGTCTAGGAATGCTGCCAGAAATGCCTCCCCTCGCCAGTCTGCAACAGATGCAGGTGCAACAGACCGCCTCCACCCCGATGCAACCAATGCAGCCGATGCAACCAATGCAGCCCATGCAGCCGATGCAACCGATGCAGCCCATGCAGATGGGGAATATGCGGATGTCCATGAACCCGATGGAGATGCAGATGGGCAACATGGAGATGCGAATGGGCAGTGTGACTGCTGTCGCCTCAACGCCGGCGGACTCTCTCCCCAAACCGCGCCAGTTTTGCAGTCAGTGTGGGGCAAAGGTGGAAGCGGGCGATCGCTTCTGTAGCGCCTGCGGTCATGCTCTCGGTTAACTAAAATATCTGCGGGCCGATGGCATGGGAAGGGGTAGCGACCACACGCTGGGAAGCAGACAAAGAAACAGACAAAAATGCCATCTGGGTAGTGTCGCGTCTAGTGCAGCAATGCTGCTTCATCTGAGGGGAACGACTCAGCCGGATAAGCTGAAGCCTTTAATTTTCCGGGCATGATGTGCACAGAACATCAAGGGTTTTAGCGTATCACGAATTCACGTTAAACATTCCAGATCAATATTCCAGATCAAACATCTCGAAGGATTGCCCTGATGTCGAAGGCAGTATTGGAGAATGACTAGGTTCAGCCAGACGCATCTGCTGGATGGTGGTTTCTGTGCTATCAATTTTTTGGTCGAGCAGGTTAAGGCGATCGCCAATTTGTTGCCGTCGGGTTTCCAGGTTTTGGAGTTCCTGCTGTAGGCGTTTCTTTTCGACGACTAACTTATAGAGATCCAGCATAGCTGCTGCCTCAGACTGTTGACGAGGCATAGTACTGACTTTAGGGCGAATCGTCCCACGGTTGGGATAGCGACGCATAGTATTGATATCTTGCTTGTAGAAGGGGGTCAAAGCAAATTTAGAGTACCCAGTCGTGAGGGTGAGCTAACGCAAGATCGACAACCAATCCACCCTCAGGCACCCACCGTCAGGATGATTTGCTGGCAACAGCGATCGCTTTCCCTGCAATCCACCCCGTTGTCCAGGCACTTTGGAAATTAAACCCCCCAGTTACCCCATCAATATCCAGCACCTCTCCAGCGAAGTAGAGACCAGGGCAAAGGCGGCTCTCCATCGTCCTAAAATCCACTTCCTTAAGCGCAACCCCCCCACAGGTCACAAACTCTTCCTTAAAAACCCCCTTCCCTCGCAGTAAAAACTCCCCCCTCGTCAGTTCCACGATGAGGTGGTGCAGGTGTTGTTTTGACAATTCCGCCCAGCGGTGTCCGGCGGGAATGTGGGCACGGTTCACCAGGTATTCCCACAATCGGCGGGGCAATGGAAACGGGGTATAGTTGGCGATCGCTCGCTTACCGTGCTGAACCTTCGCTACAGAGAGCGTTTGTTGAATCTGGTCCAGCTTGTCTTGCGGCAACCAGTTGATGTTTAACGTGGCTTGGTAATGCTGATCGTGCAGCAGGCGGGCTGCCC
Organism: Synechococcales cyanobacterium M55_K2018_004; assembly: GCA_015295905.1. Lineage (GTDB taxonomy): Bacteria > Cyanobacteriota > Cyanobacteriia > Elainellales > Elainellaceae > DVEB01. Next base: position 30,251 of record DVEB01000013.1, read on the forward strand.
AGGCCGAGAGCTTGAGCACCGCAGGCCCGCTGAACCCCCAGTGCGTAATCAAGACTGGCCCCGTCTGCTCTAGGGGTTTAGCGTCAGCTATACGCAAACGCACACAGGCTGATTCCACAGCCACCCCTGCCAGCGATCGCAAGTCTGCATCGGGGATTGTGAACGTAAATAAAGAAGGAACAGGCGGTTCAATCGTGTGTCCCAACTGACGAGCAATCTGATATCCGAGTGGACTGCTGCCTGTAGCCAGCAACAGGCGATCGCCCAGCCACCGTTCACCAGATTTCAACACCACCTCATAACCAGACTCCAGGCGATTCACCGCTGCAACGGGTGCCCTAGTCTTCAGGGTCACTCCCATCTGCAATGCCTGCTGCAGTAAACAGTCTACGATGGTTCCAGAATCATCCGTTGTGGGGAACATACGCCCATCAGCCTCCGTTTTGAGCGACACCCCTCGGTTTTGAAACCAGGCGATTGTATCTTTCGGTTGGAAGCGCGTCAAAGCACCGCGGAGCGCTTTTCCTCCCCTAGGGTAAAACTGGGTCAAGACGGCTGGATCAAAACAGGCATGGGTGACATTACACCGCCCGCCCCCTGAAATCCGCACTTTCGTCAGCGGTTCCCGACCCGCCTCAAACAAAATGACTGGAAGATCACTCGATTCAGCAGCGGCGATCGCCCCAAAAAAACCTGCGGCCCCACCGCCAATTACTAAGATCTGACGCGCCCGTTGCACCATAGACAATCATTCCTCTTCTCCCCATCATGCCTGATTTTTTTCACTTCCAGGTGCGTCAGGGCAACACCAGCGGGAACAGCCGACAGCAAATTTTCAGAACCATGCTACAAAATCCTTAAGCAGGGGCATATTACATAAAGAGCGGCTGCCGGGTGACTTCCCAGCCCAGGTTTGCGCTCTGCTAAATTGTCACTAGTGTCACTAGGCAGACAGTACTATTGCCAGAGTGATACGTTTTAAGAGAGCAATTTTTTGCCTGCTTTCACGTCGTTGTTTTAATCAGCAAGCCCAGCAGATAGTAAGGAAAACTGAGCATGGCTATTGAGACTCTCCAACCTGCTAACCCACGGGATGTTGGCATCTATTCCCCCTACTACCAAGGACGCAAGCGTACTGCCCTACCTTTAGCGATCAGCCTCTACCAGAAGGGCAGTTTTGAGGGCTTTCGTAAGATCGAGGGTGGGGAAGGCATTCCCTTCGTTGCCAGTTGGAACGTTTCTTCCCTGCCGGCAGATCTAACTCGCTGTCGTCTGCAGTTTGATGGTAACGCTGAGTTGAGCTACGAAGTGACCTTGGCAAATTTCGAATTTGTGGATTATCTAATCGATGTCATTTTTAACTTTAAGACAACTCGCGTGATCGACTTTTCTCAGGGCTTCTACCGCAAGCTGCTGCGACTGGATGACTAAGCGATTTCAGGCATTCTCCTGCATGCTGCAACCCTGGTTGGCATTGCTTAATCCGTCTATGGTTTTTCTACATCTGTGCAAGCCTAAACCAGGCTTTTTTATTGCAGGAAACGGGAGCTAGGCATCGGCATCGGATGGTTTGACCACAAGCGACCTATTAGATCGACCTATTGGATGGTAGATTTTGGATTTGCCATCTTATCCCAATTCCAACCTCTAGAGCGACAGATGGGGGGCCGGGGGGTGTTGTTCTCTTGGGAGAAACTCCCCCCCAGGCCTGTCGTGGGAGTTTGAGGAATTGGTATGAGGTGTTGAAAGTCCCGTAGTGCCATGTATTCAATGGGTTGTCTGCCCTATACTCTGGGGAAATTGGTATCATTTGGTGCAAAAATTGCGATAACGTAAGTTAAATTAAAAAGTTCTCAGCAGGTTTGGCTGATTCTGGGCGAAATTGATGCTGAGTCTCTATCAGAGGAGATGACCTAAGCTAAGTCCACCAGAGTTAAATGACCATCGTACTCGCTTCTCTGTGATTGCTCAGATCTTGCACCTCTCTCAGTGAGGGGGGTTTTTGAGGGGGCTTCAGCCGCGCCGAAACCTGTAGCATGACCAGAAGCGCTGCACGCTCCTAGTCAGGGCGCAAGATGTGAGATCCCTCACAGAACAAGGGGACTTCAGTAGAGTTTAGTTACCAGGAAGGGTAATTCAGCGTGTCCGTAAAGCATTTACTTATAGGTTCACCAGAGGCGTACAGCGGCAAATCTGCCATGATTTTGGGGATTGCCCATCAACTGCAACGACGGGGGGTTGATATCGCCTACGGAAAGCCACTTGGCACCTGTCTGAGTGAGCTTCAGACTGACACCATGGACGAAGATGTCCGCTTTATTGCTCAAACCCTGGGACTTCCCTCGACTCGCTTGCTGCCCACCCTGGTCTCCCTAGATGAAGTTTCGATTATGAAGCGGATTTATGGTGAGGATGACACAGATTTCGCAGCCTTGTTAACAGAATACCATCAGGACAAGTGGGGCGATCTGGTGCTGCTGGAAGGGGCAGGGACGATGGAAGAGGGGCGTTTGTTTAACCTCTCACTTCCCCAACTTGCAGCAGCCATTGATGCTAGGGTTCTCCTGGTCAGCCGATTTCACTCAGAATTAGTCGTCGATGGGCTACTGGCGGCGCACCATCAGTTGGGCGATCGCCTCTTGGGGGTCTTGATCAACGATGTTCCAGGCGAGCGCTTGGAAGGAATTCACTCAAAGGTGCGTCCCTTTCTAGAAAACAAAGGTATCCCTGTGCTGGGCGTGCTGCCTCGTAGTGATCTGCTGCGCAGCGTCAGTGTCGGCGAACTGGTGCACCAACTCCAAGCCGAGGTGCTCTGTCGGCGCGATCGCCTGGATCTGATGGTGGAAAGCCTCAAAATTGGCGCTATGAATGTCAACGCCGCCCTTAAGTATTTTCGCAAGTCTCACAACACGGCTGTGGTGACGGGGGGCGATCGCACTGACATTCAACTAGCAGCCCTAGAGACTTCAACCCACTGCCTGATCTTGACCGGCCAGATCCCGCCTCATCCCGATGTCCTGAATCGCGCAGAAGATATGGAAATTCCCATTCTCTCCGTCGATCTAGATACTCTGACGACCGTGGAAATTATCGACCGAGCATTTGGACAGGTGCGCGTCAAGGAACCGGTCAAGGTACAGCATGTCTTCCAAATGCTTGAGAAATATTTGGATCTAGAGCGCTTACTGAACACTCTGAAACTGCAAGCCGTGCCCAAAAATTAGCGTGAGTAAGGATGAGCACGAGAACACTGCGTACTTTCCTATACGCAAATGCTGAGAGTTGCTCGTCTTCAAACCTACAACCCAGCATTCAGCTTGCTTCAGAATCGCTATGCTGAAGGAGGGGAAAGACTACTTTCCCTAAAATCGATTCCAGAAGTTACTGCTGTTATCTATCTATGGCTCCTAAGGTTGCAAAAAGCGATGCCGAATGGCAAGAAATTCTGACACCTGAACAATTTCGCATTACTCGCAAGAAAGGGACCGAGCGCGCCTTCACAGGGGCTTACTACGACAACAAAGCACCAGGTTCTTACCGCTGTGTCTGCTGCGGTGCTGAACTATTTGTTTCCGATCACAAGTACGACTCTGGCACAGGTTGGCCAAGTTTCTGGCGACCCGCTAGTGAAGAAGCGATTGCTTATAAAGAAGACAACAGTTTCTTCATGCGTCGCACTGAGGTGTTGTGCGCCAACTGTGATGCACACCTAGGGCATGTGTTTAGCGATGGCCCTGCCCCTACAGGTCAGCGCTACTGCATCAACTCTGCGTCACTGAAGTTTGAACCCAAAGCGGAGTAATGGTTGCCCTATCCAAGCGCGGTAGTATTCGTGATGCTGCGGAGGAGCAGCATCAAACTTCCGTCAGTTCACTCGCGCTTGGATAGGGCATGGCATTTTGCCATGCCTCTTCAGGTTTTAGGGGCGATCGCGCATACCACCAGTCCTTGATCGGTTGGGGCAACTTGTCCCAGTACAGGGTCAGCACAAACTGGCCTTCCGAACGACTCTGTCCCAAAATTTCAACACAGTAGGAGGGAGCGTTGCGCGACGCCATATCGGGGACGAAGCGGCGACCAACTCTACGCCAACTTGGCTCCTTACCCCGCCACTCTAAGCGGCAGCAGGGCCAAGGAAGCTCCTCACGGTCAAACAGCCGACAACACGGCCCTACCACCCGATAGGTGAAGTGACAACCTAGGCTCGTAAACACTTGACCAGACTGGAGGGGATGCTGCATCGCTTTATTTGGAAATAGTCAAAATGGCACCCTTTGCGGGGTGCCAAATAGGTTAGATCATCAAACCCTCAGGGAAGCCTTTGGACAAGCCCTACCAGCTTGATTTCACCACACCTGGCAACAGGCCCTGATGCGCCATCTCTCGGATCACGTGACGGGACAAACCAAAGTCACGATAAACGCCTCTTGGACGACCTGTGAGCCAGCAACGGTTGCGGTGACGTGTAGGCGCACTGTTTCGGGGCAACTGCTGCAATTTGCGGTGAATGTCGAGCTTTTCCTGCTGAGAAGTTGCGGACTCAAACGCAGCCTTGAGTTCTGCGCGCTTCGCCGCATACTTTTCAATCAACTTCTCGCGCTTTTTCTCGCGCTCAATCATGCTCTTTTTAGCCATGAATCGTCTCGTTCACCCACTTAGACAGCGTTTCTGATTATATCAGCTAAAAGCAAGAGTTGACTAGTCATCGACTAACACGCTAGAGGTGGGATGTTCATCCTGAGACTTGCTGCTAACCCTCTAGCCAGTCTCGGGCGGTGTTCCACATCTCTTGATTTTCCATGGGTATCGCGCACGGAAAGTCAGGGGTTTCGACTTATCCCAAATTCACGTTTCGGCGTTGCTTCATCAAAGAGTCATTGCTCAAATCAGCACCCCCGTTGCTTAGGAGCGTTAGGAGCACCTGAGGAGACCACGACAAGTTCCTGGCGCGGCGATGAATTCAGTCAAGCGTCTTCATTTGAGTTGACGCTGGGGTTCCCCTGGCTGTCGTAGTAGATCTCGGACTCATCGCCGCCTTTTTGAATCTCCAACTCATAGAAGGTGCCTTGGGGGGTGAGTTCGATTTCATACTTGGTAATGGCGTAGCCGGGGTAGTCTTGCTGAACGCGATCGCGCACCACTTGAGGAAACTGGCTAGCAGAAACTTCGTACTCCGTCTCTAACCATTGCCCAGTGAAAGAGTACTCGGCCTCGTACTCAACTCCATTTTGGGTGAACACACCCTCATAGCCGTAGGGCTGGTCATGCCAGGTAGGAGAAACACCGGGATACTTCTCTGCAAACGCGCTTTGGACTGCCCTAGGAACACTAACAGACGTCTCGCTTTCCTGGGCACAGGAAACCAGCAGAAAACCAGAGACTAGCAGTCCTGCGATGCCTAAGCAGACCTGCTCAAAGCGTGTGAGTGATGGAGCAACTTGACGTGGGGCAGTGGCAACTGGCGATCGCGTCACATCAAACCCGTTCATGAATTTGTCATTCCTTATGGCTGTCTGACCTCATAGCTGTCCGAGAGACTAACAGCCAACCTCACCTCTCTGCTTCCGCATTTCTACGTGAGTTAGAGCGCTACGCGCCATAAGGAGCAGTTCAGCCGCCAGGGAGAACATGACGGAGTTGTTTTGCAAAGGTGTGCTGGTAGTTGACGTCTCTAGTGAAGCGGGGTTTGGGGCACCGCGCTCGGCGCGGTGCCCCAAACCCCTTGCTGTTCCGTGGGCGACGCGCACGGAACAGCAAGGGGTTTAGTTGATCTGGAATTCACCTCTGATTTATCTGATCTAACTGAATCTAATTGCGTGATTTCTCCTAATTGTGTGATTCCTCCACAATTTGTGGAACTCTAGAAGTGTTTCCTCTTCTGCTTCTTCGTTTCAGGTTGAAGCCCCCCACCCACTAAAACTCGCATGAGAGACCTGCATAAGTCGCCACCCCATCCATCCTCTGATTCCGAGGCAGAGCTAGAGCGTCGGATACGGGAGCGCACCGCCGAAGTCTATGCGGCCAATGCCAGGTTGCAGCATGAGTTGACCGAGCAGGAGCGGTTACGCGAGACTCTCCTACGAGAGACTGTCTTTAGTCGCACGCCTACCGAACTCCCCCAGCAAAGCTTAGGCCCTGCCCAAAACATCACAGCGCACCAGTCTACCCACGAGGCTGTGGGTCAGAGTCAGGCCTGCTTTAGCTCGCTCGTGTCACACATCCCGGGTGCTGTTTTTCGTAGTCGGTTTGACCAGGACTGGATCCTGGAGTATATCAGCGAAGGCATCGCAGAGATTTCCGGGTATCCCGCCTCAGCATTTATCAATTGTCAGATACGCAGCATTCGCAGCATTCAGCATCCAGAAGACCAAGCCCAGTGGCATCAGATGGTCTGCCATAGTATTCAGACCCAGCAGCCCTACACCCTGGAATACCGGATTATTCATGCCGATGGCAGTATTCGCTGGGTTCACGAACAGGGGCAGTGTGTTCTCGATGAAACTGGCTCTGTGGTCTGGATTGATGGCGTGTTGCTCAACATTACCCAGCGCAAGCAGGCAGAAGCCGCTCTGCAACGCCAGTTGCAGCACATCCTACTGCTGCAACGCATTACTGAGGAAATTCGCCAAAGCCTCGATAGCGAACGCATTTTTCAAACCACTGTTACCCAGATCGGACGTGCCTTTCAGGTCAACCGTTGCACGATCCATGCCTATCGTGCCACGCCTCAGCCCCACGCCCCCATCGTGGCGGAGTATCTGGAGACGGGTTACGCTTCCGTGCAAAATCGCTCGATTCTAGTGGAGAGCAACCCCCATGCTGAGCTGTTGTTTTCTCAAGACGCGGCGATCGCCTCCTCAGATGTGTCCTCTGATCCCCTGCTGCACCCCCTTGCTCCGCGCTATCAACAGATGGGCTTAAAGTCCATGCTGGCCATCCGGACCTCCTACCAAGGGGAGCCAAACGGGGCGATCGAACTGCACCAGTGCGATCGCCATCGAGAGTGGACACCGGAGGAAATTGAACTCCTGAAGGCAGTGGCCGCCCAAGTGGGGATTGCCCTAGCCCAGGCTCACCTATTGGAGCAGGAACGCCAGCAACGAGAGGAGTTGAGCCGCAAAAATGCTGCCCTAGAAAAAGCTACTTGGGATGCTGAGGCGGCCAACCGCGCCAAAAGTGAATTCCTGGCAACCATGAGCCACGAGATCCGCACCCCTATGAATGCGGTGATTGGGATGGCTCAATTATTGAGGGATACGGAGCTAACCCCACAGCAGCAGGACTACGTGGAGACTATCTGCAACAGCGGAGAAACCCTGCTGACGATTATTAACGACATTTTAGACTTTTCTAAGATTGAGTCGGGCAAGTTAGAACTAGAGTCCATTCCCTTCAGTCTGAGGAACTGCGTCGAATCCGCCATTGATTTGCTGGCTCCCAAGGCCGCCGAAAAGTGTCTGGAACTCGCCTACTTGATCGACTCCGATGTTCCAGATATGGTGATCGGCGATCCAACCCGGGTGCAACAGGTTTTGGTGAACCTGCTCAGCAATGCCGTCAAGTTCACTGACCAAGGCGAGGTTGCCGTAATGGTGCAGGCACGGCCTCTGAGGGGTGCCAGGGCTGCCAATGGCAGCGACTCCCCCACCTATGCGATCCGCTTTGCAGTGCGCGACACAGGCATTGGCATTCCTAGTGATCGCATGAGCCGACTCTTCCAGCCCTTCTGCCAGCTAGACGCCTCGATCAACCGCCAGCACGGGGGCACCGGTCTGGGACTCGTGATCAGTCAGCGGCTCAGTGAAATGATGCGTGGTCGAGTTTGGGTGGAGAGCGAGGTGGGAGTTGGCTCCACGTTTTATTTCTCGATCATGGCGCGGGCAGTGGTAGGCTACCCTAGCGGCATGGCAGCGTTGAACCCGCTTGCCAAGGAAACACTACAACCACCACAACCACCAACGTTGCTGCTCCCTTCCAGGTCTGCCAGCCTAGGCAAAAGTAAGGACACCGCTCCAGGCCAGAGTCTCGTCTTCAATCCTCACCAGACCACCCCTCTGTCGGGTAAGGTACTTCTGCTGATCGAAGCCAACTCCCTGTGGCGACAAAACCTGACGCTACAAGCCCAGTCTTGGGGCATGGTCGTGGATGCGATCGCCACGGGCACAGAAGCACTCGAACGTTTGCGCCAGCATAAGAGGATTGATGTCGTCGTCGTGGACAGCCACCTGCCTGGCTGGGAGGGAGCCGCCATCGCCCAGGCTATCCGTCAGATGCCGCATCGACAGAGCTTACCCCTAGTCCTGCTGCACGCGTTGCCAGGGGGCGAGGCTATGACCCTAGGTGCAATGCAATGGTTTAATGGCATTCTAAAGAAACCAGTCAAGCGATCTCAGTTCTACAATTTGCTAGTGTCCCTCCTGAGTGAGCCCCCTGTGCAACCTCCTGTTCCCCCTGATGAATTAAATGAACAGTTGGGGCAACGGCTCCCCTTGAAAATCCTGGTTGCGGAAGATAACTTAGTCAACCAGAAAGTGCTGCTGCGATTGCTCGGACGGTTGGGCTACGACGCTGATGTGGTCAGCAATGGCCGGGAAGTGCTGGCAGCGATCGCCCAGCGCCCCTACGACGTGGTGTTAATGGACGTGCAGATGCCAGAGATGGATGGCTTGACCACTACCCAGCACATCTGTCAGCACTGGGACAGATCACAGCGACCTCGTATTGTTGCGGTCACTGCCAACGCTATGCAAGGCGATCGCGATGAGTGCTTGCAGCATGGCATGGACGACTACATCAGTAAGCCAATTCGATTAGAAAAGCTGGCTCAGGTGCTCTGCCGTTGCACCCCCCGCAGCGACACCGAAGCCGCACCCCACTCCTTGCCCAGTGCACTTGATCCACAGGTATTCACTGCCTTCTATCAGGATTTGGGGCCAGAAGCAGCGGCGATTCTGCAAGAGCTGATCGACTGCTACCTGCTGGAAACGCCCCAGTTTATCCAAACCCTGACGGACGCGCTCTCTCAGCAAGACACTCTCACCCTGGTGCGTACTGCCCATACCCTCAAGGCCAGCAGTGCGACCTTAGGAGCGGTCTACTTCTCTGGCCTATGCCGCCAAATTGAACACGCAGCTCGCACGGGAGCGACCGAAACGCTACACCACCAGGTCAAAACAGCGATCGCAGAGTATGCCAGAGTGGAAAGCGCCCTGCGGGAACTGCGGCCTAACCCTCCTGGTACAGCCGTCGGCATTCATACCGACTCTGTCGGTTATTGAGTCGGTTGGTTGTGGTGTATAGCGCTAAGCGTATCTTTCACACCACAGCCAACTGCTAGCTGACAACCAGATTCTGTATCGGCGCTGCTCAATCCAAATATGATGTTTTGAGTGAGGGGCGCA
>DVEB01000070.1 GCA_015295905.1 Synechococcales cyanobacterium M55_K2018_004
CAGCGCCCGTTTCACACCACAACAAACCGACTCAATAACCGACGGAGTCGGTATGACGTCACGTTAGGTCGCTGATACCCGGTCACCGAGGTGCTTTACAGCACCAGAACCAGGAGCCATGCAATGCTCCCAAACAGGGCGATCGCCAGGGCCACCCAAAGACCTAAATTGTTCCTCCGCCTCGGCGACAGGTCAGGGTGGACTAACCAGTTCACGGCAAGTTGATGCTGATAGATAGCGACCATCAGCAAGATCGTTCCCATGGCAATGCTCGTCAGACTAATGACATGCACCCAAAACAGACGCTCGACTGAGGGATAATTGGGCGATCGCTCTTCTAGGGCCACAACAATACGGTCAAATGCTGCTCCAAAGCCAATCAAGGCCAAACAGTGCTGGATCCATGCCAACAAGGTTCGCTCAGCCGCCGCCCGGTTGCGCTCCTTGGCGAGGTCATTCAGGGGGTGCCGAAAAGCCGGATGCATCACTACCACTCGTCAGGATTCATGCCCTATCGCCGCAGCTTGTCCCACAGGTCTGGCCAGAGCAGTCGTTTTGCTTCGAGCTATCGGTCTGTGGTTGCCCGTTGCTGACATTCCAGCGCAATTATAGCGCTGTGCAGATTGATTCAGAGCGGGGTTTCCCACACAACGCTTCGTCCTAACCTAGGCATGTAGCACGATACTTCACGCAGCTACCCACCCCTATGTATGCTCAGGCGCCGGCAGGCGATCGCCCCCCTGACGCTCCAGCATCCAGCCAGGATACTCGCGTGGCAGCGCACTCACGGCATCGAGGCGAGTCAGTTCATCTTCAGTCAGCCTCACCGCCGTAGAACCGAGATTGTCTTCGAGTTGGGCAGAATCCTTCGCGCCGATGATGACACTGGTGACCACTTCTTGATGCAACAGCCACGCCAACGCGATCTGGGCAACGGAGGTCCCCTTTTCTAGGGCGATCGCCCGCATGACATCAATCACAGCGTAGGCGCGATCGCGGTTTACAGGTGGAAAGTCAAAGCTGGCGCGACGGGCATCCCGGGGGCCTGGGTTGTCGCGGCTAAACTTGCCGCTGAGCAAACCACCCGCCAGAGGACTCCACACCAGCAATCCCAAAGATTGGTCCTGCAGCAGCGGCACAATTTCCCGCTCTAGGTCACGCCCCGCAATCGTGTAGTAGGCTTGCACCGACTCAAACCGTGACCAGCCCTGTCGTTCTGAGATTCCCAGCGCCTTCATGATTTGCCAAGCCATCAAGTTGCAGCATCCGATATACCGCACCAAGCCGCTGCGAACCAGATCTTCCAGCACTCGCAGGGTTTCGTCAATCGGCGTATAGGGGTCAGCACCGTGGATCTGATACAAGTCGATGTAGTCTGTTTGCAACCGCTCTAGACTTTCACGAACTGCATTCATAATGTGGACGCGAGAGAGGCCAACCTGATTTTTTCCGGGGCCCATCCGCAGACGGACTTTTGTGGCAATGACAATCTCTTCTCGCTTGACGCCCACACTCCGCAGCGCATTACCCAGGATTTTCTCCGACTCGCCTTCAGAGTAAGCATCTGCTGTGTCGATGAAATTAACCCCCGCATCCACAGCTTTTGAGACTAAGTGGTTGGCTTCCTCCTGCTGCTGCTTGCCGATCGCCTGCCAAAACCCTTTGCCGCCAAAGGTCATTGTTCCAAGGCACAACTCCGACACCAGCAGACCTGTCCTTCCCAAAAAGTGATAGCGCATGGTCAATCAAGCATTCGTCAAATTTATTCTTGCAGGACAGTTGTACCGCTGGCCTAAAAACAATCTGCTCTTTTATAGCGGTTTTCATCGTAATGAGAGACCGTCATGTAGGGCCAGATTCGATTGGTTAAGGGGTTGAGTGTGGAGTCTGTGATCACACCCGTGCAAGCCGCTATCGTCCAAACTCCTAGTTTGGGTCGTCTCTTTTTGGGTAGTCTCTAAGTATGGCGCTACGTGCTCATGAGGTAAACGCGTTGTGTGAGAAACCCCGTGCAGCGGGGGTTCCCACACACGCCTTGTTCTAACCTATGCGTGTAGCGCTATAACAGTGAGGTGACCATTGAAGTTCGATTGTACTAAACGTGGCAGGACTTCCATGGTGGTGATCGAAATCCACATTCAGCCACGCCTATGGGCTACGCATATAGGCAGATAGAGAGCATGTCATTGTTGCAGGCCCTCAGCCCCCAGCCCCTGCCTCCAGCCTAGGAGCAGGGGGCTGAGTGTCTTAAATCCCTCTTCCCACTTGAGAGAGGAATTTGGGGTGAGAGCAAACGTGACATGTATCCGGTAAATCGATTTTTGAGGGGATACATGGCCTGGATTCTTTTGTTGTTAGCGATCGCATCCGAAATTTTTGCAACGACCTGCCTCAAACTCACAGATGGATTTACGAAACCTGTTTTTTTGATTGGGTCAGTGATTGGGTATCCGCTGGCGTTTGGCTTTTTTGGCTTTTCCCTCAAAGAAATTGATGTCAGTATTGGTTATGCCATTTGGTCAGGGATTGGCGTAATAGGCACTTCCATGCTAGGAGCCATGCTATTTAAAGAGCAAATTGGCTTCACAAAAATGCTTTGTATTGCACTGATTACCATTGGATTAATCGGACTAAACCTAGTGAAAAAGTAATAACGTGAACTTGGGCATAAGCGGGTTTTGGGGCACGGCGCCGAGCGCGATGCCCAAAACCCGCCTAACCAGAACTGAGGTTAGGTGAGGACAACGCATTTTGTAGGAATCCCTGCGCAGCGGGGTTTCCTACAAAATGCGTCTTACACCATGAGCGCGTAGCGCTATATCTCCAGGTATGGGTTTAAGCTAGGGTGCGGCGATGTAGTACAGCGTTTCCTCCGAGCCATCGTAGAGGAGTCTGGCTTGCTTTGCACGCAAAAACTCTGTTTCAGAAGGTTGCATGGGGTGTCCGGTTTGATAGAGCAAACAACCTTGTGGTGACATGCGCTGAATCTCTGCGGCGGAAATTACTCCTGTAAAGGAACGGTATTCAGGGCGATTGGGATCAAGGACTGCCGGCTCAATCGAAACTGTGTTGGGATAGAGTTGCTGTAGCAAAGGCGCAAATGTTTTACCTGACCAGTGGTTGCCGAAACTCAATCCAGCCTCTAGGGTACTAGTGCGCAAATAACCATTGAGACGGGCACATGCTTGGTAGGCAGGGGCTTGGGAGATTTGCTGAATGGCAGTGAGGTCTTGTGCGATCGCCTGGGCTTTCATGAGAGAGACATGCTGGGCTGTGCCCCACTGATGACTGCCTAGGACGATGCAAAGGCAGAGGATCAGAGTTTCCGTCCATCGCGGTAAACGGTCCCAGAGATTCAGCAGCAGCACAATGAGCAAGCCCATTAAACTCAGCGGAAGAGCCATGTAACGCAGGCGCACAGCTTCGTTGATGGTCATTGCCACCTGCATCCAGATGGCGGCCAACGTCAGCAATAGCAGGAAAAAGGCTTTGTGCGATCGCGATGCAGTCACCGGCGGAATGAACGACTGCCAAACACCACGGACTCCCTTCTGACGATAATGCTTCACCGCTAGGACTACAGCAATCACAGTCGCTGCCATCACACACCAGAAGAACCAAGAACCTTGGTTGAACAATAGGAGGAATCGTTCACCCCACTTGTCATACTCAAGACCAACTTCGCCTCTGCCGTATCGCCCCCGACGAGCCACCATGCTCCACACCCACTGCCCCACTCTGGGATAATCACCCACGATAGGCAAAGTAGACACCACAAAGGAAGCCACAGTCATGCCCACTGCTAAGGTTTTCTGCTTGAGTCCTGGCAGCACAAACACGAACAGCAGCGCTGGAAACAGGGTAACCTTCGTGGCCAGCCCTGTGCCCAACAACACACCTAGACAACTGGCAAACCAGGGTTTGCGACTCACGCCCTCCTGGTAGAGATAAACCAGCAGCAGCAGCACAATGAGTTGGCAGATACCAAACAACAGATGTTCTGGCGAGATGCGGTTAACATGCCTGATCAGTAGGAGATTGGCGATGAGAAATGGGGTGGTTTGTAGGATCAGCGCAATTGGTAAACGCTGGGTGACACGAAAAGCCGCCCAGCCAACGGCTGCCAGGATGATGGTATTAATTCCCAACAGCAGCAGGTTAAGGTGTGAGAGAAACGGCTCTGGGTTGGTCAGTACAGTCTCCACTAGGGGTTGGGGCATGGGAGAGCGCCACGACTGCAAGCGGTAGCTGACCTGAAGAACCAAGGCGCCCAGCAGTTGAATGGGTGTCCCCGGATGATCGGTATGCCAGGGAGGCACTCCGACAACGATATTGAGGGCATTCAGCAGGTAGGCATAACTTGGGTCAATGCTGCCTCCCCAGAAGTGGGGGCCTTGTTGCACCATCGCAACACGAAAGGCGATGAAGTAGAGGAGCGGTAGGATGAATAATCCTCCCAAGATAACCAGTGGTTTGTTTGGGGATGAGCGGGGTGCGGCCATAGGCAGACATCAAACGAGTTGGCAGGGGAAGCACCGCTCTACAATAACGCCAAATCAGACACCTAAATAACGCCAAATAGGACACCTACAGGCATGGCTCTCGGTTGCAGGGCAACGCTGACAGCGGAGCGCCAACGAAGCTCACTGAGAGGTGATACCATCGTAAGCTGTGATTCATGCTAGCAGTCTTTCCCTCATGCCTCAGCGCAGACCCAGCCTAGAAAAGTGGAGAAATCGCAATCTCTACTACTACAGAGATGTTGAGAACTACTACCGTTTTCTGGTGCGACCCAATGCCACTGTGCTGGAGGTTGGCTCTGGCTTAGGTTACTTGCTTGAAGCCGTAGAACCAGAAGCTGGCTGGGGAATTGACCTTAGCCCAGAAGCCGTTGAATTTGCACAAAAACGTTTTCCACACATCAATTTTTCCGTACAAGATGCGGAGGAAATGGACGTTGGGCGGTCGTTTGACTACATTTTGCTGGCCAACACAGTGAGCTACATTCAAGACGTGCAAAAGGCATTTCGCAGAATTTATCAGACGTGTGATGCTTCAACTCGACTGATCCTCACCTTTCACAACCCTGCTTGGGAGCCGATTCTGCATTTTGCGACGCTGATTCGCCAACGGATGCCGCTTCCCCCGCTGAACTGGCTGAGCTTTCAAGATATTGAAAATCTGCTGAATCTGGCGGGGTTTGAGGTGATTTACCACCATAAACGACTGCTGTTGCCAAAGTATGTCCCGCTGCTGTCCAACTTGGTGAATCGCTATCTTGCGCCACTTCCCCTGCTCAATCGCCTGTGTCTGAATGAAGCGATTGTGGCCCGCCGCCGCCCAGAGGCGATCGCTCAAACCCAGGTCAAATCCATGACCTGCTCAGTCATTATTCCAGCCCGAAATGAGGCCGGGAACATTGAGAACTGCGTCACCAGAATGCCTCGCATGGGTCGGCATACGGAGATCATTTTTGTAGAGGGGCATTCTCAAGACAATACCTGGGAAGAAATTCAAAGAGTTCAAGCAAAGTACCGTAACGATTGGGATATCAAGATCTGTCAACAAACCGGTCGGGGTAAAGGCAACGCAGTGCGCCAAGGGTTTGACATGGCGCGTGGTGATGTGTTGATGATTCTTGATTCTGACTTGACGGTCCGGCCTGAAGATTTGGTCTATTTTTATGAGGCGATCGCCTCTGGCTATTGTGAAATGGCAAACGGGTGCCGGCTCATCTATCCTGTCCCTAAGACAGCGATGCCTCTGATCAATCGTTTAGCCAATCGCTTCTTTGCTTGGTTGCTTTCCTATCTCCTGAATACGCGCATCAAAGACTCACTTTGTGGTACAAAAGCCATTTCCAGAGAAAACTATCAACGCTTGGCAAATAACCGCAGTTACTTTGGAGATTTTGATCCCTTTGGAGACTTTGACCTGCTGTTTGGTGCAGCCAAGTTAAGCTTAAAGATCAAAGATATTCCAGTCAGATATTATCCTCGTGAGTATGGCCAATCGAATATTCAGCATATAAAAGAAGGACTAAACCTGCTGAAAATGTGTCTGTTTGCTGCCAAAAAAATTAAGTTTCAATAGGGCGAGATGAACCGATGGTTGCAGCTTCCCTCCTGAGGTGGATACGCTTACCCGAAGCAAGCCAAATGCAAGATCTGGACAACCCAGATAATATTTATATTCTGCGAAAAATCATTCGCCGTAAGCCATTTCTCTACAATCTTTACACGGATTTCTATCGCAGCTTATTGGACAAAATTAAGACAGCTCCCCCTCAGGGAATGGTGATTGAACTGGGCAGCGGGGCAGGGTTTCTAAAAACCCTTGCCCCCCATGTGGTGACATCGGATGTCTTGCCCTACAGTGGCGTTGACCAGGTTTTTTCGGGGCTGGATATCCCGTTTGCCGACCAGAGTGTCAGCGCATTTCTCATGATTGACGTGCTGCACCACATCAAAGATTCCCGCCGATTTTTTCAGGAGATGCAACGGTGTCTCAAACCGGGTGGCAAGATTGTCATGATTGAACCTGCGAACACGGCTTGGTCTCGCTTTATTTATACAAACTTCCACCACGAAGCATTTGACATCAAAGGGGATTGGGGATTTGAGGAAGGAGGCCCACTGTCGGGGGCAAACATGGCTATCCCCTGGATTATCTTTGAACGCGATCGCCCCCAATTTCAACAGGAATTTCCCCAACTCCACCTGTGTTCTCTCCAGACCCACACTCCCTTCCGCTACTTATGCAGTGGGGGCCTTTCTTTCAGGCAACTTTTACCTTCCTGGATGCACCCTGCTGTCAAACTTTTGGAGTGGGTCCTATCTCCGTTTAATGGTTACCTGGGGATGTTTATGACCATTGAACTGGAAAACGTTGCATGAGCGATCGCCGGTTGCCAATCCCCCTAAAGATGCGGTGCTACACGCATAGCACGTATAGGTTAACGTGAATGCGGGATAAGCTGAAACCCTTGCTGTTCCGTGCGCGACGCGCACGGAACAGCA
>DVEB01000290.1 GCA_015295905.1 Synechococcales cyanobacterium M55_K2018_004
CCGGGCGCGGTGACCCAAAACCCTCTTAACCAGAACTGACGTTGCTTAGACTGGCGAGGTAACCAACCCCAAAAAATTGGGGCGTTGCTGATTTGACCCATGATGTTTTGCTTGGATCAAGCAATGCTAACATTTGGTCGGATGTGAAAAGCACGTCCGACCAAATTTTTTTAACCGCTACGCGCGATATCCCTGGAACGGAGGTGCTAGGTGTGGGAGCCATCATGGGGCCGGGGTAGCGGCTGTGCCCATCGGCGTAGGTGCAGCCGTAGCACTAGGAGCCAAGTCTGTCTGAATGCAATTAAAAGTACGTAGGGTTGCTGCCGCCGCGTAGTTGCGCTGGGCCGGACTGTTGGGCGAAAAGGCCGTGCCGCGTTCATTGACTGGGGAGGCCACGTTACAATACGCCGACATTTCAGTCAGCAGTGCGGCAGACCAGTGTCCGGCAGCATCGGAGAACGTCGTCGGTGACTGGGTCGGACGCAGTTCCTGCGATTTACCAACCAAAGTTTGACCAAACTGAGCCGCCCGCCGCAGTACGGCAATTAACTCGGCACGCGTCACTGGTTGCGTTGGGCGGAAGGTGCCATCCTCATAACCACTGACAATACCGCGCTCCCGAGCAAACGCAATCTTCGCAGCACTCCAGCGATTGGCTGCCACATCGCGATAGGGAGCAGTTCCCGTTTGGTTGGGGACGTTTAAGGTCACACCGGGCAGACGACCAAGGGAGTCCAGCACCATCGAAACCAACTGCTCACGGGTGAGGGGCTGAGTCGGACGGAAGGTGTTATCTTCTGCAAAGCCAGAGACAAAGCCGATGGTGACGGCCTGCTGGATCTCGTCTGCATAGGTATCAGTTGCTGTGTCAGCAAAGGTGATGTTGGGCAGCACACCGGGGGGAAGGGTGCCCTCGTAGGTGACGTAGACGTGCCCCAGCACCCGGTTTTCTAGCGTGCGGCGAGTGAAGCGCCAGCCCGGATTAAGCATGATGCGCACGGGGGAGGTGGTCGAAAGGCCGTTGGCGCGGCCAATTTCTAGCCTAGGTAGAGCGTTGTCATTGGGCATCCCCATGAGGAAGAGTTCGCCATTCCGGGGAACCAGACGCAGGCTATAGCGCATTCCCAAGTCACGACCATTGGCGCGAATGGAGTAACCATTACTGTCGGTAGCACGACCACAAATGCCCGTGAAATCAAAATTGACCAGCAACGGATCGACAATAACCGGATTCGAGCCGCTTTCGGCCCAGCATTGGGGACTAGCGGCAATTTGCTCCAGAATAATCAGGCTAAACAGGTTACCACTACGGGGAACGGCGATCGCAATGTATTTACTTTGATCAACTTCACGCTGACCAAACACGGTCGCATGGGTAGGCAGACCAATGGCGATCGCCCCCAGCATGGCAGCAGCAGCAGCAACACGACGGAAGGACACTTTCATAGCGCAGAGTAAATGACCAAACTGGTTGATGAAATAAGGAGCACAGCACGAATACCACGCAAGTTAAGAACCGACGCAATATATCGAGACGTAATATACCGATAGGATGAGACAAGCTCATCCTGAACTTGACTACCCTCCCGCAAAGCAGGTCAAGAGTCAAGTGATTTGGGCATCAATAGGAAGTTCGCAGGCTCTCTACAATGGGGGACAGAATGAAGATCTGACCACCCGATTAACACTTCCAGGATTCATGACCATGAATTTTTGCCCCAAGTTTGAGGAGCGCTGCTCTCGCAGGAATTATTTATACAGATGAACGATGAATGCTGGATTTTGGTTCCTAGTTTTTCCCAATGGCAGTATTCCCTCTGGTGAGCCATTGCTATCTGGTAAGCCATTACTATCTATCGCTGCTTGCAGTGGTGTGGTCATAGAGCACACTACTCAACCTCTTAACCAGCCGGATTGTGTACTAGGTGACTGCCTCTCATCAAGATGAAAACCGCCATGACGGGAATTCAAGATACGCTGAGATCCTCAATTTTCCATGCGCAGCGTGCACAGACAATTGAGGACTTTGGGGCGCCGCGCCGTGCATTGCATGGTGCCCCAAAACCCGCTTAACCCGAACGGACGTGGCGTTATAGGGGGGTCAACTGCATTGATGCAGCAGAGATGCCTCGTGCGCCTGCTGTACTTCAGGCCAGTGAAAGTTGCGATCGCTGCTACTCAGCGGCACTAAAGCTGGCGACTTCGTTCCCTTTCAAGATGACAAACAAGTCACGATTGCGCTCAGCAAACTGCACGGTAACCATGACCACGGTTTCTCCCTCTGCCCCCCCATCACTGATCAACTGGCTGCGACCAATTTGCTGAAACTCACCACTCTCAGCCACTAAGTCGTTCCAGTTTTGTCGCAGCGTTTGAGACGTAACCCCCACTTGCAGGGGGGGAACAATTTCTTGGACCGCAGCAGAAAACTGTTGCTGGGCCATCTGGTTGATGAAAGATTCGGCGATCGCCTCTGGCGAAGTGGCCTGGGCCACGACTGACAAAGGCACTAGGCGAGAGGCTTCTAGTCCGACTACAGGTTGAACATAGCTGACTAGCGGGATCAATACAAGCAGACCCCAAGAAAATCCTAAAGGAAACTGGTTCATAGCGGCTTTCCTACTCATAAGCGGCTATTAAATGCTTGACGGAGCAGCGGCGAATATTGTGCCCGTTGCCTGCTGGCGTCTTCAAGAACTCTTAAAGCCGCGCAGGGCTGTTTTGTACAGATTTTTGTACAGAAGAATTTTGTACAGAGGTATATACAAAACATCATACGAAACAAGACAACGCCCCCAGTCTACATCCATCCTGGGTGTGATGACTCAACAGCTAAAAGTTGATACAAACGCTTGCAGGATACTTGACACTCAAACCGAGAGTGCTACGAAATGCACTCTGAGAAGGCGTTTCGCGGCGCAGTCAGTTAAATAACTCGCCAGTTCAGTCAAAGAGGTTTAAATCATTCCAAAGATTGACATTCCAAAGAAATCCCTAAAACCTTCGCTGATCCCCAAATGCGGTCACTAGAGTAAGAGCTATAGGTTTGACTCAATGTAAAAGCTTTTACGCATGTTTCATTTGATTGCTGGGAGGAATGCGGATGGCTAATTCTAGTCTGCCAATGGATACCAATCTCCATGGGAGAGGATCGACGCACACTGCGGAACAGCCCCTCCCCCGCACGACTCAAACGCAGGCTGTTGACCGGATACGTCGCCTTGTCTGGAAAATGGCGATCGCTACTCTCATCCTGATGGCGATCGGGAGTGCCACCCGTGTGATGAATGCCGGACTCGCCTGCCCCGACTGGCCACTCTGCTACGGCACGCTGTTTCCCAGTCAGCAGATGAACCTACAGGTTTTTCTAGAGTGGATCCACCGTCTCGATGCTTCGCTGATTGGGGTACTGGCGATCGCCTTGGTCGGCATGAGCTGGTGGACGCGCCAACACCTGCCCGGCTGGGTACCCTGGGCTGCCCTGCTGGCCCTCTTCCTGATTGTGTTCCAGGGCATTCTGGGGGGGCTGACCGTTACCGAACTGCTGCGCTTTGATATTGTGACTGCCCACTTGGGCACGGCCCTCCTGTTCTTCATGACGCTGCTGGTGATGGGGACCCTGCTCTTGCCCTACCAGGGACCTGGGACCGTCGGCAAACTGCCCTGGGCTGGTCTCACGGCTGCCCTGCTGGTCTACCTCCAAAGCCTTTCAGGAGCACTAGTCGGCTCTCGCTGGGCTGTTCACCAGTGCCTCAGCGGGGCGCAACTCTGCACTGTGATGAACAGCCACTTGTGGGGCATTTTGCCCGCCACCCTCTCGGTGCTGCTGGTGGGCTTCTGGGCTTGGCGGACTCCCGCCCTGCACCCCACCCTGCGCAAACTTGCCGATGTGGCCTTGGGACTGGTGGTTTTGCAAATCCTACTGGGCGTCGCCACCTTCAAGCTGCACCTGCAAGTCGAACCCCTCACCGTTGCCCACCACACCACAGGGGCCACCCTGTTGGGCACGCTGGTCTGCTTCACGGTTCTGGGACTGCGCGATCGCACCACCCAGGCAGTCATGCCCGCAGTGGATGACTAGAGACCCTTGAGAACGTGGCACTTGGTCAAGCGTCATCTCCAGGGCAATGATTTCGGCTTTACTTCCCCTTACTTCACCTCCGTCCATGCAAGATACACCGACCCAAACCCGTCACCACGAAAACTTCGCCCAGGTCATTCAGAGCTACTGGCAACTGACTAAACCCCGCATCATCATCCTGCTGCTGATCACCACTGCCGGGAGTATGTGGATTGCCTCCCATGGACAGGTTGACCCGGCGCTACTGCTGGTCACGCTGCTGGGCGGTTGGCTGGCGGCAGCGTCTGCCAATGTCATTAACTGCCTCTACGACCAGGATATCGACTACGAAATGGAGCGCACGCGGCACCGTCCGCTGCCGTCTGGACGCATCAAACCAAAGGATGCTTTAGGGTTTGCCCTTGCTCTGGCGCTACTCTCCTATACCCTACTGACGCTGTTTGCCAACTTCCTAGCGGCCTGCCTCGCCATGTCAGGAATCGTGTGTTATGTGCTGGTCTACACACATTGGCTGAAACGCCACAGCACCCAAAATATTGTGATTGGCGGTGCGGCGGGGGCAATTCCACCCCTGGTTGGCTGGGCGGCGGTCACGGGAGATCTGAGTTGGCCGGCCTGGGTCTTCTTTGCCATTATCTTTTTCTGGACACCGCCCCACTTTTGGGCACTCGCCATGATGATCCAGAAGGACTACGAGAAGGTTGGCGTCCCCATGTTGCCCGTCGTCGAGGGAGACCACACCACGGCAAAGCAAATCTGGTTTTACTCGTTGATCTTGATTCCCCTAACATTCGTGTTAGTCTACCCGCTGGGTGTGATGGGAGCCTTCTACACCGTCACTGCGCTGGGGCTGGGGGCTTTGTTCCTCAAGAAAGCCTGGGTGCTTTTGCAGGAACCTTCGGACTATCAGGCAGCGCGATCGCTGTTTAAGTACTCCATCTTCTACATGATGCTGCTGAGTGCAGGCATGGCGATCGACAGCCTGCCTATCACCCACCATTTCACTAGCCACTTGGTAGACCACTTCAGCACGTTAGTCAGCACGCTGCCCACGCGCTAGCGTTTGTTTTACAGCGCGACGCGCTCATGATGTAAAACGCGTTTTGTGGGCAGCCCTGCACAGTGGGATTGCCCACAAAACGCGTTGTCCTAACCTAACGTCAGTTCGGATTAAAAGGGTTTAGGGCACCGCGCCAGGCGCGGTGCCCTAAACCCTCAATCTTCCGTGCGCGTCGCGCACGGAAGATTGAGGGTTTCAGCTTATCCCGAATTCACGTTCACCTATACGTGTATAGCTATTCGTGTTAGATATTCAAACGCTGGTAAATCACATCCAGGTTCTTCAAGTGGTACTGCGGATCGAAGCAGGACTCGATCGCTTCAGGGGAGAGGTACTTCTGGACAGTGGCATCCTGGGAAATCAGGGCGCGGAAGTCACCACCTTCTGTATTCCAGGCTTTGTGAGCACAACTCTGTACAATCGCATAGGCGTCTTCACGACTCATCCCTTTTTCCACTAGGGCCAACAATACCCGTTGGCTAAAAACAACTCCCCCGTAGAGGTTCATATTGCGGATCATGTTTTCAGGGTAGACTTGCAAGTGTTTCACTAAATCCGTGGCCTCGACCAGCATGAAGTGGAGCAAGATGCAGGCGTCGGGAAGGGCGACCCGCTCAACGGAACTGTGGGAAATATCGCGCTCGTGCCACAGGGCAACGTTCTCTAGCGCAGCCACTGCATAGCCCCGCAGCAAGCGGGCCATGCCAGTCAATCGCTCAGAGCGGATGGGATTCCGCTTGTGGGGCATGGCGGAGGAGCCTTTCTGTCCTTTCGAGAAAAACTCTTCCACTTCCAGCACATCGGTGCGTTGCAAGTTACGAATCTCAACTGCAAACCGTTCGATAGAAGCCGCTACTAATGCAAGCGTGTTGAGAAACTGGGCATGGCGATCGCGCGAAATCACCTGGGTGGAAGCGGTATCTGGTTCCAGGCCTAACTTCTGACAGGCGATCGCCTCAATGCGAGGATCGATATTCGCGTAGGTGCCCACTGCGCCAGAAATCATCCCCACCGCAATTTCCTTATGCAGTTGGCAGAGGCGATCGCGGTTTCGCAACATTTCTGCCAGCCAACCCGCCAGCTTGAAGCCAAAGGTAATGGGTTCGGCATGGATACCGTGCGATCGCCCGATCATCACTGTCTCGCGGTGCTGCTGCGCCTGAAAACGAATCGCCTGAATCAAATTCTCAACATGAGTTTGAATCACATCCAAGCTAGCGACCATCTGCAACGCTAGGGCAGTATCCAGCACATCAGAACTGGTCATACCAAGGTGAATGTAGCGTCCGGCATCGCCCACGTACTCATTAACGTTGGTCAAGAAGGCGATCACGTCGTGGCGGACAGTTGCTTCAATTTCGAGAATGCGCTTCGGGTCAAAATTTGCCTTTGCCTTGATGGTTTCAACCGCATCAGCAGGGATATATCCCAGCTCTGCCTGGGCTTCGCAGACAGCAATCTCTACCTGCAACCAGGTCTTAAACTTATACTCATCCGTCCACAAGTTGCCCATCTCAGGCAAGGTATACCGCTCAATCAAGATCGTTTCACCCAATTTCAACCGATATATTTTACCGTGAGTTCGACGAGCGGTTTTTGGTAGCTGGCTGCGCCATGCGCCTACCCAAAAACCACTGTTTCAGCGGTGTCACGCTAGGCACGACACCGCTGAAACCACTTAAACAATCGTTGCTGTAGCTGCTTGCAGTGGTGTGGTCTGTGACCACACCACTCAACCCCATAACCAGCAGCATCTGGTGCTACGCGACTGTCTTTACATTACGTGACTGTCTTTCATAAAGCTGGAAACCAAAGCTGGAAACCATAGTCAGTTCGGGTTAAGAGGGGTTTGGGGCACCGCG
>DVEB01000296.1 GCA_015295905.1 Synechococcales cyanobacterium M55_K2018_004
GCGCGCGCGTTCTACCAAAAACTAACCGACCCTATAAGCAACGGATTCCGTATGACAACAGTTAGGAGAGCGATTAGGATAGCCCATGGAAAATCAGGCGTTGCTGATTTAACCAATGATTTTTTGAGTGAGGAGCGCACGGAGTGCGCTCCTCACTCAAAAAATCATATTTGGATTAAGCAACGCCGAAAATCACTCTGACCTGCCCTTTTTGCTGGGGATTTATGTCTAGTGACCTAGAGCTAGTGCCCCTGATAATGCTGTTCAATCCACATGACCAGCTCCGATTCAGAATCGGTGTAAACTTCACGCCCAGAATTGGGGTCGTAGGCGTGCCACCATGTGTAGCCGGTTTCATCCTTTTCTTGAGTGACCTGGAGCTGCGAAGCTTGAGCAATATCATTCTTTAGACGCTGCCACCAGGCTTGGACACGCTTTAGCAGAGTGGAAAGTGGTGCTTCGGCCAATAGTTCCTTTTGTTCCTGCTCTAGAAGGGCGATGAGTTGAGTATTATTGGCTGCTCTTGCCACTTCCAAGCGATGTGCCAGTGAGTCGAGCATATTGGCCCGATGGATCTCATCTAAAGAAGGGTGCCGAAATTCGCTTGTTATTGTCATAACTCACTCCCCTAACCTGCCTTGCAGGGAATCAAATCGTCCTTTCATACATATTATATTGGATTATTCTGTAGCTTACGTTACGGATTTTTCGACCTTTCATGACATTTGCTGGCAGGTTGGTCTTTCACAGTGGTGTGTCACTGCTTACAACGCTACACGCCTAGGTTGGGACAACGCGTTTTGCCAGTGGGTGGAGAACGACGTTCTTGCTGGCTCAAAAAAGGGCTAGAATCTTGCTTTCCCGCGTATCCCTAAGCTGACGTCAGTTCTGGTTAAGCGGGTTTTGGGGCACTGCACCGGGCGCAGTGCCCCAAAACCCTTGCTGTTCCGTGCGCGAAGCGCACGGAACAGCAAGGGTTTCAGCTTATCCCGAATTCACGTTAAGCTGAGATTTGCTGTTGCAGAGGGGCGAATCGTGCCTGCTGTGCCATTTCACGGATGGGGTTGTAGTCTGAGTTGGTGACGGCGACAAATCGGGCGATCGCTCCTTGCTGTAAAATCTTTCGCCCAGTTGGATCAATGTGCATCTCTAGAAAGTGGGATCGCAACTGGGCTTTTAAGGCAGGTGGCAAGGTGCGGTGCACGACCCAAGGTGGGGCTGGACTGGGGCCAAAGGTATCAATCACGCGGATTTGAGCGGCAAGACTAGGATTGAGCCGCAGTTCAGTCTCCAGAACGGTGCTATCGATGGCGGAGGCATCAATCATGCCATCGAGGATCATTTGTAGCGATCGCTGGTGAGCGCCCGACTCAACTGCTCTGCCAAAGTAGCCTGTGGTTTCACCTAGCCTCGCTAGATAGGCGCGGGTCGAGAGATAGCCGGAGTGGGAGCGAGGTTCGTTGTAGGCCCAGGTGCTGCCGCGCAAATCGGCAAAGGACTGGAAAGGGCTATCCTGCCGCACCACCACGTCAGAAAAGTAAATCGGTTGCCCTTGGTAGCGATCGCCCTGGGGCACCGGAGCAACGAGCAACTCCACAGTGGCAGGCCACCGATCGGCTTTCCAGACGTAGGGCAAGCCACAGATCCAGCAGACCTGAATTTCGCCTGCATCGAATAAACATTCGCGCTGTTGCCAGGGAATGTCGGCCACAAATTCTGTGTTTAAATGGAGGCGATCGCCCATGTAGCGGGTGATTGCCTGACAGACTTGCTCTGCGTTGGGAGCCATGCAGGACGTAAATTTTAAGCGTTGCATTTGCGGTATGAGCGTTCTCAAGTGGTGTCGGGAGATGACATCGGCAAGACTTGCCTCCGTGGTGGCAGGGTGCAGTCGTGTCTGGGGCTTGAGCGAGGACTTCAGCCCTGATGAAAGCAGACAGCATCAGGCCCAACCCCCTTAGGCATGGGGTAGCCAAAAATCCTTGTCAGTTGGGCGGCGGCGGTGCTGAGTGCCGAGCCCTGTCAGTAGGCTGCTGATCTTGATCATTCTTATTAGATTAGAATACTGCGATCGCTATCCATGCTCCCCCGTCTCCCCTCCACTCATCAACTGACTCGTGCTGCCCTGTCCTGGGGGCGCCGCATTGGTCAGATTGGTCTCACCGCGGCTCAGATGCTCTTCCGGGGTTGGGGTAAAATTCTGCCCCGGCACCGCTGGCTGAAGCATGGTCTGTTCGCCTGCGTGCTGCTGGTGCTGCTGGTGCGATCGCTGCCCTACTTGGCTCCTATCCGGGCGGCAGACCTACACCAGGATGACCAAGCAATCGAGTTTCGCGATCGCAATGGGCTTTTTCTGGGGACGCTGCTCACCCGCGACCAGGAACATACCTCTGTGGTGCCGCTGGAGCAGGTGTCGCCCCATTTTCTGCACGCCATTATTGCTGCCGAAGACCGGCGCTTCTACCAGCATGGTGGGGTAGACTGGTGGGCCGTGGGACGAGCGATCGCTGAAGCAGTTCAGGCCAGACAGGTTGTCAGCGGTGCCTCCACCATTCCCATGCAACTGGCTCGCATGGTGCAACCGACGCCCCGCACCCTGTGGGGAAAGGTGCAGGAAGTCTGGACGGCGTGGCGGTTGGCAGCGGGCATGAGTCGGGCCGAAATCCTCCAGGCTTATGTCAATCGTCTGCCGATGGGGAGCAATATTTATGGGGTGGAGGCAGCCGCTCAGGTTTACTTTGGCACGACTGCCCGCGACCTCTCGGTGGCCCAAGCGACAATTCTGGCCGCCCTGCCCAATGACCCTACTGACCTCAATCCCTACGACCACTGGCAGGCCCTGAAGCAACGACAACGATATGTCTTGCAACAGATGGTAGCAGAGGGCTTTTTGACGCAGGAGCAGAGCGATCGCGCCTTTGCCACGTCCCTCTCCCTGCAACCCCGCCACCAATCCATCGTTGCTGCCCCGCACTACCTGTTCTGGCTGGCCCAGCAACTTCCTGCTGACCATCCCCCGCAGGTGCGAACTACGCTAGACCTGGCGCTTCAGCAGTTTGTCGAAGCCCAGGTTCAGCAGGTGATTGACCGACTGGCGCCGCATCAAGTCAGGCAGGCTGCTGTACTAGTCCTAGACAACCACAGTGGCGATGTGCTGGCCTACGTGGGGTCCAAGGATTATTTTGCGGAGGCCGACGGGGGGCGCAATGATGGGGTGCAGGCTCTCCGCCAACCAGGGTCTACTCTCAAACCGTTTCTGTACGAACTGGCGCTCGAACGGGGTGTGATCCGCCCCAACACCATCCTGGCGGATGTGCCTACCTACTACGCCATTCCCGGTGCCAAGCTCTACAGCCCTACCGACTACAGCGAAACATTTCTCGGCCCAGTCCGGGTGCGCATTGCCCTGGCCAACTCCCTCAACATCCCAGCCGTGCGGGTACTGGAAAAAGTGGGGGTCGCCGCTTTTTTGCAACGCTTGCATGACCTAGGCTTCACTCATCTCGACCAAGCCCCTGAACACTATGGCCTCGGCCTCGCCCTCGGCAGCGGCGAAGTCACCCTCTGGGAACTCGCCCACGCTTATCAGCACTTGCTGCCTACGTCTCACTCCTCCAGCCTCACTGCTTTGGTGACTGATATGTTGAGCGATCGCCACGCCCGCGCCCGTTCCTTTGGGGTTGATTCCGTCCTCAGCTTGCCCTTCCCCGCCGCCGTCAAGACGGGTACCTCTTCGGATTACCGCGACACCTGGACAGTCGGCTTCACGACCGATTACACCGTAGCGACTTGGGTGGGAAATTTTGACGGACAGCCGATGCAGCAAATTTCTGGCGTGACCGGAGCCGCCCCTCTGTGGAACCGGATTATGCTGCACCTGCATGAATCGCACGATCCCCAACCCTTTCCCCCTCCAACAGGCATGGTGCTGCGTCCGATCTGTGCAATTTCCGGGATGCGGCCTTCGCCGGGATGTCCTGCGGTTGTGCAGGAGTACTTTTTTCCGCAGGACCTCACCGCCTACGAACAGCAGGCCGACCCCTTCTTCCAGACCGTTCAACGCGCTGATGGCAGCGTTGTTGCAACGCTGAACCTGCCGCCGGACTATAATCAATGGCTCACGCAACAACGCCAAACTCCACTCATGCCGGGAAGCCTACGGATACTTGCTCCGCAGAACGGGGATTACTTTTTGATGCATTCTCCCCGGCCTGGGCAGCCACCCCAACGACTGGAGTTGAAACTGACGCAGGCTAGCTCCCGTCCGGTTGAATGGTGGCTAAATGGCAGTAAACTCTCCACCACCCAAACATCCTCCCTGTTCTGGGAAATGCGCCCCGGCACCTGGACACTTATGGTAAAACAGGGAGATCAGACCGATACGGTACAGTTTGAGATACAGATGGCTGACTCCCAACAGCGGCGACGTGGGTTTTCTGTTGGCGACTCGGCCTCTGGGCAGCAAGCAGGGGCAGGGGATGATGGACGGGCGAGAACTGGAGGGTCGCTATAACGCTGGAGAACGCAATTTTCGTGGGGTTGACCTGCGGGGGGCAGACCTACAGGGTAAGGTGTTGCGGGCGATCGCCCTGCCCAGAGCCAACCTCCAGGGAGCGAACTTGCAAGGAGCCGACCTCCAGGGGGCCGACTTGCACAACAGCGACCTCCAGGGAGCGCACCTACAAAACGCCGACCTCAGTCATACGAATCTTTATCAGGCCAACCTGAAACGGGCCGACCTGCGAAGTGCCAATCTCAACGGTGCCCTGTTCACTGGTGCAGAGTTATGCCATGCCAACCTCCACCGGGCCAGCCTGATCCAGGCAGACCTCTGTGAAGCTGATCTGACTCACGCCAATCTGAGCCATGCCCAACTAATTGGCGCTACCTTGAAGAAGGCCATCCTGAAAAAGACTAACCTCACCTGGGCTAACCTCCGCCACGCCAACCTCCACCAAGCCCATCTGGAAGGAACGGCGATCGCCGATGCCCAGTTTGAAAAAACCACGCTCCCTGACGGCACCCTCTGCAGCGACTCCCCCCAGCTCTAACCAGTTCAGAGTGCCAGCTTGAGCGTTTGGATTCACCTTACCTCCCCTATCCACCCCATGCTCCCCCGCGAAGACCTGCTCAAAACTGTCGAAAACCGCGAGATTGCCGCACGAGCAATCGATCTAGCAGAGCAGGCGATCAAGACCTGGGAAGTTGTCTGCACTGATTTTCTTGCTCCACCGGAGTTGATGGAGGTGCAGCAGATGTTTGGCCGGCTGACGGAGGTGCATCTGCTGGCTTGGGGCGGCTATCCCCAGGCAGAACGGGTGCGAGTCGCGATCGCTCGCGCTGACCTGCCACTGGATCCTAGCCAAGTGGCGATCGCCGCCCTCGATATCAGTGGCAATTTTTTGTTTGATCCTGCCAGCCACCGCGACTTCCTGGGGGCCTTGCTGGGCACTGGGATCGTGCGCGAGAAGGTGGGAGACATCCTGGTGTTGGGGGAACGGGGCGCACAGGCGCTGGTGGTGCCGGAACTGGTGGAGTTTTTGCAGACTAGCTTGCAACAGGTTCGCTCTGTGCCCGTGAAAGTCCAGCCGATTGATTTGAGTGAGCTAAAAGTCCGCGAACCTAAGAAAAAGGAAATGACGACGGTGGAAGCCTCTCTGCGGTTGGATGCGATCGCCTCGGCTGGGTTTGGTATGTCGCGTAGCAAAATGGCAGACTTGATTGCGGCTGGGGATGTGCGAGTGAATTGGAAGGAAGTTACTCAGGCGAGCTATGCGCTGAAATCAGGAGATTTGGTGGCGATCCGGGGCAAGGGGCGGCTGGAGATAGGAGACATTGCAGTGACCAAGAAAGATCGATATCGCGTACACCTGACACGCTTGATGTAACAGGCGGGTTGCTGCGATCCACAATCCAAAATAGCATCGCTTTGCAGCGGTTGACCTGGAAAACGTGAAGTCGGAATACGCGGAACCCCTTGTTTTACTGGGCATGGCGCGTTCAGAAAACAAGGGGGTTGGGGCACTAGGTAATGTGCGGTGTCCCCAAACCCGCTTCACCCGAACGTTGGAAAGAATTGGGGATCAAGTCGGGGATCATCCCTGACCTAAGGCTATTCGCTTGGGGCAGATTCCCGCTACATTAGGGAATACTGACATCTTCCTGCTCCCACAATCACGAAAAGCGAGGCATTGAGATTGGACGATACGTTTCAGGTCTATATCAACCGTGTGGCGAGGCTGACGCTGCCAGAGGCACATCGTTCCCAAGTGCAGCACATCCAATCCTCACCCAAGTTTCAGCCCCGCCCCGATGGGGGCTTCGACCCGGTCCCCTTCCCAGGCTACTCTGTCATTACCCCACCCTGGGTAGAAGATTCCGAAAATGGGATCTTCTACGAACAGTTGCAGCATCTGCAGCAGCAGGTCTTAGACCGACTCCCTGCAAGGTTGTTGGTGCCGGTTCCCCCCGAAAGTTTTCATGTCACACTGGCCGACCTGATCTGGGACAGTGCCTATCGCCATGCAGCAGCGAAAGACCCAGACTTTGAACAGAAATTACGCGATCGCATTGCGGCGATTTTTCAGTACTACCAGCCCCTCGTCCGCACCAGCAAACCCGCGCTCTGGCAGGTGTTGGGATTGACCGTGCGTGCGCGTGCCGTGGGCGTTTGCCTAGCCCCCAAGGACGAGACTGCCTATCAGCAGGTGTTGATGCTGCGTCGGGGAATTTATCAAGATCACGAGTTGATTGCTCTGGGCATTGAGCAACAGTACCACCTGACGGCTCACATCACCTTTGGCTACTTCGGGCAGATTGATGCTGAACTCGACCGGGAGAGCATTGGCCAGATGCTCAGTGATATTAACCATGAGTGGTTAGAGGTTGATGCGGCTCAGTCCTTCTGTGTCCACCGGGCAGAACTCCGAAAATTTGACGACATGACCCACTACTATCGGGAACCAGGGTGGGCCGTGTTGGACTTCTAAC
>DVEB01000217.1 GCA_015295905.1 Synechococcales cyanobacterium M55_K2018_004
ATGGGGGAGCCGAAACGGGTGGGGGCACCGGAGCAGAACGCGGAGCAGGCTGGGCAGGCGGAGCAGCAGACCGCAGCAGGAGACTGGCCGCACGGGGCGGCAACTCATCGCCGGGGAAACCCTGTTGCTTGGCAAAGGCACGATAGGCTTGCTCAGTGTTCCAGTTCCAGGTACCTGTCACATCCCCAACTGAAAATCCCATCCGATTCAGCGCTGTTTGAATGGAGTGGATCAGGGGACGATTATCCTTCAATGAACTGATGGGATAGCTAATACTGTCGCGGGCGATGCTTTGAAGGGTGGGAAGAGACATGGGAAGAGGCGGTAGATGGGGTTGATGGGTGCTGCGGCTCCGCACAAAACTTCAGCACACAGAAAGCTTATAGCCTTTCTTGCGCGAGTGAGGTACATGGAACGAGTCGGGATGCGGCTCGTGGCGGTGGAGGTGCCATGACTATCGTGATCTGTCCGGGAGTGCATCCCCCCGAATTGACGGGGTGTTTTCTGGCAGGAGTGGGCGATCGCCTCTCCTCTGCGTTAGTCTTCCCAGCCCACAAAGCACCTCCCTACTCCGGGCTGCACCTGCTGCACTTTCTCGAAACATCCCTACACCGCTCTGGCGATCGGCCTAGCCTTACCCTGATCGCCTTTAGTGCCGGAGTGGTGGGGGCAATCGTCGCCGCCCATCTCTGGCAGTGGCAGGGGGGGACGATCACCGCCTTGATAGCGCTGGATGGCTGGGGCGTCCCCCTCTACTGCTCTTTTCCCATCCACCGCGTTAGCCACGATGCCTTTACCCATTGGAGTTCTACGTTGCTAGGGGCGGGTCAGGACGGTTTTTATGCGGATCCACCCTGTGAACACCTGGCCTTGTGGCGATCGCCGCAAACTTTGCGAGGCTGGCGAGTGTCTGCTCAATCATCCCCACCCAGCGCCACCACCCTCGCCTGCTTTTTACAGGAGTTGCTGGACCAGTACGAGCCATCCAGCGACTCAGGTTCCTGACAAAAATACCTTGATTAACGTGAATTTCGGATCATCAAGGGTTGTGGGGCACTGCGCCCGGCGCGGTGCCCCACAACCCTCTTCACCAGAGCTGACGTTTGATTCAGCTTTTTGTGCGTAGGCGGTAGAGCCGCCTACGCACAAAAAAGTTGGTCACGTTTAATGCTGTAAGAATCCCAAGGAGAAAGGTTAAGAAGTGCGAAGCAATGCGGCCATTGCCTCCACTTTTGGGTGCTTTTTAGGTTATCGAACGCTGACTTATAGACCTGGAGGGGCGATCGCAACCCTTCTCTCGTCACTGATCCCCACCGACCCAGAGATTTCCTTAAGCAAGCCTTCCGAAAGTCCTATTCTGAAAGTATCGACAGGATTGCAACCAGAGAACTAGACTGAAATATTAAATGAAGTGCAGCAATAGCTACAAAATCTCAACCCATATGCGTGAAGTTCTGCCAGCTACTCCCAAGACTGCTTCGACCCCTCAAACCTCTACCCCACTCTCTAATGGGAACAAGGTTGCGCCAGTCCGAGTAACTGGCGCTTTCGCGCTGATCGACAGCCTGCGTCGCCACGGGGTGAAGCACATTTTCGGCTATCCCGGCGGTGCCATCCTGCCCATCTACGACGAACTCTATCGGGCAGAAGCGCGGGGAGAACTGAAACACATCCTTGTGCGGCATGAGCAGGGGGCCTCTCATGCTGCTGATGGCTATGCTCGGGCGACAGGGCAGGTCGGCGTCTGCTTTGGCACCTCTGGCCCCGGAGCCACCAACTTAGTTACGGGCATCGCCACGGCTCAACTTGACTCCATCCCGATGGTGGTCATCACCGGGCAGGTGTCTCGCGCCTTTATCGGCAGCGATGCCTTCCAAGAGACGGATATTTTTGGCATCACGCTGCCCATCGTGAAGCACTCCTACGTCGTGCGTGACCCAGCAGATATGGCTCGGATTGTGGCGGAAGCGTTCTACATTGCCCGTTCTGGTCGTCCTGGCCCGGTGCTGATTGACGTGCCCAAGGATGTTGGCCTAGAGGAGTGTGACTACGTCCCCGTCGAGCCGGGGAGCGTCAAACTGCCGGGGTATCGCCCCACCATCAAGGGCAACCCCCGCCAGATCCTACAGGCCCTCAAACTGATCCGTCAGGCCAAGCGACCTCTGCTCTACGTAGGGGGTGGGGCGATCGCCTCCGATGCCCATGCGGAAGTCACTGCCCTAGCAGAACGTTTCAACCTGCCTGTGACCACAACTTTGATGGGTAAAGGTTGCTTTGACGAGAAACACCCCCTCTCGGTGGGGATGTTGGGGATGCATGGTACGGCCTACGCCAACTATGCCGTCACCGACTGCGACCTGTTGATTGCCGTAGGTGCCCGCTTTGATGACCGGGTGACAGGTAAACTCGACGAATTTGCCTGCCATGCCAAGGTCATCCACATTGATGTCGATCCGGCGGAAGTCGGTAAAAACCGCGCTCCGGAAGTGCCCATCGTCGGTGATGTGAAGCATGTCTTAGCAGAAATGCTGCGGCGCGACCAGGAAAATCCTCCCCCCGACCCTAACCAGACCAAAGCCTGGTTGCTCCAGATCGATCGCTGGAAACGGGACTATCCGCTCGTTGTGCCGCATTATGAAGACACGATTTCACCCCAGGAAGTGGTCGTGGAGTTGGGCAAGCAAGCGCCCAATGCCTACTACACTACTGATGTGGGGCAGCACCAGATGTGGGCAGCACAGTTTTTGAAGAGTGGTCCTCGTCGGTGGATCTCCAGCGCTGGGCTAGGCACGATGGGCTACGGCATGCCTGCGGCTATGGGTGTAAAGACGGCTCTCCCCGATGAGCAGGTAATTTGCATCAGCGGCGACTCCAGCATCCAGATGAATATCCAAGAGCTTGGCACGATCGCTCAGTATGGCATCAACATCAAAACGGTTATCCTGAACAACGGTTGGCAGGGCATGGTGCGTCAGTGGCAGGAGACCTTCTACGAAGAGCGTTACTCCGCTTCCAATATGCAACAAGGGATGCCAGACTTTGTCAAACTGGCGGAAGCTTACGGGATCAAGGGCATCGTCGTTTACGATCGCGCAGATTTGGCGGGGGCGATCGCCGAAATGCTGGCCTATGATGGCCCCGTGCTGATGGACGTGAAGGTCAACCAGAGGGAAAACTGCTACCCGATGGTGGCGCCGGGTAAGAGCAATGCACAAATGCTGGGATTACCCAATCCTCCCAGGGAAGAGGCCCAGCCCGCGGCGGTTACCTGTGCTCACTGTGGAACCGTAAATGAGCCAGTCAACAAGTTCTGCCCCAACTGCGGAACGAAGTTGTAATGGTACAGTCCTTGCAGCGTTAAGCGCTGAATCGAGTCAGTTTAGGCTAAGAGGGGTGTAGGGCACCGCGCCGGACGCGGTGCCCTACACCCCTCTTAGCTGTGCGCGGCGCTCACGCAAAAGCAAGGATTTCAGCGCATCTCAAATTTACGCCACCCATGGTGCTAGGCGCTCATGATGTCAAGCGCTTTTGTGAGAGACGCCGCGCAGCGAGGCCTCTCCAAAAGCGCTGTCCTAACCCATGGGTGTAGCGTTATAGTGCTGCTTTTGTTTAAGCACTTGCTTGAGCACAACGCCAGCAATGAAATGAATCTAAACTCCGGTCAGTGAGGAGCGTGTTAGACCTGAGATGGTTAACTTGCGTCGGCGATCGCCTCTGATTTGCGATAGCCAAAGAAATTGATGGAGTAGCTGGTAATTTTCACGCCCGTTTGTTCCTCGATTTGCCGCAACAGGTCTTCTGGCAACTGGACGTGGACATCAAGAATCTGATTGGTGTCTAGACAGTTGACGTGACTGTGGGGATCACTGATGTTGCCATATAACCGTCCGTCAGCCCGTTCGATGCACTCAATAATCCCATGTTCCGAGAGTGCTTCTAAATTCTGATAAACCGAAGTGTGGCCAATATCCTTCCCCTGCTGGTTGAGGCGGTTGTAAATCTCCCGTGCGGACAAATGTTCTTTTGCCTGCCAGAGCAGTTCCAGAATGAACCGGCGCTGTTTACTCAGCCGCATCCCCTGCACCTGACACCGATCGATTGCATCTTCTAAGGATCGAATGGGCTTCCTCGTTGTTGTATCCCGGTTCATGTCCATCGCACTTTTATCCTGAAACGAATCACCTAAATCGTTTTTCTAAGTTTTCTTATTCTAAAGGCGTTCTCAAGGTACTTTTTCTTTTTCTGCTAAAAGCACTTTTTCATGCTTGAAAGTTGCACCGGAGTAACTGCAAAAGTCGTACCTGAGTAACCTCAAGTTTTTCAACCAATATCCCGGCAATCAAGTGACTAACTGTTCTTGCCAACGCTAAAAGTCAACACGCTAAGTCAACACACTATCAGTTGCTTGAGCGCAGATTGACCAAGCAAGTCCTGCAACCCCCGCCCTAGACTCTGTCACACTCAGCCTTGTTCCTAAATCAAACTCACTACCACTTTAACTTACGAGGAGTGAGAATGTCTATTTAACGTCAATTCGGAATCATCTGAAACCTGCTTAACCAGACCTGACGTTATTTAGCATTGCCGCGACCAGCCATTTTCAGTATGACTACCAGACGTTAGAGATTCACACCCTGCGGATGTGAGCTTCTGACCTTTGGTGGGGGTTTAGATTGCCACGGGTGGTCTAAACCCCCACCAGAACCCCAACACCCAACATGAGAATTGCAGTACGGTGCGGCAACAACCAAAAAGTGATCAACCACCACTCATAGATTCACCCAGAATCGGTACACCAAGTAGACGTTTCCCGTGAAAAAGTAAGGCACTTAGATGCTTGCCTAGTCTGTGTTTAGGGACTTCAAGTATAAAAATGTAGCTTGCTATACAGAATTCAACCCCCCTCCATTGGTGGAATCTGTATTAATTTAATGCTGCTATTGGTTTGCGCTGAATGTTGCGATCGCACGCAGGTCACTTTGGGGGCTTCCAAGTATCTGTAGATGATCTCGCAAAGGTATAATCGCAAACTCCGAGGTCTCCACAAAAGACTGTGGAGTCCTTCGTGTTCCAAAGGGTTCATCCTCCTCCACGATTGCTCAACCCAAATTGCTTAACTCGATTGGGTGACACTGTGACTCATTCATTCAAGGAACGTCCAGAGATGTCCAGATTTGTTTTGAAGCGGAAAAGAAGCAAGCGATCGCCTGTCATTCGGGCTACTGCTTCTGCTGCTACCACATTGTTCGACACGCTTAAAAAAGTCCCATCCCTGTCTCCTAGTTGGCAGGCTTGCATCCCTCTAGCAGTGTTGTTGGTGCTGGTGGGCAGCACTGCGGCCTTTGCTCAACAGTCTCCCTCCCTCGAAGAAGTCGCCAAAGCAGCCGAAGGATTGCGCGTCGGCCTCGACACCATGTGGGTGGTGATTGCGGGAATGCTGGTGTTCTTCATGAACGCCGGCTTCTGTATGCTGGAAACCGGATTCTGTCGCCAAAAAAACGCTGTCAACGTGCTGTCGAAGAACCTGATCGTGTTCGCCCTATCCACCATTGCCTTCTGGGCGATCGGTTTCAGCTTGATGTTCAGTGACGGCAACGGCTTTGTCGGCACTAGCGGTGGCTTCTTCCTAAGCGGCGCAGACAATAGTCCTGCGACAGGCGATGCTTATGAGGGGATCTTTTCAGCCCTAAACTGGACGGGTGTGCCTCTGGCTGCAAAGTTCTTCTTCCAGCTTGTGTTTGCTGGAACCGCGGCCACAATTGTGTCTGGTGCAGTTGCAGAGCGGATCAAGTTTGTTGACTTCTTGATCTTTAGCTTGTTGCTTGTTGGCATTTCCTACCCCATCACAGGTCACTGGGTCTGGGGCGGTGGTTGGCTTTATAGCTTTGGCTTCTGGGACTTCGCGGGTTCCACTGTGGTGCACGCAGTGGGCGGCTGGGCGGCTCTCATGGGTGCGGCTTTCCTTGGCCCCCGGCTTGGCAAATATAACGACGATGGTACGCCCAATGCCTTGCCTGCTCACAATATGAGCATTGCTACCCTGGGGTGTTTGATCCTGTGGTTGGGCTGGTTCGGGTTTAACCCCGGTTCTACGATGGGGGTGGGTGACGGCGGTGCGATCGCTCATGTTGCTGTGACGACAAACACCGCTGCCGCCTTTGGTGGCCTAGCTGCAACCTTCACGGCCTGGCTGGTTTTGGGTAAGCCTGATCTCTCTATGATCATCAACGGCATCCTAGCGGGTCTAGTTGCTATTACGGCTCCCTGTGCTTTCGTCAGTGTGCCATCCTCTGCAATCATTGGTATTATCGGTGGCATTCTGGTGGTTTTCGCCGTTGGCTTCTTCGATCGCATCAAGATTGATGACCCCGTGGGTGCTATCTCGGTTCACTTAGTCAATGGGGTGTGGGGGACTCTGGCAGTTGGCCTGTTTGCAGACCCCGCCTTTTACGAAGATGGCCCCGTTGGTTTGTTTGCAGGTGGTGGCATTAGTCAGCTCTGGATTCAGTTTGTTGGCACGATGGCCATTGGTGGGATGACAGTTCTGCTCTCTAGTATCTTCTGGGTGATCCTGAGGTCAACCTTGGGCATCCGTGTCTCTACTGAAGAGGAACTCATGGGTCTAGATATCGGCGAACATGGAATGGAGGCCTACGCTGGCTTTGTCAAGGATGCTAGTGGTGCTCCCGGTAGCGTTGGTGGCGCGATTGGTTCCTCCACAGGTGTTGCTGGTTCAACTCATTAGTGCTCGGCTGAGAACTGCACGCAGATGCCTTCTCGCTCGTGCAGTCTCAAAATGTTTCGACTAATTTGTGTAAGAGATCCTGGAGTAATTGCTGCACAAGCATGCCAGGATTTTTTTTAACGTCGGTTTGGGTTAAGCGGGTTTTGGGGCACCGCGCCGAGCGCGGTGCCCCAAAACCCTTGATGTTCTGTGCGCGTCGCGCACAGAACATCAAG
>DVEB01000176.1 GCA_015295905.1 Synechococcales cyanobacterium M55_K2018_004
TAACGTGAATTCGGGATACGCTGAACCCCTTGCTTTTCCGTGCGCGACGCGCACGGAAAAGCAAGGGGTTTGGGGCACCGCGCCGTCCCAAACCCCGCTCAACCAGAACTGACGTTAAAATCATTGTTTCTCTGACATTTTTTCTGCAATCTCTTTAAGTGCTGAAGTACAGTATGCGGCAAACATCTACCAATCCCAGGCAGTTGGCGTTGCTGGCTCTGCAAGCTATTCACCGGGGGAAGTTTGCTGATGCTGCACTCGATCGAGTGTTACAACAATCTTCAGCTAGCCCTGTTGATCGGAGGTTAATCACTGAGTTGGTGTATGGGTGTGTGCGGCGATCGCGCACTCTCGATACCTTAATCGACCAGTTAGCGACCAAACCAGCCGCGCAGCAGCCCCTCAATCTGCGCCTAATCCTGCACCTAGGGTTATATCAGTTACGCTACCTGAGTCACATTCCCGCCGCCGCTGCGGTGGATACGAGCGTCGAACTGGCCAAGCAAAATGGCTTGGGTGGTCTTTCCGGGTTTGTCAATGGTCTGCTGCGGCGCTATCTGCGGCAACAAGAGGCGATAGGAGATCCCCTCAAACTGCCTCCAGACCCCGTGCAAGCGCTGGCGGTGTCCCAGAGTTTCCCTGACTGGATTGTGCAGGTGTGGGTTGACCAATGGGGGCTTGAGGGCGCTACTCAGCTTTGTGAGTGGATGAATCAGTCGCCCCATATTGACCTACGGATCAATCCCCTGGTCACTTCCCGTGCCCAAGTAGCGGCGGCTATGCAGGCGGCGGGGATCGCCGTCCAACCGATCGCGGGGATTCCCCAGGGATTGCGCCTGCCTACAGGACTAGGGGCCATACAACATCTGCCAGGGTTTGCCGAAGGGTGGTGGACCGTGCAGGATGCTAGCGCTCAGTTGGTGGGACACCTGCTCGACCCCCAACCGGGCGAAACGGTGATCGATGCCTGTGCTGCACCGGGGGGAAAGACGATGCACCTGGCAGAATTAATGGGCGATCGCGGCACAATTTGGGCGTGCGATCGCAACCCCAACCGCCTCAAGAAGCTAGAGGAGAACGTTCGTCGCCTGCATTTGCGCAACATTCACATCCAAATCGGCGATAGTCGCGACCTAGCTCAGTTCACGGGCAAGGCAGACCGTGTGCTAGTGGATGCCCCCTGCTCTGGTTTGGGAACATTACACCGTCATGCTGATGCCCGTTGGCGACAAACCCCTGAAAATATTCAAGAACTGGCTCGCCTGCAAACAGAATTACTAGATAGGGTTGCCGCCTGGGTCAAGCCCTACGGAGTCCTAGTCTACTCAACCTGCACGTTGCATCCGTTGGAAAACGAGGGGGTCGTCCAGGCGTTTTTGCGACATCACCCCGACTGGTCAATTCTGCCTATCAACTCTGTTCCTTTGGCGACTTCTGCCGATTGTCCTGTTCAAGATCAGTGGGCAACGCTAGCAGCCCCAGAGGGCTGGCTCAAAATTGCCCCCCATCAGCAGGACATGGATGGGTTTTTCATGGTGCGGTTGCAAAAACAGTCGCCAAGCGACTCAACACTCCTACACCAGGGCTGCTAAACGCTCTATTAGTTATTAAGTGCCGATACGCAGCTTTCGGGTTGTTTTGCCACAATCGATTGAATATCTGCCAGATTCACGTAGCAGTCCGAAACATTGATCAGTTGGTCGCTGGTCATCGATCGCAGGCTCACCAGTTCCACCCGTACTCCCTGATACCCGATCGCATTGACTGCATAGGTCAAGTCGCCATCCCCACTCACCAGCACAGCCGTATCATAGCTGCCGACTAGCTTCATCATGTCTACCGCAATTTCAACTGCTAGGTCTGCCTTGCGAGATCCATCGGGAAACTGGACGAGGTCTTTTGTAACGACTCGATAGCCATTACGACGCATCCATAGCAAAAAGTTCTGTTGTTTTTCATTGGTGCGATCAACGCCGGTGTAAAAGTAGGCTCTCAGGAGGCGAGATTCTCCAACTAGGCATTGCAACAGGCGAGAATAGTTGATTTCAATGCCCATTTGCAACGCCGAATAGA
Organism: Synechococcales cyanobacterium M55_K2018_004; assembly: GCA_015295905.1. Classification (GTDB taxonomy): domain Bacteria; phylum Cyanobacteriota; class Cyanobacteriia; order Elainellales; family Elainellaceae; genus DVEB01. Next base: position 2,074 of record DVEB01000176.1, read on the forward strand.
ACAAATTGGCACCGTCGATGAAGATGGCAACGCGCCCCCGGTTAACCCCTCGAAAAATGGAGGGATCACTACCCGTATCCATTTCATCGGCTTCTTCTGGGGACATAGGCTTGGGTTCTTTCAGACTGACCGTCTTCGGCCTAGTCGGTTGGAGCAATGGTTCGAGTTTTTGATCACTTGGCATCGTAAATCTCCCTGTTTTGTTTAGTTGTTTTGATTCGCAATGAGTTGTTAAACGATCTGAAACGGTCGGTTTTGCTTTTCCTTGAAGGTGCATTAGCCGTACGGTGTACGGCTAATGCACCTTCGGGTCATTTAGACGCTACACACGTTGGTTTTCCCACGACGTGTAGCCGAGCCTCAGTGTTAACAATATTCGGTGATATCTTCAGTGCATTCATCGGCGAGGCACCTCAGCGCACGAAACCTGAGGTCAACCAGTTGTTCGTAAAACGGATTGAGTTTACGGATTGAGTTTACAGAGGGGGGGAATGCGGAACAGCGTGCGATTGAAGAATACGATGTCACGTTCAAAGGGACACTGGGCAGGGATCAAGCGGCACAACAAACGGGCAGTTTGGGGTCGGGTAATTTGAAAGCAGGAGAGCCACTCACGAATGGGTTGTTGAGGATGGGTGAAGGAGGATGGCAGTGAAGCAGGAAAGAGAAAACGCATGACGATAAAACCAAGGCAATGAGTCGGCGGAGTCAATGGCTGAGGGCAGAGAGTTGCCAAAACGTGGCGTGGCGTACTAGATGCTGGTTGGAGTTAATCTGCTGCCAACAGAATATCGTCTAGGAGTAGACGATCGAGGGGTGAGAGGTGCTTTGGGGCGTGGCTTTTTGCCGCTGAGGTCAGGAGCAACTTGCCGTTGGGCAGGGTGCTAAAGTCCTTACCTAGAACAAATCCTTCTTTTAGGAGTTCTTGCACAACAACCATTAGGGTTCCCTCTCGCAGGGCTGCACAATCTTCAGGAGTGTAAAGGTTTTGCAAGGTCCACTGACAGGTTGATGGGTTGCGTTCAGCCAGTTGCACCACAGAGGCTGTCAGGAGGGCGGCAGTAAATTCAGCACCGAATTGAGCAGCGATCGCCTCCGAGAAGGTTTTTGCGAGTTCGCGGTCGTGTAGTTCCAGGGTGTTGATGGTAAAACTCACCAGCCGATTGAAATGCAGAATTTGATGGATGCCAAACATAAGTACAACACACTTGCCCTTGATCTCAGCAACTAGGTTGTATGGTAGGCGGCAAACATGGAGAAGTTGTGGAGGCGCTTGCACGATGTCTGGAACGCTACCACGTCTGGAACGCTGGTGGTGTTTAACGTCAGTCCGGGTTCAGAGGGGGTCAGCCTATCCCGAATTCACGTTGTTGCAGCTGGGGATCCATTTTGGGAATGAGAGACGCATGGAGTGTGCCACGCATGCCAAAATGCATCCTGCCAGTCAGCAACGCTGGAATGTCACCAGTGGAGGATTGCTGCGATCTCGTCGGGCAATGTCAGGGGGTTAAAGGGTTTGGGGATGGTGGCAATCGCCCCCAGGGTAGATAACTTGCGCTGGTCAGCCGCTTGCACCTTCGCCGTCAGCAAAATCACCGGGATCGCTTGAGTTGACGGGTTGGCCTGCAGTTGTTGAAACACCTCGATGCCATCCATCTCCGGCATCATTACATCCAGCAGAATTGCGTCGGGGTGTTGGGCTTGGGCGATCGCCAGTCCTTCTTGTCCTGACGCTGCCGAGAGCGAGTCCCATCCCCCCACCGTTTCTAAGGCAACCGTGGCAATGGTGCGGATATCTTCCTCGTCGTCAATGATTAGGATGCGGCGAGTCATGGCAGCAAACAAAGAGGAACTGGATTCTATGGCACTGTGTGCGTTGCTTCAGCACGGTGCTTAGCGAAACTGCACACCGCTATAAGAACCAACTTAACAAGTCCCCGCCCACGAAAAACCTCCTGATCCAGAAGGTTTTATTTTTCTCGCCAAGCCTGTCTATGGCGCTACGCGCTGTCCAGGAGGTTTTGCAGGGTCGAAGACTCTGCAAAACCTCCTGGATGGAACTCTAGTCAAGGGGCACTTGTCCCACTGTGCGGTTGAGCAGGTCCATCACCCGTTGCTCAAACTCTTCATGGGTGATGCGGCCTTTGGTGAGAAACAGCGTTTGCCCCAGCTTGAGGCGATCGCGCTCCCGATCGTTCAGATCCCGCGCTGTGTAGACCACCAACGGCACCCACCGCAGCCGGTTTTGCTGGCGCAACCAGTCCACGACCGCAAAACCATCCCGATCGGGCAGTCCCAAGTCCAGCACTAGCAAACTGGGCGAAATGGCCTGTGTCAGGTGAATGGCATCACTGCCAGTGCGAGCATAGCTGGTCTCAATGCCGTGGCGCTCAAATAACGTTAGGATCACCTGCGCGAGGTCGGGATCATCCTCCACCACCAGCACACGCGGGTGAGCGTGCTGCGCGTTGAGCGCCCGTTCTAGCGAAGCAAAGAGCTGGTCTTCTGTGGGGGGCTTGACCAACCAATCGACGATTCCCCCTGGAAGCGTTTGCTGCCCCGACGGTTGCAGCCCACTCAGGATGATCACCGGGATCTCTTGGGTCTGAGGGTGCTGCTTCAATTGCTCCAGGGTTTGCCAGCCATGCATTTCTGGCATCATTAAGTTAAGCAGAATGACGTTGGGGTGGCGGGCGATCGCCTGCTGAATTGCCTCTCGCCCCGACCCAACGGCGATCGCCCGATAGCCTCGCTGCTCCAGCATTGCTTGCAGCACTGTCTGCACCGAATCGTCATCATCGCAGACCAGCACCAGTGGCCCCGCGGCTGCATGGACATTGGTCGGCCCTGTCTCTTCGGTCAACGGCAACGTAAAGTAAAACGTACTGCCCCCACTGGGGTTATTCTCTGCCCAAATGTGCCCACCGTGATGTTGCACAATGCTCCGACAAATGGCCAACCCCAAGCCTGTCCCCCCTTTGCGACGGGAGTCGGAGGCATCCACCTGTTGAAACCGCTCAAAGATTGTCTCCAACTTATCGGGGGGAATGCCCCGCCCTTGGTCACGCACTGCAAACCGCAGGTAGGCGGGCGGCACGGCCATTGCGTCTGTTGCCCTGGAGGAATCCATCGGGCCGGATGGCGCTGGCATCTCAGAGGCTCCTGGTGGAACTGCCCGATCGGTTGAGGCCATCGGTTCTCGTTTAGGCAATCTACTGTCCTTCTCAAAAACCACCGCAGCACTCAGATCTACACAGGCACCAGGATGAGAAAACTTGATGGCATTGCTGAGCAGATTGGTCAGCGTTTGCAGAATGCGGTCAGGGTCAGCCCATAGGGACACTGCCAGCGACCTGACAGTGAGCTGGACTTCGGAGCGATCGGCAAAACTTTGCATGGCTTCCACTGCCTGATTCATCAGGTTGGCAGCGTTGCAAGACTGCCAGTTCAGGGTCACCTTGCCCGATTCAATCCGCTCAATGTCCAGAATGTCGTTGATCAGCCGCACCAAGCGGTCAGTATTGCTGACTGCAATGTTGAGCATTTGCTGGGCGCGCTCGGGCTGTGCCTGCAGGACTCCACTCGCTAACAAGCGCAGCGCCCCGCTAATGGAGGTCAGCGGTGTTCGTAACTCATGGGAAACGATGGAAACGAACTCGTCCTTGAGGTGTTCAATTTCGCGGCGATCGCTAATATCCACACAGGAGCCGATATATCCGGCAAAATTGCCCTCGGCCAGAAACCGAGGGAGGCCGCTGCTGAGCATCCAACCGAAAGTCCCATCGACGCGACGCAGGCGATACTCCATCTGAAATGGCTGGCGATCGCGGAAGACCTGGAAAAACCGGCGCCGATATTCCGGTTGATCATCAGGGTGAATGGCGGTCAGCCAACCGTCGCCCAGGCTCTCCTCCAGCGACAGGCCGGTGTACTGTTGCCATTGTTGATTGACGAACGTGCAATTCCCCTCTTCATCGGTCAGCCATAGGAGCACCGGAGCGCTGTCCGCCATGGTCCGAAAGCGAGCTTCGCTCTCGCGGGTTGCCTCCACTAGTTGACTTTGCGCCAGGGCAATGCCCACTTGGTTGGCTAGTTGCAGCAATAACTCCGTTTCAAACTCTGTCCAAGGACGGATATCCCGACAGTGGTGGGCAATCAGCAGCCCCCAGAGTTGGTCTCGAATCAAAATCGGCACCACCAAGTTGGCCCGCACCTGGATCTGTTCCAGAAATTCTACGTAGCACGCTTGGATTGGGGCGGTGTAAATATCCGCCACGGCGCTCACCCGTCCCTGGCGATAGAGGTCTAAATAAGCCTCTTGAAAGCAGGGATCCACCAAGTCGCGGTGCAGCAATGGCTCTACCCCGGGCACCACTGCTTCCTGCACCACTCGTCCAGACCCATCGGGCCACAGTTGAAAAATTACCACCCGGTCGGTCTGCAGCAGGTGTTGAATTTCGGTGACGGTCGTTTGCAAAATGGTCTCCAGCTTGAGGGAGCGCCGAATTCGCACGGTGATGTCGGCAAACAACTGCGATCGCCGATTCTGCAACCGCAGGTCAGCCTCTACTTGCTGCCTTTCTTCCTGGATCCGCATCCGTTCGCTAATATCCGTCAAGGAACCCACCATGCGGATGGGATTGCCCTGTGCATCCCAGACGGCCTGTCCTCGTCCCAACACCCATTTATAACTGCCATCTTTACAGCGCAAGCGGTATTCCACTTCGTAGAAGGGAATTTTGCGGCTGAGGTAATCAGCGTTGACCTGCAGAACGCGCTCCCGGTCATCGGGGTGCAGGCGACTCAGCCAAGCTTCATTGCTATTGTCCAGTTCCCCCTCGGCATAACCGAGAATTTCTAGAAACCGGGGCGATCGCAACACCGTATTCGAGCGGATATCCAAATCCCACAGGCCATCATGATTGCCTTCTAAGGCTAACTGCCAGCGTTCCTGCGAATCTCGCAACTCCGCCTCAATCTGCTGCCGTTCTACAATCTCTCTGGCCAAGTCTTGGTTGATGCGCTCAAGCTGACGACTCTGCTGCTGTTTGGCCTGCATCAGGTATACTGCCCAGCCCAACAACACCGACAACCCCACCCCCGCCCCCAGCAACACCTCAGACACTGGCACCACCGACCGATCCAAACTGCGGAGCAACACGAATTCCCCCAACACCACCAGGGCAATTCCGCCAGCGGTGACGAGCAGGGGAAACCAGAGACGGTGCCAGAAAGCGGTAGGCATGGGGGTGTGGGGAGTGGAAGGAGGGGGAGCGAGACAGGGTGACCTTTAGGTCTTTGTGATTCTGTTCATGATGGCATCTTGGTTCATGTACATGGCTTAGTGCTGGTGCTTAACCTGCAGGAGGGCACGACGTGCAGCCTGATAGAGCGTGGGGACGGTGGTGCCGTCTTGAGGAGCCTGCGCGATACCAATGTTGAAGGTGAGCGGATGGAGCAGTTGCTGAGGAGGTGGCGCGGTTTGCAACTGCTGCTGCAGGTCATTGAGCCATGCGGCAGCCTGCCCAGAACCCACCCCGGGAAAAGCGATGACAAATTCTGCCCCGCCCCAACGGGCACCTAGGAGGGGGTGCGCTCTTGGTAGTGCAGACAGCGGTAGTTTTTCGGGGGAAGCAGAAGAGACGGGGCGGTTGGCAACTAGTGGCAAGGTTTGGCTGGAGAGCAGGGGTCGGAGTTGTTCTCCTAGGTAGGTGAGCAGGCGATCGCCCCCTTCGTAACCGGATTGGTCATTGACATCTTGGAGATGATCGACTTCCAGAATGGCCAGACAGAGGGGCATCTCTGGGGTGGTGTAAAGCGGCAACAGCAGTGAGAGGTCGTGGATAAACTTCTGGCGGTTGGGCAGCCCCGTCAGCAGGTCTAGGTCGGCCCGCTGGCGTTGCAGTCGCGATCGCTCTAGCCGGTTGAGCAGGCGTGTCACCAGTTCTGGCCCCACAATGGGTTTGCTGACAAAGTCATCTGCCCCTGCTTCAAACACGCGGTGCATTGTCTCCGCATCGGTGTAGGCCGTCAAAAACAGAACAGGCACACTGCCCCAAGTGGCATCGTTGCGCACCACCCGGCATAGCTCAATGCCGCTCACTTGGGGCATCTCTACATCCAAAATCAGCAGGTCGGGGGCACTGGCCTCCAACACTTGCCAGAAGCGCAGCGGATCGGTCAGGGTCACCAAACTAATGCCCCAGGGTTCCAGCAGGGTCCGCAGTTGAGTCAAGACCTGGGGGTCATCGTCTACTGCCAGCACTCGTGCCTCGCCCCGGTGCGATCGCTCCAACACTTGCATGGCAACTTCCAGGACTTGCGCCGGGGCAATAGGCTTCTGCAAAAACGCCTGCCCACCCAACCGCACCACCTGGAGGCGATCGCTCAAGCTATCGCGGCTGTCTAGCACAACGGTGGGAACCGCAGGCTGACAGCGGTTTAGCGCTTGCAGCAGGTGCAGGAGCTGGGGCGAGAGGGCGGTAGAACCAGCGGCGGGAGACAGGTCGAGCACCACCAGATCGGCATGACAAAAGGTGGGTGGGAGTGTCCCACGACTCGCGGCAACGCTGGGTTGAGACGGGTCGGCCTCAGGGGGGGCGGCGATCGCCACTCGCATCCCCCAGGCTTCGGCTTCTGCCTGGAGGCCAGCCAGAAGTTGCTGGTCAGAACTAACCAGCAGCAGCAAGGGTTGGGGGTTGAGAGCAAGCAGGTCGGGAATTTGCGCCGATTGGGTTTGCTGCATGAGTTGACGCAGGGCGATCGCCATCTGTTCAAGGCGCTGTCCCTGGGCGATCGTCAACGGCTCTGCCGACTGCAGCAGTTGTTCGACGTCGCGGGCCAGTTGGGTGCCCTCTGCCAACCCAAACATCCCTAGGGAGCCGGCCAGACGGTGGGCTTCGCGCCTAGCCTGCTGCTGTTGTTCTGGCGAGAGCCGCTGCTGTTTGATCTGATCGGCAGCCTCGGCAATCTGATCAACCCGCTGCAAAAATTTTTCCCGAATACGTTGCCAAACCTGGGTGACGACTGTGAGGGTGTGTTGCTCTGCCTCTGAACGAGTGGAGCCGGGACCAGCCCTGGCCTGATCCCGCCCCACTGGGCTGGTGGTGGCGATCGCCCCGCTAGTTGATTTCTTCGGGCGTTGCGGCGATGTAGGCGTGGCTTTGTCGGCCTGCGGCAGTGGTCGCAAGCGGTAACCCAGTCCGTAGACCGTTTCGATTGGGTCATTGGGGAGTCCTGCTGCCCGCAGTTTTTGGCGTAAGCCCTTGATGTGAGAGCGCACTGTCTCTTCCGTAGGGGGTTCTTCAAACGACCATAGGTGGTCAATAATGGCACTACAACTGAAGACCCGCTGGTTGTTGCGCAAAAATAACTCCAGCAAGTTGTATTCCTTGCGGGTCAGGCTGAGGGGCCGCTCATCGTAGGCTACCTCACAGGTGCTGGGGTCGAGGCTCAAATGATCCCAGGTGAGGATTGGGGTGAGATTGGCACTGCTCCGCCGCAGCAATGCCCGAATGCGAGCCAGCAACTCTGGTACATCGACTGGCTTAATCATATAGTCATCCGCTCCGGCATCCAGCCCCAACACCTTCTGGGTGCTCTGGTCCATGCCAGTGAGCAACAGAATGGGAGTGTGGATGTGGTGCGATCGCAACCGCCGACACAGGGCCAGTCCATCGAGCCGGGGCAAATCCACGTCCATCAAGATCAGGTCGTAGGGAGTAGATTCGGCCAGCAACCAGCCTTCTTCACCATCCCTGGCAATATCCACGACATACCGATTTTCCGTCAGGGTGCTGGCTAATCCCTGCGCGAGCAGCTCATCATCTTCAACCAACAGAATCCGCATGCTATCGACACTTCACGCAGATTGGTAAGACTACGCAAGCGGTCGGACAATGCCATGAGCAACCGACGAACTCTGCTGCATTTTAGGGCTTTTTGGCGGAGCTTGATAAGGAACGTAACGTTTCATAAGAATTTTGTGACGAAAGATGAAATCAAGCCCTGCGGCAGCGCCACCCCAGCGATAGAAGCCAGTTTGCCGTCAAAAATTGGGAGCAAGGCAGGATAATGCTGGTGGAGTGGTCCTTCAGTGCTCTAGCAGTCAATCCATCCTCATCCATTCTCACTCATGGTTATGATGATTCGTCGGCTTTTAGGCGATCGCCCCTGGCATTCCCCGCTAGATTGGGGAGTGGGCAGAATGGTCGCCGCCCTCGCTCTGATTGCTCTCCTCTTGAGCGGTGGCTTGCTGAGCGGTTGTTCTTTGCCGCAAGTCAGCGCTGAGGACCGGCTGTTTCTCAAGTTGTCCGTTGACTTCTTGGGGGCTGCTGAATTGCCCAAAACCCCGATTGAGGGGGTGCCCGTTGGTGGCCTTTCGGGACTTGTGTATGACCGAGTGAGCGATCGCTTTTATGCCATCTCAGACGACCGCAGTCGCAATGGCCCTGCCCGCTTTTACACACTGAAGCTGAACCTCGATACTAGCGATGCCAGCACGCCCAAGATCAGCAGCCTAGATGTTGAACGAGTGACGCCACTCAAAGCACCGGATGGCCAGCCCTATCCGCCCGACAGCCTAGACCCAGAGGGCATCGCCCTGTCTCCCCGGCAGACCCTCTACATTGCCAGTGAGGGCATTGCCCGTCAGGGGGTCGCCCCCTTTATCGACGAGTTTGCCTTGGAGAGTGGACGGTGGGTGTCGCGGCTACCCATTCCCGATCGCTTCCTCCCCAAGACCGTCAACGATCAACCCCAGGGCGTGCAGGACAATCTGGGCTTTGAAGCCCTCACCCTCAACCTGCCCGGTTTCAACCCTAGTCCCGGTTTCCTGGAACCCTTTCGCCTCTTTGCAGCCACCGAAGCGCCGCTGTGGCAAGACCTCCCCCCAACCCCGCCCCCGTCGAGTTCTGCGATCCGTTCGGGAGCGATCGCGAGTCCCCCAGCAACCTCCGCTGAGACTTTAGTCACTACACCTGCTCCCATTCCAGTCCGGCTGCTGCACTATTTAATTGGCGAAGACCTACCCAGCCTCATCGCAGAACACCTGTACGTCCTGGAACCGGCACCCGTGGGGGCGCTCTCCCACGGACTGAGCGATATTCTTGTCCTCAGTCAGGCAGGGCACTTTCTCAGCCTAGAACGCTCCTTCGGGCTAGAGGGCACTCGCGTCCAACTCTTTCAGTTTGTCATCAGTAACGCCACCGACACCTCAGGCTACCCTGCCCTGAGGGGCGATCTAGCAGGGATTCAACCCGTTCGCAAACGATTGCTGCTCGACCTGAACACCCTCGACATTCCCCTCGATAACCTGGAGGGACTCTCCCTTGGCCCCCGCCTGCCCGATGGCTCCCAAACTCTCCTCATTCTGAGCGACGACAATTTTAGTGATGTCCAGAAAAACCAGGTCTTGCTGTTTCGGCTGCGAGGAATGCAATAGATCGCTCGTATGGGGCACATCCCCCACTCGCTGTAACCAGCGCTGCCCCAGCTACAGCATGGCCTCAATCTGTTCTGCACTCACTGGCGGGCTGAAATAGTAGCCGCGCACTGCATAACAACCGAGCTGCTTCAAAACTAGCAGTTGCTGTTCCGTCTCTACGCCTTCTGCAATCACTTTTAGGGATAGGTTCTGCGCCATTGCCAAAATCGCTCGCACAATTGCCGTCATTTCTGAGTTTGTGGCGATCTCTTTAAGAAACGCCCGGTCGATTTTCAGCCCATCTAGGGGGAATCGTTTCAGAGAGGCAATACAGGAAAAGCCTGTGCCAAAGTCATCCAAAAATAGCTTTACACCTAGCTGGTTGAGCTGTTCCAGGGTTTTCAGGCTGAGGTTGCCGTTTTCCATCAAGGTCGTCTCGCTCAGATCCAGGGTGAGCAGACGGGGGGACAGTCCAGTTTCGCGTAGGATGGCCGTCATGTCGGCGATCGCAGCAGGAGGCGCATTGTTCCTGCCGAAGCCTGGTCGTCGGAAGTAGCTGCCACTCAAATTCACCGAAACCTCGATGGAGGGAGAGCGCCGAGATTGCCATCGGCTGGCATCTGTGCAGGCTGTCCTTAACACCCAATTGCTCAGCGGAATTAAACTCTGTTGGGCCTCGGCGATCGCCAAAAACTCGTTTGGGTAAAGAATACCCCGCTCCGGATGCCGCCATCGTAGGAGGGCTTCGACCCCAATCATGCGCCCAGAGGTCAAGCGGATTTGGGGCTGGTATTCCAGGAAAAACTCATGGCGCTCTAGGGCGGCCCTAATCTCTAGGGACGTCTGGGCAGTTGCCTGTTCGGCTGCGTAAACACCGAGGGACAGCATCGTTGCCTGCTTGGCCCGATTCATCCAAACTTCAGCCCGCTGCATCAGTTCCTGTGCAGTGCTGCCGTGGTTTGGATACATGGCCAAACCCACGTAGAGATTCGCTTGGATTTGCTGTCCATCGATGGCATAGGGCTGCAAAAGCGTGTCTCGGATATGCTGGGTTAGGGTGTCTGGCTGGTCTGATGGGGCCAGACTGTCAAACACCAGGCCAAACTCTCTGGAACTGATCTGCGCCACCGGATGGGCGCGCTTGAAGGACTGAGCTAGGCGGTTAGTCGCAGCTTGTAGCAAAGCGTCAGGCGGTACAGACAGGCATGTTCCATCTGCACAGGATGCTCCAAATCCCAGCATGAGCACTGCAACGCTCCGCTGAGTTTGCTTCGCTCTCTCTAAGGCACGCTGCAACCAGTGATGCAGTTGCAGGCGATTGGGCAAATTGCTCTGAGACGCCAGATAAGGCAGCAGAGACAGGCTGTCTGTAACTCGCTTAAGTTCTGTGAGGTAGGGCTGGGTGACGGCGGCCTTCTTTTTCAAGCGAGCAGCGATCGCTCCCAGTAATTCATCGCGTGTAAACGGTTTCGAGAGATAATCATCCGCCCCTAACTCCATCCCCAGGCGCTGTTCTGATCGCTCTGACTTGGCTGTCAGGAAAATAAACGGAATGCTGCTCATCTGAGGAGTCTGCCTTAGATGCTCCAGCACCTCGTAACCATCCATCTCTGGCATCATAATGTCGCACAGGATGAGGTCAGGTTCTTCTGTTTGAGCGAGTTCTAAACCACTATGCCCCTCCCGTGCTAACAATACCTCGTACTTTTCAGCTTGCAACAATCTAACGATAAGGGTGCCAATGGTCAGGTCATCTTCAATGACAAGAATCTTGCTCACGGTTGGGTATGTACTCAAGAGCAACCCTAGGATGCCCAGGGAATTCGCCTAGTTATCAGCAATCCAGTTATTAGCAATCCAGACTTGCCCTCACTCAGCTTTGTCTGATTTGCGTTTGGGAGTCTCTGTTTCGGAGCGCAGGGCTTGGTCAAGCACAGTGCGGGCATGCTCAGCCTGAGCGCGGGCCTCGCGATAGCGCAGGTTGGCTTGGGCATAGGCCTTGAGCACCTTAAAGCCTTCTTTGAGATCGGAGATCTCTGCCTCACTCACATCCTCATCCGTAAACAGTTTGTCAATTTGGGCCCGAATTTTCAGCGCGTCTACCCGTGATGCCTGCACCTTGAGTTTCAGGGTCGCTAGGTTGCTGAGGACTTGCACTGCTTGGGTAATGGCATCTTCTTCTTCAGGATTAACCAAATCAAGCTCCTTTACTTCAATAAACTGGTGCGGGCCAAATCCCTCAGACAGATCGGTGGGCAGCTTGCCCGCTTCCATCAATTCGATCAACTGGTCCATCGCCTTCTCACGGGCTTTGGCCGAATCTTTACCGGGAACTGTAAGTTTGACTTCTGGGCTTTGGGCAAGGGTGTACTGAACCATAGGATCAATCAATTTAGTTCATTTGTACTAATTTTAGCTCCTCTTCCTGATGGAAGTTGCGGCGTTCCTGTGCTTGACGCAAAAATTGGATGCTCATTAGATGCTCAGGATTTGCCCTTTTAGGCAGCGATCGCCCAAACAGTCTAAAGTCTAAGACCGAACGGCAAAAAACGATAGTCTGTTCTGTGTATTTTCTGGCACAATTCCAGGGTCGCCTGTTCATCTGTTCACCGATGCAACCTCCCCTCTTCCAGCAAACTCCCCACAGTGGCTATCACTGGGATGGTTCTAGTCGCCGCTTCTTTGAAGGGTGGTACCTGCGTGTCACCCTCCCCGATGTGCAGCAAACCTTTGCGTTCATGTATTCCATTGAGGATCCTGGCGGCGGGAAACGATTTAGTGGTGGGTCGGCCCAGGTCTTGGGGCCAGACGATGCCTACCTATGCCGCTCTTTCCCCAAGGTCAATACCTTCTGGGCGTGGCGCGATCGCCTCGGCCTAGGACACTGGGGCAAACTCCGCGAGTCCTGTCGCTCCCTGCTGACAGACCCGCCTACTTGGCTGGCGGCTGATCAGTTTGAGTCATGCATTCTGGAGGGGTATCAATGCACCGCGACGTGGCATCAGGGTAGGCTGTTCGATCCAGGCCGCCACACTGCTATCCACTGGCAGTACAGCACAACTCCTATCTACGCCTGGGGCGATCCCCGCTACCCCCAACAGTCCACCGCTGGCTGGTTGTCACAGTTGCAGATTTTTGAACCGGGCTGGCAGATTTTGATGGCCCACGGTCTGGCCAGCGGCTGGATTGAGTGGAATGACCGGTGCTATGCATTCACCCAGGCCCCGGCCTACGCTGAAAAGAACTGGGGCGGAGCCTTTCCCCAAAAATGGTTCTGGATCAATGCCAATGCCTTTGCGGGCGAACCTGACCTGGCGTTGACAGCCGGGGGAGGGCGCCGCGGGGTGCTCTGTTGGATGGAAGAGGTGGCCATGATTGGTATCCACTATCAGGGCAAGTTTTATGAGTTTGCCCCCTGGACGGCGACCGTTCACTGGGAAGTTCACCCCTGGGGGTACTGGCGGGTGTGGGCACACAACTCTCGCTACCGGGCAGATGTGGTGGGGAGGTGCGATCGCCCCGGTCGCCGGACACTGGCTCCCACTGCCGAGGGGATGGCCTGGCAGATTCTTGACACTACCCATGGAGACCTGCGGCTGCAACTCTGGAACTGCGAGTCGGGACGGGAAACCCTGATTGTCGAGGCCACCACTAACCTGGGTTGCTTGGAGGTCGGTGGTGGCCCCTGGCAAGAGGTGTGGTGTGATGCAGGGCAATGCTAATTTTGCGAGGCGGAATTGATCGACTACATTTATCGACTACAATGAGGCTGAAAACGTGTCTTTGTTCAAGGTATACTGCGTCAGTCCATACTCTTCAAGCTTGGAGTCTCCCCTGGAGTGGGCTGAATCAATCAGTACGACAAGCAACGCCTATGACAGGGTGGTTTAGACCTGCTTTAGGCGAGTGACCCCTTTGTCATTCTGATTGTCTGGGGCTGTAGCTCAGTCGGATAGAGCGAGCGCCTCCTAAGCGCTAGGCCGCGCGTTCGAATCGCGCCAGTCCCGTTTGTTGCAAGCCTGATAGAGGGGTGAGCCCCACTCCAGACGACGGGCTTGAGCACCTGAAAGGTTCAGGGTTGCACCACAGAGGCACAGAGGGCACAGAGCCAGTTCTCTGTGTTCTCTGTGCCTCTGTGGTGCAGCTTCAGGCCATGGAGTCCCGATTTCTCAGCGACAATGAGCGTTTTTATGGCTTAATTAAGTGCCGCTGGGTTTCCCGATAATCGTTGATTAACCGAATCCGCTGCACAACGGAGTAGGACACTAACGCAACTAGGGGAAGACTGCCCCCCAAGAGCGGCAGCAGCACCCATAGGTTGAGGATGCCAAAGGTTAAACCAATCCCTAGACTGCTCGCTGTTACTAGGGTGAGGAAGGACACTGTGCTGGCAACGGGTGACGCCACATGCCTACGGAGCATGGCTTCGATTGCTACTCCAGTTGCCACCCCTGCCAGCGTTCCTGGAATGAGGCCAAGGAATGCCCCCATCATGGTGCTGCCAAAGGCATTAAATAACTGCCCTGTGCTGGTCATCAACAAGGCCAAGGCCCCCAGAGAAAAACCAGCAATAATACTGGGTTTGGTGCCTTCTGAAGCTTCTATTGCTTCTAGGATGACGGCAGCAAGGATGAACCCAATCGCGGCTCCGGCGATCGCTCCACAGGTCAATGCCAGCGACGACTCTGCCCCAAATGCCACTAACAATTGGGCAAAGCCAAAGGCGATCAAGCCGAGGAAGCCAAACAGCAACAAAAGCGGCCCAGTGGGCAAGGACTGGCTTTTCTGCGAAGCCGATGGTGCGGTTTGCACCTGCAGGTCAACGGTGTAGGTCTGTACTGCGGTGTTGGTGTGCAGTCGCAGTTGTCGCCGAAACAGACGACCATGACAGAGCTGGCGGGTATCTACCGTGACCTGACAGGTGGGTTGGTTATCCGCAAAGGCGGGAGGATAGACCTCGATCCAGGCATGAAAGGAAGCGTCTGGCGGATCGCTGGGATGAGGCACCACTTCCCACTCTCCCCGCAGCAGCGTATCGGGGATAGGGTTGCGAATGGTGATGGCTTGGGTTAGCCTTTGGCGCGAGCGTTTGGCCACAAAGACCAGTTCGGTCTGGCTGAATTTGGCATCGGGGGCGTAAAACTTGTCCTGGGGCATGGCTTCCAGGGCGGCGATCGCGTTGGGAAAGCGATTTTTGAGGCGTGGCTCGACCATCCGCTCCAGCCAGTGAATCCAGTGGGGGCTGATTTTCGGCAGCACTTCTTTGAAGTTGACCTTGTAGGTAATATCAACCAGATTGCCGACATCAACCGATTTTGTGCCAGTCAGTAAACAGATCAGCGTCATCCCCAGTCCGTAGAGGTCCGACGCTTCAGTGAGTTGACGGTTAAATAATTGCTCCGGTGGCATAAAACCGAGCGTCCCCTTGACGACGCTACTCATGCCAATTTCTCCCTCTCCCACGCGGGCAAACCCAAAATCAACCAGGTATACGTTGAGTCGGTCATCCACCAAAATATTGTCGGGCTTGAGGTCGCGGTGAATGATAGGCGGCACTCGGTTTTGCAGGTAGACCAGGATCTGGAGGACGGCGATCGCAATCTGTCGAATTTCTTCTAGGTCAAAGGTTGAGAAGGCCCCCAAAGACTGAGCTGCCTTATACTCCTGCACCATGCAGAAGCCATCTCGCGTCTGAAAGGAATTGAGATATCGGGGAATGCCGGGATGGTTTAGCCCGCGTAGGACGTCAATTTCTCGCTTGTAGGAATCGTACTCGGCCCAAGTAGACCCGCTCTTGGCAAACTGAAACTCCTTGATGACCACCTTTTCCCGTGATTCTAGTTCCGTTGCGAGATACGTCACCCGCCCACCCGAACGGTTGGCGCCGAGTTCCTGAGTAACTCGGTAGCCGTGTCTAGAAAAGTCTGGAAATTGGCTCATACAGCTTGAGTGGGAGCAAGATACTCGGCGATCGCAAATGCTCTCGAACCGCAAATGAATCAACAGAATGAAAAACAGTTAGTGAGGCTTCAAGCGAAACCGAAAGGCCGGCTTGGCTGACACTACCTGACGCCGAGGGGGGCGCTGAAACGGTTTGTAGTACCCAAAAGAGGCGATCGCCTGACGACGCGGATGGTTTGCCACCACCCCTAGACTTTGCAGCCTATAGGTAGTGATGTGCTGCATCACTTGCAGCGCAACCGAGCGCTTGGTTTGCCGCACCCCAACCACCATCAAAATGCCATCGGTGTTCGCCGCCAGAAATTCAGCATCGGTAAGACCAAGGAGATGGGGAGTGTCGTAAATAACAAGATCGAAGGACTGGCGAAGCTTGGCCATCACCTCTTGCATATGCTTGGAGGCCAGCAACCGGACTGCACCAATCGACACTTGACCGGCTGCAAGAATGGAGAGGTTTTTAATTGCAGTCGGTTGAATCACACTCTCCGGGTCGAGCCCGTCAAGGAGGACTTCACTCAGCCCCTTCTGGCTGATTAAGTCAAATCGATTGTGTAGGTCAGGGTGGCGGAGATTACCGTCCACCAGCAGAACGTTTCTACCCATACTGGCAACAGTGTCGGCCAAATGGAGGGCGATCGTTGTCTTGCCGTCTCCCGGTGCCGCAGAGCAGACCGCTAAAGACCGAACCGGAACCCCTTCCGAGAGAAAGCAAAGACTGGCATACAGCGTGCTAAATCCTTCTTGAAACAGACTGACAGGAACACCCTCGTCGTCAGGCAGATCGTCTTCCAGTAGATCGTCGTCAGGTAGTTCGTCTTCGCGCGGGGGGAGGTTATCCTGCAGGTAGCCAGCATCCCGGTCGTAGGGAACTACCCCCAACACAGGTAGATCGATTGCATCCTGGACATCTTCAACCGTGAAGAAGATATCTCGGAGCTTGTCCAGCAGGAGCGCCAGACCAGCCCCTAGAATTACTGAAGCCAGCATCATCGCAATCAACCGTCTGCGATCGGATGGAAAGGGAATAGGATTTCCTGCTGCATCTTTGGGAAGAGAGGGGGGCACGACCAGTTCCCAAGGCACCTCTGTTTGAGCAGACTCAATCCTTAACGTCTCACGTTGACTACTAAGCTGGTCAAGATTGCGAGTGGCAATTTGCAGTTGTCGGGTTAAGTCCGTATATCGACGGGCAATTTCAGGGAACTGCTGAAATCTTGCCTGGAGCTCTCTCCTAACCCTTGCCACTTCCTCATTTCTGGCTTGTAGAACACGAATTTGATTCGAGGCATCGACCATCTTCTGAATCAGCCCCAAGCGCACATCATTCTGGAATGCCATGACTTGAGGATTGCTCGTGGCACCGCTCAAATTTTGTCCCAGAATTCGTTGGGCGTTTTGGGCCATCAAGTTCTGTAGATTACGCTGCTTGGCCCGGTGAGCGCGCATCACTGGACTCTCTTCACTGAGTCGAGCAGAATCGATGGCAATCTGTTGCTCAAGAGATTGCATTTGCTGCTGTAGGTTCCGATAGCCTGGATCCTGGCTGAGAGCAGAGGCGGCAATTCCTTCTTCGGGAGATAGAGACAGTTGGCTGCGCAGCGTTGTGTAAAGGGTTGCCTGTTCTCGGAGTTCCTTACGTGCTTGATTTTCCTGCTGCGCAATCTCATTCAACTGGCCAGAAATTTGGGCGGCCTGTGCATCAGGGCTAATGACGTCATACTGCTGCTGCAGTGATTGCAATGCATTCTGCAAAGTATTGACTCTCTCCCGGAGTTCAGGGAGCTGACTGTCGATAAACTTAATCCCTTCACTGAAACGGGTTTTGCGGTCTTCCAAACTGTATCTCAAATACCGTTTAGCAGTTTCCTCAAGGACAAGTTCAACCAAGTGAGGGTCTGAACCCGTGTAGCGAACCTCAATGATCTTGGGTGACTCAATCAAGACATCACCCACTCGGCCTACCGTTAGTCCACTGCGGAGTTGACCTTCTGAAAAACTTGGATATTCTTTGCGTACCGCCTCAACAATGGAAGCCAACACACCAGGACTTTGCAACACTGCGATCTGGCTCGGATAATCTAATCCAAAGGCTTCACGGTTGGGTACACCGCCATCAGCACGGGTCACTGCCAATGGGTTTGCGACCCGTGCTTCCGTCGTCAACGGCTCAACCAACAATTGAAACCCCCCTCCATAGACGGGAGGTTGAGACGCACTACGAAGCACAGTAAACGTACTGAGTGCCGTAGCAAACCCTGCAACCAACCACAGGTTGCGGACAATACTCCGCACATAGGGACGAAAATTCAGCCCTTTCCGAATAAGTTCATCAAACTCGTTAGCAGGTTGCTGGGGCGCTTTACTTAAGTTGTGATTCGAACTGGCTTCGAGTGTGTGTTCGTTTTCCATACGTCCTGGTTTCAACTTAATAGTACAGCGGTATCAGCATTGCAAAGATACTTGGTAAGAGTGCCACTCTTATGTAACTGACTGCAACCGACCTTACGCTTCGTCAGAGAACGGTTTGTGGTTCTCACCTTAGTCAGCCCACTCAAGTGGGAACCACAAACTTAGAGATTGGAGGCTGACATAACATATAACGAGAGATCACAATGAGTCATGCTTCACACGTCGGTCTTGATTGAGCCTCAATCACAGTAGGTACCAGTTTAGCGGCTGGCACTAAAAACCTCCAAACAATCGAAGAATACTGAAAATGCCAACTAGAGGGTTGAGTGGCCCTAACAGAGTATTTAAGAAATCGCCCGTCGAGGCCAGTCCCGAACGCCCGACCACAACAATGTCATTGTTCCGGAGAGGCGGATTAGTTTCGGCATTAACACCTGCTGAGAGATCAACCTCAATAGCCTGACGGGTTGCCGTTCCATCAGGGTTGATCCGAATCAATTGCACCCGATCAACCCGAGCGCGACTCCGGTCAAAGCCACCTGCTGCAAGGATGGCTTGGTTAAGAGAAACGTTGGAGGGGAGAGAAAGCGTTCCTGGTTGTTTCACTTCTCCAACCACATTGACGCTGATCGATTGAGGGGAGAAATTGGCTGCTGCAAGACGAGTTGCTTCTGCGGCGTCAATGGCAGATATGGTTGGAATGATCAAAGTGTCTCCGTCTCGCAGGGTTCGATCCTGGTTCAACTCACCTCGGTTTAGGAATTCCCACAGATCGACTCGCAGGACTTCTTCTCGATTATCAATACGAGGACGGCGAATTTGTATATTGCGCACATCCGCCAGTTGAGTAATGCCACCTGCTGCTTGAATTGCTTGTGTGACTGTGCGAATTTGGGTTGTGTTGGCCTCTGAGGTAATAGTTCCGCCTGCAGTTTGGCCAGTAATGTAAGCGCCGGGGCGATTGACCTCACCAACAATGGCAATGCGAACCGGCCGGGGAGCAAGCAGACTGATGGTAATTAACGGATCCCGCACAAAGCGCGCATACCGTTGGCTGAGCAATGCGGCTGCCTGTTCAACAGTCAAACCGTGTACGGAAGTCTTGCCAATCCAGGGCAAGTTAAGAGACCCATCGACCAAGATGGTATAGGTTGTTCCAGACAGTTCTGGAATATCAAAGACATCAATGCGAACTTGGTCTCCAGCCCCCAGCGTGTAATCGTCCTCTCTGGATGCTGGATTTACATCCTGTGGAATGGTGTGAAAGGGGAGGAAGGCAGGACTAGTCTGACTCAGGTTTGTCTCAGCGGTTGTAGGTTGGGATGCGATCGCAGGAGGCAAAACCACCCCACAGCTCATCAGACTCAGGCCAAGGTACGTAAATACCTGCTTGGCAGTTGCCCCAATATCCTTGGAAAAACCAATTTGACGAGAAGTTACGGTTTCGTTATTTTTCCCGTTATTAAAAGACTGACCAGACCTAGTTGCTCGAAACCGTGACATAAAGCGCATTCCTATGATTCAGATGCAGTCCTAACTAACTTAACTTGATCCCCGTCTGAGCGATCAAGAGCGATCAAATTGCAGAGATCACTGGCGATCGTCATCTCTTGACTTCTTCACTCGACTTCTTCAATAGATACCCTGAGCCGCCGTGAACACCTTCCATAACGTCATTCCAGGATTTCTCGACAATACTATTACCTGTGAAAACACGGTTGCTACTAATTCATCGAATCTTTAACGTTCCTGTGCAACATGTCAAGTTTCATAGGATTGGCTCAAAGTTTTGCGGTTTCGAGCAAGTGTAACTTGGCATTCAGCAGCATCCCACTCAATGATTGCAGTTGAGGGCAAGTCAGTCCTTAAGCAAAAGGTGAACAGAGCGCCCCACTGAACCGTTGTTGTCTGTGACAGGGTGACGGAGAACACAATTTTGCTTTTCTTAAAGATTTAATGAACTCATTGACTCACTTGGTCAAAGCATAGAATCATTGAGGGAGTATAGCCTAGTAAGATTATTGACTGTGCTCCGAGTTAAGTTTCCAGTTCCTGCCTACCACTTGCTTGATTTGGGAGGTTTTTCGCCAAGCCATTGATGGGTTTCCTGGCTCATCTCATAAAGTATGCTTCAGTAGTTAAAGTTTTTGGGTACCTTGAGTCTTGTCATCTCCTGATGATTTCTGACTCGTCTCCTGAGGCTTTCTAACTGTAATGAACTCCTTGCTTTAGAGATTGGGTTTGAGGGCATTTAAGTCTCAAAATCTCACAGGAAATTGCGCCAGAGTTGTCATAGAACATGAAAATTCTGTTGCTTTTTCGTTAGACTCTAAGGCATTGCGGTCTTAAGGTGGAAAGTTTTGGCTAGGAGATTGGGTTCTTGGCCCTTAGTGACTTGATTATCGTGCTTTGTGAGCCAGACGAGCATTATCTAGTTTCAGATCTTCCTCCTCTAAAGGAAGATAGTGTCACACTGTTATTCTCACTAGTTATTCCGACCTACAACGAGATTCAAAATATTGAGAAAATTGTTGAAATCCTCACAACAATTCTAGACAGCTTTATTCCAAACAGTTATGAGTTGATTATTGTTGATGATGACAGTCCTGACCGCACTTGGGAAGTTGCACAACATCTAATGCTTTACTATCCACAACTCCGAGTTATGCGTCGTGAACGGGAGCGAGGGCTGTCTTCAGCAGTTGTGCGAGGATGGCAGGCAGCAAGGGGTGAAATTTTAGGGGTGATTGATGGTGATTTACAGCACCCCCCGGAAACCCTGATCAAGCTACTCAAAGAAATTGACAACGGTGCAGATCTGGCGGTTGCAAGTCGTCATATTGAGGACGGTGGAGTCAGTAACTGGAGTCTAATGCGACGTGTTCTTTCAAGGGGGGCCCAACTCTTGGGATTATTGATATTACCTGATGTGTTAGGTCGAGTGAGTGATCCCATGAGTGGCTACTTTCTAGTTCGTCGTAGCGCGATCGCCAATTGCTATATGAACCCAACGGGGTACAAAATTCTCCTAGAGGTGTTGGGTCGTGGAAACGTGCATCAGGTGGCCGAAGTTGGATACGTCTTCCAGGAACGCCAGGAAGGTGAGAGCAAAGTTACCTGGAAACAGTACGTTGAATACATTACTCATCTCCTGAGGCTGCGTTCGCGTGGTCGCATTGGTCGTTTACAGCGTCGGTTCCAACCGCCGATTACGCGTTTCTTGCGGTTCGCACTAGTCGGGTTAAGCGGCGTTTTTGTGGACATGTTTGTCTTCTACCTGCTGAGCGACCCCACCAAGCTAGGCTGGGGATTGACTCGGAGTAAGGCGATCGCAGCCGAAATTGCCATTATCAACAACTTTTTGTGGAATGACCTGTGGACATTTGGCGATCTGTCTCGGAAGCAACGCGGCTGGCAGCAGCGCTTCAAGCGCTTCATCAAGTTCAACATTATTTGTCTTGCAGGTCTGGTTCTCAATATCTTAATCTTAAATCTCCTCTTTAACGTATTTGGGCTGAATCGATATCTTGCAAATTTGATTGCGATCGCTGCGGTGACGGTGTGGAATTTCTGGGTCAATCTGAAGCTTGGATGGCGAGTTACAGAGATTTAGATAGATCTTGAAATAAATTGCATCTTTTGGAATCTCTTAAAAATAATCATTAATATGACTGTGAGCTTTCAGACGCATAAATAGATGAGAAAGGTAAGAAATAACAAGCTTGAGCTGTAGCTTAGGACAGAAGAAAGAGTCGTTCACTTGATGAGCTTTTCTCAAGAGGTTGCTATGAAACTATGCTATCTCGACTTTTGCTGTACCTTACTAATTAAGAAACACTACTATATGTTGCAGAAAATTGTGAATAGAGCATCTAGAGGTTTGAGAGGACTGAACAATCTCAATTGGTATTACGTTCTAGGAATTGTTGTCATAGGACTTGGAATATTCTTTCGTTTTTTTAACCTGGATCATAAGATTTACTGGGGAGATGAGGTTTTTACCTCCTTATGGATTTCGGGCCGCGCTCAAGCAGATATCATTACAACGCTTTACTCAGGTCAGTTGCTAAGCCACAGCGATCTGCAAAATTTTCAGACACTTCAGCCTGGGACTAACCTTGTTGATACAGTCCGCTCTCTTGCGAAAGATGCTTCATTAATTACACCTTTGTATCATATCTTTTCAAGACTCTGGGTTGTACCTTTTGGTGATTCTATTGCTAGTGTGAGAGCTTTATCCGCTGTTCTAAGTGTGTTGGCCTTGCCATGCATGTACTGGTTGTGCATAGAACTTTTCCAATCGTCAACCGTCGCTTGGACAGCCGTTGTGATATCCGCTGTCTCACCTTGGAATGTGCTTTTTGCACAGGAAGCAAGGCTCTACAGTTTAGCTGCTGCAACTATTCTGTTGTGTAGTGCTTGCTTAATTAGAGCGACTCGTATCAGCTCCTTAGGAGCTTGGTTTTGGTATTCCCTGACTTTGGCATTAATGTTTTACAGCTTTTTTCTCAGCTTGTTTGTTGCTTTTGGGCATGGGATTTATGTTTATTTCACACAAAAGATACAGGACGGAGAAAGTAGAAGGACGATACTGCTTTACACAATTTCCTCATTGTTTGGTTTCTTGCTATTTAGCCCATGGTTTCTAATAATTTACCTGGTTAAACCAGGTAGCCAGACCCCCGATGAGGCCTCAGTAGTCCCTTCATCTTTGTCTCTGGTTACTGTGTTTGTGAGGCTCGCTGGTATCAGCAGTCGTGTTTTTTTTGACGCTGGCTTGAATTCTACTGATTCAATCTCTCGGATAATTCAATTTACTATTCCCTTGCTTTTTACGTTAGTAGTTATCGCGTATTCATTTTACTTTCTTTTTTTTGGCAAAAACACTACGATTTGGCTCTTTCCTGTTTCTTTGACAGTAATAGTGACACTACTCCATGCCCTGATTGATGTTTTGAAAGATTATGGTTGGTCTTTTCTAACAACTCCGCGTTATCTAGTTTCTCTTGTTTTGGGAATTCAGATATCGGTTGCTTACCTACTAGCTTCTAAAATTTTTAGTTCTTATGAGAAGAGAACAGTCGGCTGGAAAGTCATCTTGTGTATACTTTTATCTCTCAGCATTGCTTCGTGTCTCATCTCTTCTCAAGCAAGAGTCTGGTGGAATAAGGGTGCATCTATAACTGCTGATGATTACAAAATGTCTCTTATTATTAGTCAATCTAAGAATAGTTTGGTGATAAGTGATGCAATGCTCTGGCATACGATGAGCTTACATCATATGCTTCCAGCAGATACGTATCTTCAGTTGGTTGGAGAGTCACTCTATCCAGGCAAGTCCCAGAACTTTGAAAATATATTCTTATTTAGACCTTCTGATAAGTTGCTTGAAAATTTCGCACAGGCTGGAAATTACCAAATGATTCCTTTGTATCAAAATTACTTATGGAGCGTACAACACAAAAAATAGGAATCATACCTTTCAAGTTAGGGTTAAAATTCTTCGCAAAAGTTTCCAGTAAGTTCTTTTATCTTGTTTCTCTATGACCTTGCCTGAGAATTTCTTCCAGTAGTAATCACAATTTGTCACATGAAGCACTTTATCAAAGATCAGAAGTCACAAAAAGGGTTTCACGATATCTACTCCTTCTGGATTTACTTCTTGTATGAGTCACTTCTGTTGCCGCTCATACTGCTATTCATTGTGACAACATTGATTGTTTCTCCCGTTGGAGAGTTTGCCTTAAATGATGATTGGATTTTTGCACAGGTAGTTAAGGAAATCTTAGAGACTGGTTCTTATCGTGGCCATCCTTATCTGTCAGCAACATTTGTTGCCCAAGCTTACTGGGGGGTATTCTTTTGCAAAATTTGGGGGTTCAGCTTTACAACGTTGAGGGCCTCGACGCTCGTTTTGAGCTGTATTGGTGCATGGTTGGTAGGGAGATGTGCTTTATCGCTTGGCTTAGGTCGCAACTTGGCTCTGGCCTGTGCTTTCCTTGTTGCAGCGAACCCAATCTATCTCTCTCTGTCATATAGCTTCATGACAGATGTGCCGTTCTTTACAGCGTGTGCTTTGTCTGGATGGTTATTGCTGGAAGCGCTGAGAAAACAGGATTTTCGTTTGATTTTTTTGGGCAATGTGTTTGCAGTGATTGCCTTCTACGTTCGTCAATTTGGAGTTTTGATTCCGCTTGCATTTGTCATTACACTTGGAATCCTTTGGTGGAAGAAACAGTACCGCTTCTCCTGGCAGTGGCTTGCTGCATTGCTGCTACCTTGGTTTTTTGGAGGCTTGATTCATCTTTATCTAAAAGCAATTCAAGTGCCTGGATCAGGCGTTTTCCAGCCCATTGGTGAGCGTCTCCCTATGGTCATCATGGATGGGGTTCGCATATTTCCAATTGCTTTTTGCTATCTAGGATTATTTTGCCTTCCGATTGGTTCGGCAATGCTTTGGCAGTATTTTTGTGAAAAGAAAACATGGTTAACAAAACAAGTCATCATCCTGATGTCATCCATCGCTTTGACGCTTCTAGTCTTTTTTCTGCCACACCTCCTCTCTCACCTTTTATTCGATGGACAAAAGCTCTGGCTTAATTCCTATCCCGTCCGATTGCCACTGCTACGGGAACCCAAAACCCTGCGGGATTTAGGTCTAGGGGGGCCTTTACTACATGATGCACCGCCACCTGTGCAGATTCATGATTTTTGGTGGCTTTTTACACTCGCTGCTCTTGTTGTCCAGGCTTTACTTGTGCTGAAATTCTTTGATATTGCCCAAAAGGCTTTTGCACAGCAGTCAAATCGTGTTGAAACGATTCAGGTTCAGCAGCAATTGTTCTTGGTCGTTTGGATATTCCTTTTTATCGCGACTGCATTCAACCCCTGGCGAACAGTCATCCCTGATCGCTATTTCTTGAGTTGCTTAATGCCTGCACTAATTTTGCTTGCCTCTGACCTGAGAGAATTTAGATTAAGAGGAGCTTTTCAAGGATTTGTTTTAACTGCTGCCTGTTTCTATGTCTTCAGCATTGTTGGCATTCAAGATTTTATGGCCTGGAATGGGGCAGCTTGGGCGGCGAGCTACAAATTAGTGAATCAGTATGGTGTGTCTTCTCATGTGATTAGTGGGGTAGGCACCTTTAATGGATGGCATAATAGTGAGGCCTATATGCAGCGATACAATACAACGGATTGGAATAAATCTAATGAAGGTGGATTTGGAGATTGGGCACTTGATAATCAATATGTTATAACGATGGATGAACCTAAAGCAGGTTACGAGGAATTCGATCGGGTGTCCTACTTCTCCTGGCTGGGGATGACTGAGCGAAACATGACAATTCTAGAGCGTATTGATTGAAGATATTACTCCCACAATATGAGCAAAAAGAATATCGAGTCTTGTTTTCTCTCATCTCCTAGCCTCTTCTCCCTTTTTGGGAGAAAGAGAGTTGGTTTGGAGAGTCCCTCTCCCCACGTAAGAGGGAAATTTAGGGTGAGGAGAATTGCATTTCATTTGATTGCCGGAATAATAGTTGACGCAGTCATAGCTGTAAACTTCTGGGATTAATTTATGGAAATTGCCAAAGGGCCTTCTCTCAAAAAATTGGCGATTAAAGGTATCGCTTGGACTGTGGTTGGCTACGGTGCTAGCCAAATCCTTCGCTTTGGCAGTAATTTAATCCTGACTCGGCTGCTCTTTCCAGAGTTGTTTGGCCTGATGAGTCTAGTATACGTTTTTATTACTGGCTTACATCTATTCTCTGATTTAGGGTTAAATGCGAGCATCATTAAAAGCAAACGAGGCGACGAACCTGACTTTTTAAATACGACCTGGACATTGCAAGTTATTCGTGGCACCATTCTGTGGTTCTGCTGTCTAATCATTGCGCTTCCAGCCTCTCGTTTCTATAACGAACCTAGTCTAATGTGGTTGATCCCGGTGGTTGGGTTTAATACCTTCATTTCAGGTTTTAACTCAACTTATTTTGCAACACTTGAGCGGCATCTTGCTGTCAAGACTAAGTCCCTATTAGAGCTGGGTTTTCAGGTTATTGGGCTCGTGATTACTGTGGCCTGGGCGTGGCTTAACCCATCGATTTGGTCCCTTGTCGGAGGTGCCTTGATAGTTTCACTGCTTCAACTATTTGTAAGCCACTGGATTAACAAAGGCGAAGCCAATCAATTTGCTTGGGATCAGAGTGCATTTCAAGAAATTTTCTCATTTGGTAAGTGGATGTTTTTATCTACTGTAATCTGGTTCTTTGCCTCCCAAACGGATCGATTAATTTTGGGTAAGCTTTTCTCACTTGAGATGTTAGGAGTCTATGGAATAGCCTTTACTCTAGCCGATATTCCCCGTCAGATAGTTTTTGCAATTGCAGCAAGAGTGATCTATCCTACTTACTCCAAATTAGTAGACCTGCCACGGGAACAATTCCGAGCGAAGATTATGCATTATCGTAAACCCCTACTAATTGCTGCAACGGTAGGAATTGCCTTGGCTGCGGGGTTAGGTGATTTAATCATTGATTTCTTGTACGATGAGCGCTACGCAGCTGCTGGCTGGATGTTTCCGCTATTATCCTTAGGGGTATGGCCGCTTGTGTTGATTCAGACTATTGACCAAGGATTATGGGTTTTGGAAAAACCATTCTATTGGACTATCGGTTTGTTCTTCAGTTTTCTGTTCTGTTTCATTGGAATACCGTGGGGGTTCCACTCCTCATTGGGCAACAAAGGAGCAGTGTTGGCAGTGGCTGTCAGTAATGTTCCAATTTGGATTGTTGTACTTTATGGGCTCTGGCGAGAAAAGCTTTTAGCGCTCCGACAAGATCTCCTGATGACGGTTGTTCTCATGATAATTTTTGCTATGGTCGTCGCAATTCGCTTGAGTTTGGGTCTTGGCTCACCCTTTAATGGATTGATGGGTGCATAAATATGCAATACTTCAGTAGCTGAACCCATTTAGAAATCTAAGAGATTGAGTTTATCATCCGTTGTCACCTATCAAAAAAGATAACTGTGGTTTGCGTTCTTACCTCAAAGGACTTATGCAGGAATCTAAATTAAGTTTTGCTAACGTATCACAACAAATTAACAGTATGGATAAAGAATACACCCGTGTTCTTTCTGTTGGCTACTTTTCACCAGGTTGGCCGCGAGAAGCATACCCCAACGGTATTGTGTCCTACGTCGCAACAATGGTTGAAGGACTACACGCGATTGGGCATCGCCCCTATATTCTGTGTGAAAACCTATCTCCTTCCAAGGGAGATAGCACCACTCAAGCAGAGATTGTTCCATTCTCTACCAGATCAACTTCGTTTACAATTCGGCTGTTTGACGCAGTTTCCTATCGGTTGCGATCGGATATTGCGATCGCAAATACATTGGCCCGGGGGTTGAGCAGGGCAGTGAATGACCTTGCGAACACCTCGAATTTAGACCTTTTAGAGATGGATGAGAGCTTTGGTTGGGCCGAGTTTGTGAGGAGAAAGCTATCAATTCCTATCCTCATCCGTCTTCATGGTCCCCATTTTCTCAATGGAGCAGTTTCGGGAGCTGTTGAAGATAGAGTTTTTACCCGCCGAGTTGAACTGGAAAGGCAAGCGATCGCGAATGCATTTGCAATTTCAGCCCCTTCCCTCAATGTTCTAGAGCAAACTCGCCATTACTACAATTTGCCCTTAGAAAAAGCCGTTGTTGTTCCTTGTCCAGTTGCTCAAGTCTCTCAAGAGGAACGTTGGAAAGCAGCCGATTGTGATCCTAATTTAATTGCCTTTGTTGGTCGATTTGATCGACACAAGGGAGGAGATTTGATGATTGATGCGTTTGTTAAAGTTGTACAACGGTATCCAGCGGCGAGGCTGCAGTTTGCTGGACCTGATAGTGGGTATGTTGATGATATCGGAAAGAAGTGGCAGTTTAAGGAGTATGTTCAAGCTCGATTACCAGGAGCTTTAGAGTCTGGCCAAGTTGAATATTTAGGGCATCAACCACCAGCTAGATTGAATGCCTTACGTAAACGCGCCCAAGTCACGGTTATTGCATCCCGTTATGATAACTTCCCGTATACAGCGCTCGAATCCTTAAGCCTAGGATGCCCGATGGTTGCCTCCTGTGCAGGTGGCATTCCTGAAATTGTGACCGATGAAGTTTCAGGATTACTATTTCAGGCCAGTGACGCTGAGAGCCTAGCTTCACAGATTATACGAATGCTTGAGAATCCTGGACTGGCTGCCCGCTTAGGAGAACGTGCAAGTGTTGAGTGTGGAAAAAGATTTACACCAGAAGTTGTTGCCAAACAATCTGTTGCTCTCTACGAAGAAACCTTAGATCGCTGGTCTCAGCGCCGCTAATTCTTTGATGTCACTTTATTTGCCAGAAGATTCTTGAAACGCCCACCTAGAAAGGATTTCAAGGATTTCCGAACCCATTACCCAGCAACTCTAACACATTAAACACATTTCACAAAGCCATTGAATCGGCAAGAAGATAGGAAAAGAAAAATAACATACACCGATCTCTTCTTTGTCTCAAAGTAGGAAAGATGTAGATTTGGTGCACTAGGCTGGAAAAGATCTTCATCAAATCTTCATTTGGCTCTTCATAAAGTGAAATCTTTGTACAGTGTATTCACGGATCTCTTTACATCACATACCTTTTCATTAAAGTAAAAAGGTGTACTCTGAAGATGCTCTGAGTATGTTTTGCGGAGCCTTGAGCGCAGCGCTTAACACTCGAATGGAGCAATGTAGCAGAGTCAAGCTCGATGATGGAAATGAGTTGGATTGCATGAGGCAGTGCGTTTCTAGTGTTTATGCTTGATTTAACTTCTTCTGAGAAGTTTTGAGCGTTTCGTCACTATTTAAGCTCTTGTACCCCTGCTCAAACCTTCTGCCTATTGATGAAGTATCTGTTCTAGGATTTCTGATCTCTCCCTCCTAACCTGTGGTTTCAAGTTTTAATTATGCTTGCAACAAACGAGATTAAGACAACTTTACCCTTTTGCCTAGATAGTGAATATTTGATGGAACTCGCTGAGAAGTACCGACTTGCTTATGCTCAGGCTGATCCATTCCCTCACATTGTGCTTGATAACTTCCTGCCAGAACCTATCCTAGATGCTGTTTTGCAAGAGTTTCCTCAGCCCAATCAAATAGATTGGCAGCAGTTTAATAATCTCGCTGAGAAGAAACTCGCATCTAAGAGTGAGTCTCATATGGGAGACATGACTCGGTTTCTTCTCTATCAACTCAACTCTTCAATCTTTATTGATTTTCTAGAGAAGTTAACAGGCATCGACGGATTGCTCCCTGATCCGCATTTTGTTGGAGGTGGTTTACACCAAATACAGTCGGGTGGTTATCTAAAAGTGCATGTAGATTTCAACCGTCATGAGCGTCTAAAGCTCGATCGCAGACTTAATCTTCTAATATACCTAAACAAAGATTGGCATGAAAGCTACGGTGGTTGCCTAGAACTCTGGGATCGACAGTCTAAGATTTGCCATCGTAAGATTCACCCCTTTTTCAACCGTTGTGTCATTTTTAGTACGACTGATTTTTCTTATCATGGTCATCCAGAGCCATTGACTTGTCCTAAAGATCGTACACGAAAATCGCTAGCCCTCTACTACTATTCTAATGGTCGCCCGCAGGAGGAAGTATCCGACGAGCACAGCACGATTTTCTGTGATCAAAACGGTGCCATCACCCCAGACGAACACCTGTTCAAATCATTCTCAGGTAAATCTCTCATCAAAAAGCTGCTTCCACCCATCCTTTTCGATATCTTATCCGCTGCCAAGAAGTGAGTTTCCGCCCATTTTTTCATCAATCTTTGTTGCACTAGCATCAAATTCGTTTCAAAAGCCTAGTCAAGCTTGAGGAGCTAGGATAAAGCCCTTAACACATAGTAAGATTCTTTAATTCTAATCAGAGGCGATCAACTAGGCTTGATAGGATTTGTTTGAGTAGAGACTAGAGATGATTGCTAATCTTTGCTGCTTTTAGAGCTATGAATACTGTCAAGTGTCCGGTATGCTTGTCTACCCATACTCATACGCATACAGAGGTCGATACTGCGCAACTGGCTGCGCTCTACTCAGAAGAGGTACGTATTGATGTTGCCCCTTATTTCTCAGGTAAGATTAAACTTACAATGAGATTGTGCTCTGATTGCGATCTGCGTTTCTTCGAGCCCATGTTTCCGGGTGATGAACTTTTCTACGAGCATTTGCAGCAATTTGACTGGTACTACCGGGACGACAAAACTGAGTACGAGTTTGCCAAAAACTACATAGGGGAGCGTGCAAAGGTTTTAGATGTTGGTTGTGGTCGAGGAGCGTTTAGAGCCTGGCTACCTGAATCTATCTCTTATACTGGTCTTGAGTTTAACGATCGGGCAATCGAGAAAGCAAATTTTAAAAGGCTGAACGTTATCAAGCAATCTGTTCAGGTTCATGCAGATCTTTGTCCAAGCACTTATGATGTGGTTTGCTCATTTCAAGTTTTAGAGCATGTCACTGAACCAGAAGCTTTCGTCAAAGGGTGTATTAAGGCATTGAAGTCGGGTGGTGTTCTGATCCTGAGCGTGCCAGCAGAAGATAGTTTTTTGCAATTTGCAGTCAATAACTGTCTTAATATGCCCCCCCATCATGTAACAAGATGGACTGATCTAGCGCTGAAAAACCTTGCTCAGCGGGAAAACCTATCAATAATTAATCTTTGGCATGAACCAGTTTCCGATCACATTCGAGATTGGCATACATTTGTATTGGCACAGTACGGTCTTTCAGTGTTTAAGCCCAATCCGAAGCGGAACTTAGTTAGATGGGAAACATCTGATCTGCGGACAAAATTAATTAACCATTTACTAGGAAAAAAAATCATTCGATCTTTCGTAGCTTCAGTTGTTGCCGCTCGCCATCCCGCTGCGAAAAATGGACATACGGTAATGCTTATTGCAAAGGTTCCTTGATACTTGATTTAGTCTATTTTGGTGACGTTTGGAATCGGCGTCAGCATAAAGATTTACTGGTACCCTACTTCGATGCTTCCTCCTAATCTCGCTCTGATTCTGGGTTTTTTCTGTGTTGTTTACCTGTTTAAGTGGGTGCCAACGCAGCAAGCCGCGATTACGAGCTATATTGTAGGTTACACGCTTCTTCCCCAATTTGGCTTCGTGTTCCCCATGCTGATTCCTGGTGGAAGAATGGCAATTGTGACCTATGCTGTCATTCTAGGAATCTTGTTATTTGATATTAAATTCGTTAAAAACTTTCGATTTGTCTGGCTGGATCTGCCTATTATCATCTTCTGTATTTGCCCATTTATCTCATCGATTGATAATAACTTGGGCGTATTTGACGGCGTCAAAGAAGTTTTTTCTCGAACGATCAGTTGGGGAGCTCCTTACTTTATTGGGCGTATTTTTTTGAGCAGCCTTCATGGAATGCGGAAACTGGCAATCACATTTTTTGCAAGTGGTGTGGCCTACATTCCGCTTTGCTGGTACGAAAGCTTCCGAGGGCCATTATTGCACTGGCAACTTTATGGAATTAGTCCATTTCCTGATTGGAGTCAAGCGCAACGATGGGGAGGATGGAGACCCATCGTTTTCTTGAATCATGGTCTTGAGGTAGGGCTGTGGATGATGGCAACTGCACTCATTGGCATCTGGTTATGGAAAACAGGAAGCCTTAGGCGGTTTTTGGGGATGCCTATGAAACAATTGTCTCCAGTTCTGTTCCTTACATTTCTGTGGGTGAAGTCAACAGGAGCATGGATACTCATGGCAATTGGATTGGCTGTTTTCTTTACAGGCCGCTGGTTGCGTACTAGCTTTTTGATGCTAGTGCTTCTTATTAGCATCTCCTTTTACTTGTATTCAGCAACATTAACGCCTGAAGCAACAGTTGGATCTCAGATTCTTCCAATCATGCAGAGTACTTTTGGTCAGGATCGAGCTAGCTCTCTACAGTTCAGGCTGATGATGGAGGATATGCTAGTCGAAAAAGCCCACCAGCGTCTTTTATTTGGTTGGGGTGGCTCTGGGCGTAGCCGTGTTTTAGATCCGATAACCGGTAGAGACAAAGTAGTTACAGATAGTCACTGGATTATGATTTTTGGAGAAAATGGTCTGCTAGGGATTTTTAGTTGGCTGACATCGTTTCTACTTCCGCTAGTTGCATTTATGAAATGCTATCCTACTTTTTTGTGGTATCACCCAAAAGTTGCTCCAACTGCCGCACTAGCTGTGGTCGTGTTACTTTTCATGGTCGACAGCTTGCTAAATGCTGCATCTCCTACAATTTATTTAATGGCTGTTGGCGGAATCGCTGGTGTTTCTAGTGGTTTTCACGCAATTGAAGGCTTATGGGGGACAAGCACAAAAGTTGCATCGAATTATGCAAATCATGACTCACAGACGGCAGTTAAATAAGCACATCTCATACGGAATCCGTTGCTTGTAGGGTCGGTTAGTTTTTGGTAGAACGCGCGCTGCGCGCGCGTTCTACCAAAAACTAACCGCTACTTTATAGGCGGATTCCGTATCAAACCTGATTCTGATTGACAGCTGAGAAGGCAACTAACTTGCTACTCATAATCTGAGTGAGAGAATGCGGATACGCAACTACAACGAGTTGCTTACTGGCAGACAATTCGTCCAGTTTTGCCAGAAAACTTATAGCAATCCCAAATCAGATGTGAGAATCTAGAGACGACTGCAATATGGTTGGAAATGGTTCTATGCTAGAAGACCTGAATGACTTCATCAAGTCTAATCCAGATGCGCGTGAACTCAAACGAGCAGTAGCGGTCCAAATGTTTCTCAAAGGATATAAGCATCGAGAGATTGGGGAGAGTATCGGTGTGAGTTCAGGTTTCATTAGCAAATGGAGTCAGATCTACGAACAGTTGGGGGTTTCTGGGTTGCAACTGGGGTATTGCGGTTCAGTCGGCTATCTAGACCCAGAGCAACGGCAGGCGGTGATTAGCTGGTTAAAGCACAAGAATTACTGGAATCTGGCTGAGTTGCAAGCGCATATTGAACAGGAGTATGGAGTAGTCTTTGACTCCAAGCAAAGTTGCTACACCCTGTTTGAGCAAGCTGGGATTAGCTGGAAGAAAACGCAAAAGCGCAATCCCAAGGCAGACCCAGCGTTAGTAGAGAAAAAAACAGGAGATTACGGCTTGGTTGGAGGCGCATCGGCAGGAGATCATCTCGGGCGAGTTGGTGGTCTTCTTTGAGGATGCATGCCATCTGTTGTGGGGGGACTTATGGGGGTATGTGTGGGGCAAAACAAACGAACGCATCGAGGTTCCCATCACCAATGAACGCAGCAGGCAGACTTACTATGGAGCCGTGAATATCTACACACAGCAGTGCCTGATTCAAGCATCTGAAACTGGCAATAGCGATGGCACGATTGCTTTTCTGCAATATCTGCTGAGCCAATGTCCGAACAGTCGGATTGCGTTGATTGGGGATGGAGCCAGCTATCATCGCTCCCAAGAGGTAAAACAGTATCTTGAATCGGTCAATCAAGGACTCGATGAGTCCAACTGGAAAATCACTTGCATTCGCTTTGCGCCCAATGATCCCAAGCAAAACCCAATTGAGGATATTTGGTTGCAGGCAAAGCGATTCATTCGAGAGTACTACCACTTGTGTCAATCGTTCAATGTCGTTAAGTTCCTCTTTGAGCTTGTGACTCACCACCAAACCTTTAGCTTTCCAAAGCTTTTTACCTATGGCTTTTTCTCACAATCCATTTAGGATCGCTATAGTAGTTCTTAAAAAAGATTAAACATCTTTTCACCTCTCAACTCGCTTATTTATATTCAATTAACCTGCTTGGCTTACCGAGAAGGTTGTGCCAGTAAAATTGGATCTGGCCTATGAAGTTCGGAAATTTTCCAAGTACACAAGTGGTGCCATAGAGGATTGCTTCAGACCAGGAAAAACCCTGCCGAGCAATCCAATGACTGATGCGCAAGCTCAACAATAGATAAGCCAGCAGCAACAACAAACTAAGGGAGTGAGTGAAGGGCACCAGGAACAGAGCAATGAGAGGTAAACCTAGTGCCCAGAACCAGATACTTAACGTATCCTTGAGCCAGTAACGCTCAGGTTCTTGACCATGCATCCAGGCACCCTCAGCATAGGCATGCCCTGCCCGCACCATGCGTTGCCACCACTGGTGAAAATGCATCATCTGAGCATCGTGGAGCGTCATGGGTACCTGAAGGGGAAGTAGTTGCCAGCCAAGCTGCCGCATTCGTAGGCAAAGTTCTGGTTCCTCTCCAGCAATTAATGCAGGGTTGAAGCCACCCGTTTGTTGCAGAGCTTCAACCCGCATCATGGCATCTCCACCACAGTGGCCTGCGTAGTTCAGGAGGTTGTGCCACTCCATGTCACACAGGCGATTGTAAAGGGTACGGTTGCGATCGCGCTCTATCCGTCTTCCATAAACCACCGCAACTCCTGGGTAATCACTTAAAGCTTGCGATGCCCGTTCTAGCCACCCCTCGACCAATTCACAATCGCCATCGATAAACTGGATGTATTGAACATCCGGAAAGTGTTTCACTAGATACTCGTAGCCAGCATTACGGGCACGGGCGGCGGTAAAGGGCATAGACAGATCTAATTCAATGACTTCGACACCAAGCGATCGCGCTATTTGCAGACTATTATCTGTAGAGCCGGAATCGACATAAACGATCCGGTTAACTTGTTGCAACGCCACTGTCAGACAACGCTGCAAACGTTCTCCCTCATTTCGTCCAATTGCAACCAGACCTACCTGCGCCATAGTTCACCTCAGGGTTACCAAAAACGCCCCTTTAACTTCCAAGCTAAATGTCCAAATTCACGATCGCGGATGCCCTTGACTGCTAGTAGGTAGGCATACCAGTATAGTAAATACCGCACAATGGTTTTAGGCGAGTACCAAGCTCTCAAGCTAGGCGGTTCAAGCGGCGGCCATTGAAAGGGGCTTTGCTCGAGAAACTTGAGAAACCATTTTGGATTTTTGCGAGAAAGTTTGACAGCAACCTCTCGTGCAGTTGCCCCACCCCCAAACAGCGTTCTCATACAGTAATCTATCTGGGCTTGGGTATAGGCCAACATGATTGTTCGCTTGCGTCCAGCAATGTTGTAGCTGGTAAAACTGTTATCCCGAGGAGTATGTCCGCAACTAATAGTGATATTTTCAAGCTGACGCACAAAGCCTCTCCTAAGTCCCTCATCAAAATCTGTCTCGTACCAATTAGTTGCGATTGTAACCGCGACGTAGGCATCATCCGAGATAATTCCTTCTGGAATGATCACATCTCTGAGAATTTCGCCGCGAGTGGCATAACATTTACCATTAATAATTTCTGGCAAAAGTTCTCCCCGTTGATTAATAATTTTTCCACCACAGATGCGACACTCTGGATGTTTCTCTAAAATGCCAACAAGTTCAGCAAGTCCATTTGGGTTTACTAAAACCACATCAGCGTCCAGCAGGATATAGTAGTCTGCTTCGCAAGATACCTGATGGACAAAGTGATTCCACGCCGCACACTTATCGGCAATGGGTAGCTCAATCACCTGAAACTTCAACCTGACAGTTTCAGCTAGAGCGGCTAGTTTTTCCCTGGCAACTGCTGCTGTTTTATCGGTAGAGCCATTGGATACTACGATAATTTCTACAATATTTTGATCCTGAAAGATCGTTTGCTCCTGAAAGGATTGAAGCAGTTGACCAATACCATATTCTTCATTAAATCCGAGGATCCCGATTGAAATTCTAGGCATAGTTCAATGCTCCATTGGTTGTGGATCAATGAGTCGATGAGAACAGGGACGGGACAACTATCTAAAAAAGTTAAAGGATAAAGCTCTGTCCCTCAGATTTCTTCAAAACTTGCATGGATTTGCTCTGCAAGCTCAGAAAAGCAACTAAGCTAACTGTAATAAGAACGACAATGGTGCGCCAGTGATTAAGCACAGGAATCCCAAAAATTCGGACAAATCGCTGAGGAAATGTTAACAAAAATATAGAAGGAAACAGATAGAACCAGAGTCGGAATTCTTCTGATGCATAGATAAGGAGCGAGGTAAAGAGAGGAATTAGACAGACATAATCATAGTCATGTCCATACACAAAAGTTAGGGAGGTTCCCATGAGCAGGCCAAACAAATCGACCTGATTAAAACGACTTCGAAAATACCAGAGCATGAAAGCTAACAGCACACCTAGTGGTTTTAGCGTGGGCATATTAATGCCAGCAGCTTGGAAGAAACTTTCAAGCCCGACAACATGCTGAGCACCAGCCTCATTAAACACTGAAGCTTTGTAAGTAGTAATGCCTTGGTACCAGTCAACCCACATATCAACAGGACCACTTGTTAACAACAGATAAATACACATCATGCCAATTGTTCCGGCAGAAACGAAAAGTACCTTCCAATTTCGCTCCAGCAGAAACCATAGAAACAAAAGGATAGAAAGTTGCGGCTTAAAGCTGGCCAAACCCAGGAAAATTCCTGACAACACCCAACGCTCCCGTAGACTAAAGTGCCAACTTGCCATTGTTGCAGCAAAGGCAATAAGAGAAGTTTGCCCCATCCAAACGTTGTGGTTGGTGAATGGGTTCCCAATAATAAAGGCTGCCATCAATATCATGAAGGGATGCCCACGATCGCCCAAACGATTTTTAATCGTGTCTGCGGTCATGAAAATCAAAGCAGCAATCGACACTAGATTTAGCAGAAGCAGCCCAATTTTTGCAATTTGGAAGTCCAACAGGGCAAGCGGGATAAAGAGAGCAGCAGACTGGGGTGGATAGGCAAATAGCCCATCTGTGGGATTGGCCTGCACATAAGGATCTTCAAAGTTCAGCCATTTACGTCCAGCTTGATACAAAATAGCAAAATCGCCACTGAACGCACTGCCACGACCAATGCCAACAATTCCAAATAATATAAGGGATGCAGTACTACATAGCACCACCCCTATGAGTAAATTTCGTATAAATGCTTGCTTCATTGTTCAATTCCTAATTTCAAATATCAAGAAAAGCAGTGATCTGCTCGAATCGTTTCTCCGTCTCTACATTTGCTCTATATACCCCTCTACAGTGGATGTTAGACCAAACCAATGGTTATATTGAGTCAATAACATTTCAATGCCCAATAGCTGCTTAAGAATTTCATTCACAACTGGGTTGACAGGCTTCATATCATTCTTGGCCTGGGAAGACTTATTGGCCAACTTTCGCAGAAAATAAACGATAGGGAAAATCATTCCGAACTGATAATAACTTTTTCTTGGAAAAAAATTAGCTTTAATTAAAGAGTGTTTAATTTCGGAAAGCGAATATCGACGAAAATGGCCTAAGAAAACATCATGTCCAGACCACAGTTGTCTGAAGGCCGGAACCGTTACAAAGAAGTAACACCTTCCCTTCACTCTTGATGTAACATCCTTTAAGAAGGAAACATCATCTTCAATGTGTTCAAGGACATCCATCATGATGATAATACTGTTCTCGATAGAGTCAGGTAAATTTCTGATCTTTTGCACAACTTGTCCCTTTG
>DVEB01000249.1 GCA_015295905.1 Synechococcales cyanobacterium M55_K2018_004
GGGGCACCGCGCCGGGCGCGGTGCCCCAAAACCCGCTTAACCAGACCTGACGTTAATCGCTTGTCTGGCGATTCATGTCCCCCAGGACTTCCCCGTAATACTCCGTGAATAAAGAAAGACTAAAGAAAGACTAACCTCCGGGTATGGACGATTCTCGCTTTAACCAAAGTCCTTGGATGACACCCCGGAGTCTTGACAGTGCAATTATTGACCGCTACTGGAGCTATGGCCTCCTGGTTGTGGCGCTGCTGTTGCTGCTAGTCAATTTGGGCGGGCTGCCCTTACGCGACTGGGACGAGGGCACCGTTGCTCAGGTGGCGAAGGAAATTGCCCAGGCTCCTGCAGGTTCGCTGCGCTGGGTATTTCCCACGCTAATCGGTGAACCCTACTTGAACAAACCACCGCTGGTTCACACCCTGATGGCGATCGCCTTTCGCCTTTGGGGCGTGAGCGAGTGGACAGCCCGCCTCCCCGGGGCGTTGTTCACCGCGCTCTCAGTGCCGCTGCTATACGCGCTGGGGCGGGAGGTCTTTGGCCGTCGTCCGCCAGCCTTGTTTGCGGCGTTGGTGTACCTGACGACGCTCCAGGTGGCCCGTCTGGGGCGGTTGGCCATGCTAGACGGGGCAGTCCTGTTTTTCTCGATCCTGCTGTTCTGGTGTGTGCTGCGATCGCGCCGGAATGTCAGATTTGCGCTGGCAGTGGGGTTGAGCCTGGGGCTGCTCTGCCTAACCAAAGGGGTGATGTTGGGGCTGCTGATGGGGGCAATTGCTGTCTGCTTCCTGGGGTGGGACACCCCCCGTCTACTCAGCCAACCCTACCTGGGGTGGGGGGTGGTGCTGGGGCTGCTCCCCGTGGGACTGTGGTACGGTGCCCAGTGGCAACAGTACGGCGTAGAAGCACTTAACCTGAACCTAGTGAACCAGACCTTTAGCCGCATCTGGAACCCGGTGGAGCGCAACGATGGGCCACCTTGGTACTATGCGCTAGAACTGCTGAAGTACGGCATTCCTTGGTTGGTCTTCTGGCCGATGGCTCTGCAGAATGCCTGGGACAATCGGGGGTTGGGTTGGGCAAAGCTGTCCCTGCTGTGGGGTGGCCTCTACTTCACGGCAATTTCCCTAATGGCAACCAAATTGCCCTGGTATATCTTGCCGTTGTATCCTGCTTTGGCACTCGCAACGGGGGCCCAGCTTGCCGTGCTGTGGGAGAAGGGCCGCCGTACGCCCCTTTCCTATCCCTACTTCAAGGGATATTCGATTGGGTGGGCGGTGCTATTCACGCTGTTGGCGATCGCGGCGCTGGGAGGAGTCTTCTTCTTCTCCGCTTTAACGCGGCCACGCGAAACCGACCTAGCCTTTCTCAGTGCTGTGGTCTGCCTGACGATGCTGGTGGTGGCGCTCCTGGTTTTACAGCACAATCCCCAGTTCATTAGCGTTTTGCTTTGGGGGACATATGTGGCGCTGATGATGTTGATGCTGTCGCCCCATTGGAACTGGGAACTTGCGGAAAGCTATCCAGTCAAACCCGTTGCCGCCCTCATCCAGCAGCAGACTCCTCCTGGAGAGGTAATCTACACTTCAGAGCCTGGGCATCGTCCTTCTCTCATCTTTTACAGCGATCGCCCGGTCATCCCACAACCACTTGCCACCTTAGAGAACCTCTGGCAACAAAACCCGCAGGTTTACCTGCTGCTGGATGAGGCGGCGCTACAAAATTTGCGTCTGGACAACGTGCGATCGCTCGGCAGGGCAGAGGGGTGGACGCTTGTCACCCGCCAACTCCACCCAGCGGAGTAAGGAACATCAGTTTGGGCTCAGAGGGTTTTGGGGAACAGCGTTGCCCCACTAAGCTGGGGGTTGGCGTCCCCCTGCTCTGCTTGATTAACGTCAGTTCTAGTTCAGGGGGTTTGGGCGGGGCGCACGCGGAACCTCAAGGGTTTCCGCTTATCCGGCATTCACCTTGGTTAAGGATTCTGAATTATAGGTTGCATTTGTCCATACTCTGAGAGGTTAGACTAATGACCTGCGATCGCCGGTTAACAGGCAGTTCTAAAGACTGATTCCCGCTGATATGAATGCATCTTTGCTCGATTTTTTATCTCAGTTTCCTCAACTATTGGTCAATGGCATTGCCGTTGGCAGCATTATTGCCCTAGCTGCGGTTGGCCTCACCCTCACCTATGGCATCCTGCGGCTGGCGAACTTTGCCCACGGAGACTACATGACTCTAGGGGCCTACTTTGCCTTGACTGCCAATTTTTTGCTGCCCGAAGCCCTAGGCGGGATGCGGATCTGGATTGCGATCGCCGTAGGCGCAGTATTGATGATCGGGGTGGCCCTGCTCGCCGAAAAACTGCTATGGTCTCCTATGCGCGATCGTCGTTCCACCTCCACCACCCTAATCATCATTTCCATTGGGCTAGCGCTGTTCCTCCGCAACGGCATTATTCTTCTCTGGGGAGCCAATAACCAAAACTATGCCCTGCCTGTGGCGGACGCGGTCAATTTATTCGGCATTCGCATCGCCCAGAGCCGTTTAGTGGTAGTGGGTCTAGCTATCCTAGCCATTCTTGGGCTGCACTACCTGTTGCAAAACACCAAAATTGGCAAAGCCATGCGAGCCGTAGCAGATAACGTTGACCTAGCTAGGGTTTCGGGCATCAACGTAGAGAACATCGTGATCTGGACGTGGGTGCTAGCGGCAGGGCTGACTGCCGTTGGCGGCGGCATGTATGGCCTGATCACAGCCGTCCGTCCGAATATGGGCTGGTTTCTCATCTTGCCCATGTTTGCATCGGTGATCCTGGGAGGCATTGGGAATCCCTACGGGGCGATCGCCGGAGCCTACGTGATCGGCATCGCACAGGAGCTTAGTACACCCTTCATCCCATCTGAATACAAGCTAGGGGTGGCGCTGTTGCTGATGATTGTTGTGCTTCTGTTTCGTCCCCAGGGCATTTTTCGCGGCACACTCTAGGCACGCTGTCCAACCTTGCCCTGCATCAATAACCCCCCGTTTGGGATGGAATAGGACTCTAGGAGAAACACGTTTCCCATCCCAAGCGGGGGTTTCGACATTGAAATTCAAAGACCGTCAGAAAATTACTTCAAAATCCCGAAGTAGTAAGCCGCGACCAGGAAGTTAATTGCCAGGAGCAGAAGTGCCCAGGAAGCACGGAAAGTATAGGGAGGTTTTGCGTCTTTGGCAGCCATAGCAGTTTAGTTCCTCAATTAGAGTAGTCAAAAACTTACTTCGACATTATTAACCAACTTGTCGCAAGAATTCGCACTTTGCCGCAAAAATAAACATCCGTAACGTTTCATCGAAGAACGTACTGCTTCTCCTGCTACGAGTCTTCCCCTGCATGGTAAGAACTACGGACTAACGGCCCCGATCGCACATGACTGAAGCCCATCTGACGGGCGATCGCCCCCAGTTCTTCAAACTCCTCTGGTGTCCAGTACTTCTGCACCGGCAGATGCGCCAGAGAAGGCCGCATATATTGTCCTAGAGTGACGCGATCGCACCCCACCCGCCTGAGATCCTGCAGCGCTTCGATAACTTCCGCTTGGGTTTCTCCATGACCCAGCATCAGGCCCGATTTCGTGGGGATGGTGGGATCGAGTTGTTTGACCAGGGCAAGCACACGCAGCGATCGCTCATACTTCGCTCCCCGCCGCACTGGTCCCTGCAAACGCTTCACGGTTTCCACATTGTGGTTATAGCAAGCAGGTTGTGCCGCCACCACTTGGGCAACCCGTTCGTACTGCCCTGCATCACCCGCTGGTCCACCCCAGAAGTCAGGGGTCAGCACTTCAATTTGGGTGCCCGGATTGCGATCGCGCACAGCCTCCATCGTTTTGACAAACCAGCCAGCCCCGCCATCGGCCAAATCATCCCGCGCCACCGCTGTCAACACCACGTACTTCAAGCCCAGCAGCGCCACGGCTTCAGCAACCTTCCGTGGTTCCTCCGCATCTAAGGGCATAGGTACATGGCCCTTATCCACCTGGCAGAAAGCACAGGAACGGGTACAGGTCGGCCCCATCAGCAAAAAAGTAGCTGTTTTTTGTGCATAGCACTCGCCCCGGTTGGGACAACGGCCTTCTTCGCAAATAGTGTGGATCTGCCGCTGCTTAATAATCTGCTGTACCGTCGAAATGTCATTGGCGGTGCCAATCGGACGGCGCAACCAAGCAGGCATACTTTGCACCGCCTCAACTTGGGGCGATCGGTTGCGCCCCTGGGCAGTGGTCGGACGGGAAGAGTCCCGCTCTGACGGATCAAAACCCAACTGCAATGTTCCTCCTTACTCTCTAGCATCAGCCTCAAGGGACAGATCACATCCCATGGTTCCACACAGAACTGGAACGCATCTTTTGATGATTCAGGGTGATCGCTGCTCGCGGGGGTGTGGCCTGTGACCACCCCCCTCAACCCCTGAACCAGCGGGATCTTGTGCGACGTGACTATCGCTCATAACCGCTCATAACACCGTCTCTCATCAAATCAACAGTCTGGACAGTTTTCGCCCTCATCCCCCAACCCCTTCTCCCCAAAAGGGCGAAGGCAAGCCGGATTGCAGTCCCTCTCCCTGCTTGGGAGCGGAATTTAGGGTAAGAATCAAAACCATCGGTGCAACAAGGGTTTTCCGCATTTTCATCAAAACTGTCCAGAGTATTGATAAATGGATATGAAAACCGCCGCACTCTGCTTTCAATTTACTTAACGTCAGTTCTGGTTAAAAGGGTCTCAGCTTATCCGAAGTTCACGTTACCTAAGGGTCACTCTATCAGCGATCTTAATCAGCTTTTGTGGGAATCGCTGTAATTCACGTCGGTGTTGCCCCGCCTCCATCTATCGCCCTAGTTTTTGGAATTGGTGATAGCTGCTAGAAAAACTGTCAAAAATTTCCGGGGTGTATAGAAAC
Source organism: Synechococcales cyanobacterium M55_K2018_004 (assembly GCA_015295905.1). GTDB lineage: Bacteria > Cyanobacteriota > Cyanobacteriia > Elainellales > Elainellaceae > DVEB01. The sequence goes on from DVEB01000249.1 coordinate 4,931, forward strand.
TAGAGTAAATTGGGTTATCTAGAGCAAGAGGGTCTGCACAGGTAAGTCCTTGCCAGAGTGCTCAACCATCTCTAATCGGTCGCTAGTCGATGCGATTCTCCTTAGTAGAGGGTAAACTAGTTCTTGCGTGTTGTGGACGCTTGTGACAACAAGGGTCAATGCCTTCGGGTTGGAGGGGTGAGGAGGGGCGATCGCTCCCTGGTATTCTCTTCAGGGGCTACAGAGATTAGAGCAGCGTCCAGCGCCCACCTCCCTTGGTTCTAATCTTCATCCCATCTTTCGCGTTCAGAGGAATCTGCTGTGGCAACTCACAAAATCCTGGTTATTGATGACAGCCGAGTGATCCGTAACATGGTGCGAGACATGTTGCCCAAAGGGAATTTTCAAGTCCTGGAGGCAAAGGACGGCCTTGAGGGTATCAACATCATCCATCAGGAGCGTCCCAACCTGATCATGCTCGACTTCTTGCTGCCTCGCATGAGCGGTTGGGAAGTGTTTCAGAAAATCCAGGCACAGCCCGAACTGCGTGCCCCTCTAGTACTGATGTCGGGACGCAAAGAAGAAGTCACCGAAAAAATCCCTGAGCCGTTTGAATACTTCGAGTTCATCGGCAAGCCGTTCGAGCAAAAGCAACTGGTCGAAGCCATCAAAGCTGCGATGGTGAAGTTTAAGAAGTGGCCTCAACCCGTTGCCAGCACAGCCCCTACCGCAACCGTGGCCGCTGCCACAGAAGCAGCAGGTTCTCCGGATGTGGCCGCTCTGACCCAGAAGGTCGAAAAGATGCAAGCCGAGATCGACACCCTGAAGAAGCAAATGGCGCAATTGCTGGCCTTTATCAAGCAAAAGTTGCAGTAATCGCTACGCTATGACTCAAAGCAGAAAGCGGGTGGCGAGAGTCGACTCTCGCCACCCGCTTCTCCTGAAGGGTAGGCTAATCCAACTCGCGTCGGCCTTCCAAAGCTCTGGCTAGGGTCACTTCATCGGCATATTCCAAGTCCCCCCCCATCGGCAATCCAAAAGCAATGCGAGTCACTTTCGTGAAGGGTTTGACGAGTTGCCCCACGTAAAGGGTAGTTGTTTCTCCTTCGACACTGGGACTAATGGCAATGATCACCTCTGCAATGTTGCCCTTGCTGACGCGCTTGATCAAGGAGGAGATGTGAAGTTGTTCAGGGCCAATCCCTTCCATCGGCGAGATGAGTCCCCCCAACACATGGTAGACCCCCTGATATTCGCGGGTCTTCTCTAGCGCAATCACATCGCGCGAGTCTGCAACTACGCAAATCGTACTCTGGTCGCGGCTGGTGGAGCGGCAGATCTCACACACCGGGTCTGCCGACAAATGAAAACAGACCGTACACAGGCCAACCTGCTGTTTGGCCTCCATCAGAGCACGGGCAAGCTCCTGCACTTCTGTCTCAGGTCGTTTCAAAATGTGCAGTGCTAATCGTTGGGCCGTTTTGGGGCCAACGCCAGGTAATCGTTGAAATTGCTCAATCAACCGAGCCAAGGGACGTGTGTAAACCGTGGCACTGCCTCCGCAAGTCTTACATCGGTGAGAAACTATAGCAACCGCAGGCTTGGTGAGGACGGAGTGCAGGAAGTTTACCCTTGGGTGGGGTGCTGACCCATCCCCTTGTCCTCACCGATAGGGTGAGGGCAACCGTGACTGCTCCCCTCAACAACCGACTCCATCGGTGTGAGATGGAGATAGCTATGCCTTTTGAGGACACAGACTGTACTGCCAATTTTGATCATAGCGGGGCTTGATCCAGAATGACCTTCGGAAGAACGCAGCTAGCACTTCTTATACCGACTCCATCAGTTATTAAGTCGGTTTGTTGTGATGTAACACGTCCGCACAGCACACGTGTTACATCACAACAAGCTGCGGCGTTGCTTAAGCCAAATATGATGTTTTGAGTGAGGGGCGCACGGAGTGCGCCCCTCACTCAAAACA
>DVEB01000072.1 GCA_015295905.1 Synechococcales cyanobacterium M55_K2018_004
GGCGCGCAGCGCCCGTTTTACACTACGACAAACGGCTACTTTACAGATGGATTCTGTATAACACCCTTATCCTACAGAAAACCAAGTGATGTGCGGAGGCGATCGCTCCCATACACCACTTGACCTGCTTGATGGGTATGGCGCTACGCGCGTAGATTAGGACAAAACTTTTTGTGGGAAACCCCGCGCAGCGGGGGTTCCCACAAAAGGCGTTTTCCATCATGAGCGCGGTGCCCCGAAACCCTTGAGACTTGCGTGACCATCAAATCCCCACAATGCGTTATGGCTATCGCCTAACCCATCCTAGGACGGATACATTTGTTGCAAATCTCTAGCTGCGCACCATCGGATTGGTTCGGAAGGTGACATTGACTCCTTCGGTAGACTGCTCTAGCACTAGTAGCGGTGTTGGTTTAGCCTTTTGGTCCCAGTGCATTGAGGCAATCCGCCCTTGGATCGTGGGTTGCCAGCTTTCATCGGTGTTCTGGCTCATGTAGTTTTCCAGACATTGGATGATCTGGCTGACCGTGACAGAAGTGGGCTGGGTGGGAATTTTTGCCAGTTTAATTTGAATGCGAAACAGGACGGCCCGCTTGCCACCAGGAGTATCCGTCAGGTCGTATTCAACATCAAAGATCTCATCCACCTGACGGACGGTGCTAGCAATCCCCAGAGCGCCCTGCTCAGCTTGGGTGGGACGCAGGGCAACCGAGATTTTTTCCTTCACGCGGATCTTGATCTGGTTCACGATCGCAAAATGGAATCGCTCTTCCTCCATCCGCAGGCGCAGATAGTCGAGGTTAAACTCGCGGGAATGCACCAGGTCAGGATTTTTCTCCATCTTGCTGATGGTGTTCAGTGCCAGCTTGAGTTTTTTCTGGAGTTCACGGTTTTTGTATTCCTCGAACCGCTTTTCTTTGGCAAGCTTGTCAAAGCGCAACTTGGTAAACACGCCCAGGCCAATCAGTACCAGCACCAAAGCGCCCGATAGTCCCATCCAGAACTGTTCAGGACGCACCTTAGCAGACTGGGCGGGGGTCTGAGCTAGGGTAGGGTTGACGAGAATGAAGTGAGTCGCCATGAGGTAGAACGTATGGGTCAGCAGTGAAACGCGCGGTATTCAGGATGCTCCCCGACCAAAGTGATTGCATCTTCTGTTCTAATATGCCCAAGATTGCCGGAATCTCATCAGCGTGGGTCTGAATCCCTGGAATTTGGGCCCATGTTCTTGATGAGGTGGCGTTGCTTAATCCAAAATATGATGTTTTGAGTGAGGGGCGCACGGAGTACGCCCCTCACTCAAAACATCAATAGTTAAATCAGCAATGCCGATTAGATTCAGTGTCGCCAGCGTGCCCGGTAGTCCCGAGCGTCAATGTGCACCAGGTTGGGAAAACGGCGATAGCGCCCCAGCCCTCCTGACCACCAAGGGTCGAGTGCCCAATAGACTTGGTTGCCCGTCAGTCCATCGCAATAGAAGTCGATCGCATCTCCGACCATGTGGCGACTGTGGGACGCCCCCCCCACGCGGGCATTGATCTCGGGTGGACGGTACCAGCTTGTGATGCGAAAGGGGCGACCAAGGCGATCGCGCGCTTGCTGGGCCAACCGAGCAATGCGTACAATGCTGTCTACCGTAGCCTGATTGGGGGGCATCCGGGTGCCCCCGTGGGTGGCTTCTGCCCAGGTGAAGCTGCCGTTGGGGATAATTGCAGCGTGGAGTTGGATGTTGGTAGGTGTCCAACGGGCAGGACGGGGGGGCAGGGGGGCAGGCTCCGGACGCGGAGGTGCATCTTGGGAATCGCGCCGTGCCCGCACCATGCGCCGCAGATCATCGAAGAGGGAGCGAATTGCAGCATCACGAGTACCTAGGTTGCGCCACAGTTGCACCAGCCGGATCAAGGCTTCTCGCTGGGCTTCGGTTTCGTCGTAGGTAAAGGGGATGCGGCGAATAAATTCCAGGAGTTGACGGTCAAGCTGACGGGCTGCATCCACTAGCGCCACGGAACCGGCTGTGGTCAACGATCGCGGATCGACCCCCAGAGCACTGACCGCCGCAGCGCGGGAGTCCAGTCCATGCCACAATCGAAAGGCTTCCGTCAGGGCATGCCGCTGCTCGCCCTTGCCCTGGTAAAACTGTGGGACCCGCTGGGCAAAGGCCACCAAAGCCGGGTCAATAATTTGGATATTGGTCTCCGCCGAATCGTTGCTCTGTAGAGAGGCGATCGCCTCCTCTCTGGAGTCGAGTTCTCGCCACAGTTGCACTAGCCGTAGCAGAGCCTCGCGTTGGTGAGGAAACCCAGAGTAATTGAGGGTCAACCGCCGCATGAAATCCAGCACTGCCGGGTCGAGATAGGACTCATCGGTAGCATCGGGTGGGGCGGGAACATTGAAGGAGGCGATCGCCGCTTGCCGGGTGTCTAGTTTACGCCAGATGCGCACCGCCTCCAGCAGTGCCTCCCGCTGATAGTCGAGATGCTGGTAATAGCTGCCCAGGCGTTCAACAAAGCGCAGCAGGGCATTGTCCAGGAAGGCCAGATTTTGGGGGAGACCATCGGCCTTATAGTCAATCGTCAGGTCTTCCAGGTAGGCCGCTTTTAACTTGGCTGCATCCGTGGGTTCCAGACGAGCCGCTGCCAAGTCACTAGCAGGGGGCACATACCCATCGGCCACTAGGGCCAAAAACCGATCGGTGTACCGGCCCCGGTCAATGTCCCAAATATCATGACCGCGCCACCCCTGAGCAGTCACCCGGTTGGTGATGCTGCGAATTGTATTGGCGGCAAATTGCACCTGCTGAGGGAAGGTACTGACTTGATTTGCTGGGATGCGGTTAGCCGCCGAAATACCCAGTCCAGTCTCACCATCAGTCAGGTTGGGACCACCGTGGGCCACGTAGAGTGCCGCCAGGATGGATTTATGGATGCCAGTCCGTGCCCCCTCCAGCAGGTAGTAATCATTACGCTGGTCGGCAGTCAATTCTCCCATAGCGAACCCTGTGGTGCCCTGCAAATGCGGTTAAGTTTTTCGCGTTAAAACTATAGACCGTACCAGCGGTCACGACAAGCCCGCATGATGGCTGTCAGCCAGTCTCTTGCCGCTGGCAGTATAGCGCTCACGCATAGGTGAGGACAACGCATTTTGTGGGAAACTCCGCTGCGCGGGGTTTCCCACAAAACCCGTTTCACATCATGAGTGCGTAGCGCCATGATTCTCAGGATGAAGCCCTAAAGTCAAGAGATCAAGGTAATGTGAATTCGGGATGCCCCAAACCCCACTTAACCCGAACTGACGTAAGGTACGATGTACCTCAACGCTCCATTCCTTGCCTAGTGCTGTCCTGCAATGCATAGCTTTTTCCCACCAGATCGGTTTTTCCCCTACCTGACCTGGACAGACATCCAGGCCATGCCCGACAAGGAAAACGTCGTCATCCTGCAACCCATCGGCGCAATCGAACAACACGGCCCCCACCTGCCACTGATCGTAGATTCGGCGATCGCCACTGCTGTGATTGGCAAAGCCCTAGCTCAACTGCCGCCAACGATTCCCGCCTACGCCCTGCCGCCTCTTTGCTACGGTAAGTCCAACGAACATTGGCACTTCCCTGGCACCATTACCCTGACTGCCCAGACCCTAACGCAGGTGTTAATGGAAGTAGGCGAGAGCATTTATCGGGCGGGGTTTCGCAAATTTGCTATGGTCAATGCCCACGGTGGGCAACCCCAGGTGATCGAAATCGTTGCACGCGACTTGCACCAGACCCACGCAGATTTCTGTGTTTTTCCCTTGTTTATCTGGCACGTCCCCAACGTCGCTGCCGAATTGCTGACCCCTCAGGAACTGGAACTGGGCATCCACGCCGGGGACGCAGAGACCAGTCTGCTGCTGTCACTGCTACCCGATACGGTCAGAATGGATCGCGCCGTTACCGAATACCCCCACAACCTACCTCAAAACAGCTTGCTGAGTATGGAAGGCGCTCTCCCCTTTGCTTGGGTCACCCGCGACTTGACCCAAAGCGGTGTTCTGGGAGACCCCACTGCCGCCACCCCGGAAAAGGGCGATCGCATTCTCAATTCTCTCGTCCATAGTTGGGTGCGGGTTATTGAGGAACTCCACGCCTTTCAGCAACCACAAGTCTGGAAAACGTAGGTCAGCAACTTGAGGATTTTGGCTTTTGAATTTTGGATTCATCTCACCTACCTGATTGATCTCATCATGGAGCGTTTCATTTCACTGATTGGCCTGCTGACCTTTATTGCGATCGCCTTCGGTCTCTGTAAGCAGCGCTCTGCCATTCGCTGGCAACCGGTTCTGTGGGGCATTGCGCTGCAGTTCATCCTGGCGGTGGTGATTCTGCGAGTGCCGGGTGGGCGGGCGGTGTTTGACTGGTTGGGGGCCGTTGTCACTAGATTTCTCGACTACGCAGCAGAAGGCTCAAAATTTGTGTTTGGTGCTAATTATGCTGAATTTTTCTTTGCATTTAAGGTTTTGCCAACCATCATTTTCTTCTCTGCGTTTATGAGCCTGCTATATCACTACGGCATTATCCAACAAGTGATGCGGGGCATTGCCTGGGTGATGGTTCGCACGATGAAAACCTCGGGCGGAGAATCGTTGTCCGTGGCTGGAAATATTTTTGTAGGGCCGACGGAGGCTCCACTGTTGATCAAACCCTACGTGGTGGAGATGACCCAATCCGAATTGTTTGCAGTGATGGTAGGAGGATTTGCCACCATTGCCGGGGGTGTCTTGGGGGCATACATTTCCTTCAACGCCCCAGCGGAACATTTGTTGGCCGCTTCGGTGATGTCTGCGCCGGCAGCCCTAGCCATGGCAAAGTTGATGTATCCAGAGACGGAGCAGTCACTCACAGTCGGCGAGGTCAAAATGACAGTAGAACGAACCTCGGTCAATGCCATTGATGCGATCGCCATTGGTACCCTCGATGGTCTGAAATTAGCCCTCAATGTAGGGGCCATGCTGATCGCGTTCCTAGGGCTGCTGGCCCTAGTCAACGGATTCCTTAGCTGGTTTGGGGGACTGTTTAATGTCCCCCAATTTTCACTAGAGTGGATCTTGTCCTATGTGATGGCTCCCTTTGCCTGGTTAATGGGCATCCCATGGGAAGACGTGGGGCAGGTGGCAGTGCTGCTAGGCAAGAAAACAATTTTCAACGAGTTTATTGCCTACGCCGACCTGCAAAAACTCATCCAGAGCAATAGCCTCTCGCAACGCTCTATCGATATTGCCACCTATGCCCTCTGTGGCTTTGCCAACATTGGCACCGTTGGCATCACCATTGGGGGGTTAGGCGGGATTGCCCCCACTCGACAGCACGATATCGCCCGGTTGGGCATGATCGCAATGGTTGCTGGTGCCCTGGCCAATTTTATGACTGCGGCGATCGCCGGTATCCTCCTTTAACGCAGTTGCCGAGCAAATCTGCCTCGCTCATACACGCAGGCCCATCCACAAGGCATCGAACAGCCAAAATCGTACACTGTTCCCCGACCAGCCCCAACATCTCCCTGTGGATCTCTCTATGACAGACCCCCACCCCCTCTTTACCCCCGCAGAACTCGCAGAATGGCAGCGCGTGCTGGCTGCTGCCAATCACAACAACATCCTGCACCACTGTCGCACCTGCAACGAAGAGTGGATCGCGTCTGTAGCGGAACCGTGTCAATGCGGCAGTCGGGATGTTGAGCGCATCGCCTGCTGGCAATTTCCCGATGATTAGCGACCTCAGAGGCTTTGTGGATTGAACCAACGATGCTTTGAAGAAAGCCATGCTATGGTAATGTCCATTCTGGATACGCTGAAACTCTGGATATTCTGTGCACGTCGCGCACGGAATACCCAGAGTTTTGGGGCACCGCGCCGGGCGCAGTGCCCCAAAACCTGCTTAACCAGAACCGATGTGATGTTAAACCGTACAACTCGACGGAGGGGGATATTGATGCTGGCGATCGCCCTCAGCAGTTGCCTTGCTCGCCCAACGGCGCTTTCCCAGCCTGTGACTCCTTCCCTCTCACCGCCGCCAGCACCGTCGATTATTTATCAGACCCAAGTGCGCGATCGCTACACCATGCATGTGCTCCGCATCCCCAACCATGCTCGGTTTGAGGTGCAGCCCGCACTGACGCAAGGAGTGGCAACTGTCGAAGAATTTGCCCAACAGACGGGAGCAACTGCGGTCATCAATGGCGGCTACTTCGATCCTGCCAACCAGCAAACGACATCATTTATCGTTCGGGATGGGCAGCTTGTGGCTGACCCGCGTACGAACTCCCGCTTGATGGAGAATCCCCAACTAACACGATATTTGCCACAAATTCTCGACCGCAGTGAGTTTCGCCGGATGCAGTGTGGGAATGATGTGACGGTTGCGATCGCCCGTCATAGTATCCCCATGCCTCAAAGCTGCCATCTTTTAGATGTCCTAGGAGCAGGCCCCCAACTCCTACCGGAATTCACCGCTGAGGCCGAAGGGTTTACCGATAAGGCGGACGGTCGTGTGGTTCGAGATGCCCTAGGGAGCGATCGCCCAAATGCACGCAGTGCACTGGGCATTACTGCTACAGGGGAAATTTTGCTGGTGATGGTGGCCCAATGGCCAGATTCACCCGCAGATTCGGGGATTTCTTTGCCAGGATTAGCAGCGCTGCTGCAGGAATTGGGGGCGACAACAGCCCTTAATTTAGACGGGGGCAGTTCTAGTTCACTCTATTACGGCGGACGGGCAATGTATGGCAAGGTGAATGCCCATGGAGCTATTGTCCAGCGTCCAGTGAAATCGGTGCTGATCGTGAAGCAGCGATTCTAGGGAGTGGGGTCTCGGAGGGGACTAGTAGCAGGCTAGTAGCAGACTA
>DVEB01000238.1 GCA_015295905.1 Synechococcales cyanobacterium M55_K2018_004
CCCACGTCTGATTTTCAGACTGAGAATTGCTGGTAGGCTGTAGCGGTGTGCAGCGGCATTAAGAAAAACCGGTACCGTATTTAATCAACGCGCTCGGCGCTATAAATGGGATGGTGCTGTGTTGGGCAGAATTGTCATGGAATCAAACGGAATGCATCCAAGGACGCTAGCGGTTGACATTGGAGGGAGTGGCATCAAGGTGATGGTGTTAGATCATGAGGGGCATCCATTGACGGAGCGCGATCGCCTTGAAACACCGCAACCTGCCACTCCCGACGCTGTGCTGGAGGTGATTCAAACCTTGGCAGCCAAGCAGCAGTTCGACCGCGTCTCGGTTGGCTTTCCGGGGGTGGTGCGGCGTGGCGTTACGGAAACAGCCGCCAATCTTGATGCTCAATGGATTGGGTTCGACCTGGGCACAGCGATTGAGCAACGGTTAGAAAAGCCAACTCGGGTTGTCAACGATGCTGATATGCAGGGGTTAGGGGCGATCGCTGGCGATGGTGTGGAACTGGTCGTGACTCTGGGCACAGGTTTTGGCTCTGCTCTATTTCTCAATGGCAAACTGGTGCCTAACCTAGAACTAGCTCACCACTCTTTTCGTAAGGGAGAAACCTACGAGCAACAGTTGGGCCGGGAAGCCCTGGATGCGATTGGCAAAAAGCGCTGGAACAATCGGCTGGGAAAGGCGATCGCCAATCTCGAAAAGCTGTTTAACTACGATCAGCTCTACCTCGGTGGTGGCAACTCCAAACACATTGACCAAGAACTGCCTGCCAACGTCAAAACGGTTCCAAACGTAGCAGGACTCCTGGGAGGTATTGCCCTCTGGCGAGAGTAGTACTCTATTTTCCCGCCCACTGTTGCTTTAGGCGCTCGACTCGTTCCAGCAAACTTTCGTTAGAGAGGCGAGAGTTCAGCCGTTCCACGTAGAGCGGAAACGCAAAGGGGGAGGGGCGTTTGGTCTCCTTCCAGAGAACGGAGAATTGGCGCAATCGCTGCAATGTCTCCACCAGTCGGTGGGCTTCCAGTTGTTCCTGTAGCACCTCGCTTTCGGCCTGTTTTAGCAGGAGGTTATCCGGCTCGTACTTTGTGAAAACCTCGTAGATCAGGGATGCACTAATTTGCAGTTGACTGGTGGTTTTCTTGGCAGTGGGAAAGCCCTTGAAGACCAGCCCTGCCACTTGAGCAATGCCGCGAAATTTTCGTCCAGTTAACTCTGAGATGTTCAAGCTAGCCTTCAGATCGGTGTAGAGCGAATCTAGGCTGAAGAAGTCAGTAGAAAATAGCTCCTGAAAGGGATAACCTTTGGGTGCTAGAATCTCGAAACCGTAGTCATTCACGGAAATGGTGAAGGTGGCCTGTTGTTTTTGGGCAAAGCGATAGCCCCAGAGAAACCCTAGCCCCTCGTGCACAAACCGCCCCTCGAAGGGATAGACGTAGAGGTGTTGGCCATCACGAGTTTTGCAATGTTCGATCAGGAGTTGATCAGCCTCGGGTAATGCTGAAATCCGATGTTGAACCGATAACAGCGGTAATAAACATTCCAATTCTCGATTTAGGTTTTGGTTGTCGGTCTTGACCCGTTCAATTTCCCGGCGCAGGTGTTGACTCAACGTATCAGAAATGGCTAGATTTCCGCCGCCCCACGTGGGTGTGACGGTTGATCGCTTGGTTGTCCCTTTAACATACACCACCATATCCTTCATCATGAAAAATTCGAGTTGGCGACCGGCAAAAAAGAAGACATCTCCTTTCTTTAGCTTTGAAACAAAGCTTTCCTCTACCGTGCCAATCTTGCGTCCATTGGTGTATTGGACATCAACCGCTTGGTTGGATGTGATTGTTCCAATGCCCATGCGGTGCAGTCGAATTAACTGAGCATCTTTGACTTTGTAAACACCGTTCTCTAGTACCACTTTTTGATACCGGGGGTAGGCCCCCAGACATTTTCCTCCTTTTTCAATAAACTCCAGAATCCAGTGATATTCTGTCTCGGTGAGATCTTGATAGGCGATCGCACGTCGCAAAGTTGCGAGAGTGTTCTGCGGCTCAAAACCATCCCCACAGGCCAGGGTAATCAGATGCTGGATCAGCACATCGTAGGGCTTGTAGCGGGGACGACGCACCTCAATGTCGCCCGCAGCCAAACCACGCCGGAACGCGGAAATTTCTAGCAACTCCAACGCATTGGTTGGCAAGAAAAAGATCTCCGAGGTGCCTGCCGGGATGTGGGCCGACCGCCCTGCCCGTTGCAACAGCCGCGCCAGATTTTTGGCACTGCCAATTTGCACCACTCGTTCCACGGGCTGAAAATCTACTCCCAAGTCCAACGATGAGGTGCAAACGACCCATTTGATCGTCCCTGCTTTCACCCCTGCCTCGATCGCTTCCCGTTCGCTCACATCGATGGAGCCGTGGTGGAGGGCGATGCGATCAACGGCTTCTGGCAGGGCAAAGGCGATCGCCTGGTACCACTTCTCGGCTTGGGCGCGGGTGTTGGTGAAGATCAGGGTCGATTTTTCCAGATCCAACGCATCTACCAAGTCTTGAAACATCCGCAGACCTAGGTGTCCTGCCCAGGGAAAGCTATCCACCGACGCAGGGAGGATGCTCTCAATCTTTGTTTCCCGCTGCAAGTCAGATTGAATGATGACAGGTTCCACCCCCACCCCCACGGCGACTTGGGCCGCCTCCTGCAAATTGCCTAACGTGGCGGAGATGGCCCAGGTCTTGAGAGTGGGCTGCAATTCTCGCAACCGGGACAGTGCCAGTTCAACTTGAGTGCCACGTTTGGAACTGAGCAGTTCATGCCATTCGTCCAAAATCACGCTCCGTAGTGTGGCAAAGCGCTTCCTGCTATCGGTGTAGGACAACATCAAGGACAACGATTCTGGTGTGGTGATCAGAATCTCTGGCATGGTTTTGAGTTGTTGGCGCTTGCGCGATGAACTGGTGTCGCCTGTGCGCGATTCCACCCGTAACAGCCAGCCCATCTCTTCAATCGGGCGACGAATGGATTGCTCAATGTCTCGTGAGAGCGCCCGCAGCGGAGTGACATAGAGGAGTTGCAGCCCTGGGGTTGGAGTCGCCAGCATTTCGGCGATCGCTCCCATCACTGCGGCGTAGGTCTTGCCCGACCCCGTGGGCACCTGAATCAACCCACTCTTCCCTGCCAGGTATGCCTCCCAGGTGGCCCGCTGAAACGAGAGCGGTTGCCACCCTTGCCGAGAAAACCATTGCAACACTGGATCAAGGACAAGAATAGGCGAATCAGCGTGGGCAGACGTCATAGGTATAGGCATCGCAGTGTCATACGTTTCCACCCCATCGAATTTACGTCAGTTGATTGTGTCGTGTGACATCTGCAAAACTGCGGCTCCCATGATTTTTCCTGTTCTCAGGGCCATTAGTGCTTGATTGGCAGCCTCTAGCGGAAAGACCTGAACCTCGGTGTGGATGGGGATTTGGGGGGCGATCGCCAGAAATTCCTCGCCATCCTGCCGGGTGAGGTTGGCGACAGAGCGGACGACTCGTTCTTCCCACAGAATAGAGTAGGGGAAAGCGGGAATCTCGCTCATGTGGATGCCAGCACAAACGACAGTGCCTCCCTTGCCAACAGCCTTCAACGCTGCAGGGACGAGGCTCCCAACCGGCGCAAAGATGATAGCCGCATCCAATGGTTCCGGCGGTGTTTCCTCAGAGGCACCAGCCCAGACTGCACCCAGGCTGCGGGCGAACTCCTGGCCAACGGTGTCACCACTCCGAGTAAAGGCGTAGACCCGCTGCCCCCGGTGGCGGGCAACCTGGATCAGGATATGAGCTGCTGCGCCAAAGCCATAGAACCCCAGGGTTTCTGCCTCGCCAGCCAGACGCCAAGAGCGATAGCCAATTAACCCCGCACACAACAGAGGAGCGGCCTGGAGGTCGGGGTAATCTGCGGGGATCGGGAAACAAAATTGCTCGTAGGCAACAGTGTACTCGGCATAGCCGCCGTTGATCTGATAGCCCGTGAACAGGGCGCGATCGCACAGGTTTTCCTGCCCCCGCACACAGTAGCGACAGTGCTGGCAGGTCTTCCCCAGCCAAGGCACACCGACGCGATCGCCCTGGCGAAATCGGGAGACGCCCTCGCCCACGGCTACCACAGTCCCCACAATCTGATGCCCGGGAATCAGGGGCAGCGTTGGGTCTGGCAGTTCACCATCTACCACATGCAGGTCGGTGCGGCAAATGCCACAGGCGTTGACCCGCAACAATACCTGTCCGGCCTGGGGTTCTGGTCTAGGAAGCTGAACCAAGTGCAGCGGTTGACCGACTTGATCTAGCACCATTGCCCGCATGGATAGCACCTCCTTTCACCGTCCAGTTTCAGCGTGGTTTGCAGCCTTCCAACCAGGCTGGATAACACTCTACACTTTGGCAGGACTCATGCGGCTCAGAAAAGTTCTGAGGCGATCGCTCTGGGGTTGGGTCAACACCTGCCGCGCTGGGCCTGCTTCTTCGATTTGTCCTTGGTTGAGAAAGAAAACACGGTGGGCCACGTCACGGGCAAACTGCATCTCATGGGTGACAATCACCATCGTCATGCCTTCGTTTGCTAGTTGTCGCATCACCTCCAACACTTCGCCCACCAATTCGGGGTCAAGGGCACTAGTGGGTTCATCAAACAACATGATCTTGGGCTTCATACACAGGGAACGAGCGATCGCCACCCGCTGTTTTTGGCCGCCAGAGAGTTGGTCGGGGTAGGACTCAGCCTTCTCCAGCAGGCCAACCTTGTCCAATAGCGATCGCGCCAGTCGCCCACTTTCCTTTTCCGACATCCCCAGCACCTTGCAGGGGGCTAGGGTGAGGTTATCGATCACCTTCATATGGGGAAACAGGTTGAACTGTTGAAACACCATCCCCACGTCTGCCCGCAACTTGCGCAGTTGGCTGTGGCTAATTTTCGGATGGGACAGGTCAATGCCATTGACGATCAGCCGCCCACCATTGATCGTTTCCAATCGGTTGAAACAGCGCAGCAGTGTGCTTTTTCCACAACCGGAGGGGCCAATCACCGCCACCACTTCGCCCCGCTGAATTTGCCCACTCACCCCCCGCAACACCTGCAAGGGACCAAAGTTTTTTTCCACCCGGTCAAAGACAATCCCTGCTTCGCCGCTGCTCATTTGGCTTGAGTTCTCCCCGGTTAACTAGCTGACTAAACTGGATGGGAAATTGCTGGGTCGTGTGGCATTGCTGCACCCAGCAACAAGGCGCAGTGCGCGATGCCGATCCATTCGGGGATGGGAAATTGCTGGGTCGTGTGGCATTGCTGCACCCCCATAAACTCATCCTAAAGCATTGGTTCTATCCCCAGGGGCAACTATCCTTAAACCTTGCTTAATCCGCCTGACCAATGCTTGATTCAATCGTTAATGTAATGCTGGTGCTCTATTATTAGCATCTATTAGCAGCAATTCTCACCTTGAGCGCCTGGTGTGGTGTTAGCCCACTTGTGGCAGACGAGCACCACACCAGCAGTAGTTTCCCTGCAACGTTTGGGTTTCATACTCAGAATTGCTATTCTATTCGCTTTTGGGTTGACAAACGCTTTGCTTGGTGGGGGCGATCGCCGCAGAAATACCAAGCTGAGAGTGCAGTCAACCCTGCTTACCCCAAAAACTCTTGGAGAACCAGTCTCAAATGCTTCGCTTAACCCGTTCCCATTTTTTGCGTCGGTGGCTGTTGGGTGCGCTCGGCTTGTTTTGCGCCGTCACCTTTGCCGCCTGTGGTGCCGGCACTCCCACGGGGGATACTTCTGCTCCTTCTGGGGGCAGTCCTGCGGCTACACCTGCGGCAACAATCACGCTGAAGATTGCCCTTGACCCGACCTTTCCCCCCTTTCAGTCCAAAAATGCCGATGGCACCTTGCAGGGGTTTGATATTGACCTGATCAATGCGATCGCCGACGCCGAAGGATTTGCCGTAGACCTACAGGCGCTTCCCTTCGACGGAATCATTCCTGCCCTGCAGGCTGGGACGATGGATGCCACCATCAGCACCATGACCATTACCAAGGAACGCGCAGAAGTGGTGGACTTTACCCGTCCCTACTTTAAGGCGGGGCTGGCGATCGCGGTACAAGAGTCCAATACCGACATTACCGGGTTCGAGAGTTTAAATGGTAAGCGCATTGCTGTGCAGATTGGGACAACGGGCGAACAGGAAGCACGTAAGGTTCCTGGAGCCGACGTGCGCACCTTTGACAATGCACCGCTGGCCTTGCAGGAACTAGCCAATGGCAACGTAGACGCGGTGATCAACGATGCACCAGTGACGTTGTATGCCCTCAAGAGTGGTCAGGTGAACGGCCTCAAGGTGGTAGGCCAACTGTTGACCGAAGAATACTATGGCATGGCAACGCCGAAGGGATCACCCAATCTGGAACGGTTAAATTCTGGGCTAGGCACCATCATCCAGAATGGCAAGTATCGGGAGATTTACCAGAAGTACTTTAGCGGTGAACCACCGACCTTGCCTGATGCAGCACCGCTGTCGTGACGCTGCGTTTCTGCCACAACTTCTAGACCAGAGGCGCTGGTAAATGAGAGCATGTCACCTTTGCAGGCCCTCATCCCCCAGCCCCTGCCTCCAAGTTGGGAGCAGGGAAGCCGAGCATCTCAACGTTCCTCTCCCAAGTTGGGAGAGGGATTCAGGCTGAGGGCAAACGTGACATCACCCTGTTATACGGAATCCGTTGCTTATAGGGTCGGTTAGTTTTTGGTAGAACGCGCGCGCAGCGGGCGTTCTACCAAAAACTAACTGCTACTTTATAGGCGGATTCCGTATCAGACCAGGAGAGTCAACCGCGTTAGGAGAACCAAAACTGTGCTGCGATCGCTCGAAATTATTTGGGATGCGCTGCCCAACTTGCTGTTCGGAGCGTTTGTCACCTTGCAACTGACGGCCATTTCGATCACCCTTGGTCTGATCTTTGGCTCATTGATTGGAATTGCTCGCCTGTCTGCCGCTCGTCCGCTGAATCTGGCGGCTCGGGTTTATGTAGACTTCTTCCGGGGCACGCCGCTGCTCGTGCAGATTTTCATGATCTATTTTGGCATCCCAGCGCTGGTGCGATCGCTGGGGGGCAATTTCTCCTTCAATCAGTGGGCCGCAGCGGTGATGGCACTTACCCTCAACAGTGCCGCCTACCTGGCAGAAATCGTGCGAGCCGGAATTCAGTCCATTGACTTAGGTCAACGGGAAGCGTCCCAGTCCCTTGGCCTGGGGCCAGTGCAGACAATGCGCTACATCATCTTTCCCCAGGCATTTCGCCGCATGATTCCGCCGCTGGGCAACGAGTTCATCAGTATGCTGAAGGACACCAGCCTGGTGGCAGTCATCGGGTTTGAAGAACTCTTCCGCCGGGGGCAACTGATTGTCGCCCAAAACTTCCGGGCGTTTGAAATTTACCTCTCGGTGGCCCTAGTCTACCTAGTGATGACGCTGATCTTCTCCCAGCTTTTCTCCCAATTAGAACGGTGGATGAATCCCGTCGAACAGGCTCGTCGAACCGTTCATCCCACTACTCCCGCAGGCGAGGCATAGGGGAATCGGGCTGCGTCTCACGGTTGGCGTGACCCTGCTGCTTTGACAGGCAACAGGTACACTAGCCCCGAAATCAGCGTGAGGGCAACCGAGAGCCAGAACACCCAGAGGGCGTAGGGGGAAGCGGCAGTGGGTGGGGCAATGAGGAGGGCGATCGCCCCAATTTGACTCACGGTTTTTAGCTTGCCCCAGAGGTTTGCCCCCGCAATTTTGGTTTGGTTGACGCGCCATCCTGCGATCGTCAGCTCGCGTGCTAAGACAAGAAACACCCCCCAAGCAGGCACCTGCCCCAGTTCAATCAGCACTAGCAGTGGAGCCAGCACCAGTAGCTTATCTACCAGGGGATCCAGAAATTTGCCTAGGTCTGTCACCTGGTTTAAGCGTCGTGCCAAGTAGCCATCCACCCAGTCTGTTCCTGCGGCAATGAGAAAAATCACCACCGCAGTCCAGCGATTTTGTTCTAAGGGATGGGCCAGTAGCATCAGCAGCAGTGGCACTCCCAGCAGGCGAGACAGAGTGACCCAGGTCGGCACGTTAATGGCGGTGAAGGTATTCATGGGGAAGCGCCGAGCATCTCGGATTCACCATAGCGCGAATCTGTTCTCGAACTCTACTCCCCCAATGCTTGCCTAAGGCCTACAGTTCTTCCTCCATCGCTCTCAATCGATGGAGGAAGAACTGCTTAAGGGAGAATTGCTTGAGGGAGAACTACGATGTCAGGTTGGAGGGTTCAAAAATCGTGACGCAAACTTCATCACGGTGCCCAAGTCGTTACCGCCACCCTGATCACCTTTCAGAAATGCGCTCAGTAATGGATTTTCGCCGCGGTTTCCCGGAGTGCTTGCCCCCATATTCAAAAATCCCAGCACAGCAGGGATGAGGGATGGCAGCATACTTTGCAGCATTCCCGCATCGAGGCCAGTCTTTTGGGACACAAACTGAACCAACTGTTGTTGCATCTGGGGGGGAATTAGGTTTGTGAGGCCAGTGCCACCAGCGGCATTGGCGATCTGTCCAATCAGGCCGTCCAACCCTGGCAGTGTCTGTTGCTGTTTAAGCATTGGCCCCAGACCACTACCCAGAGCTGAAACGACTGATTGCATCTGGTTGGCATCCATTCCTTGGCTGGCTGCAATTTTTTGTAGCGACCCCATCACACCTTCGAGTTGGGCCACACTTCCCTGCTGGTTAGGATTGTTGATGGAACTAAGCAGATCAAAAACGAGACTCATAGGATGTGTCCTTACAGAGAGGTTTACAGGATTGCAAGTCAGATGATCCGGCGATCGCCGTCATCACATTGGAGCCTAAGCATTCGGTACGCGAGCATGAGCAGAGTGAACCAGCGATAACCAGCGTCCGTCATCGGTCATGTAGCCCAGTTCAGCAACATAGTCGCGATCGCCCGTTAATACCGTGACGGTTCGTTCTGACTCACCCTCACTACACAGATAGGTCTGGGTGTTGTGGGGGGCTTCGTGCTCAATGTTGAGGTTGGTGGCATCGTGGATGCGGAGCATCAGCTTGCGGCCTCCCTGCTGCCGTAGGGCGGCCCGATAGCGTTCATCCACATTCCAGACAACAAATGCGGTTTTGCCCCCCACTGGCGTTAGGCGAATCGAACAGTCTGCCGCAGATTGGACAAGCGTTTGCCCCTGCTCAACCAGTGAATGAGCGATCGCTCCAACGCCACCCAGGGCAGTGGTGCTGGCAGCGATCGCCGCTTCCGTGGCATTGCCCAGTGGTGTAGAGATGGCGGCAGCCATCCCGCCAGGGCTAGTGGTTAGGCTGTTGGCAACACCGGAAACCGTTGTGGCTTGGGGGCTGCTGGCGGGTACATCACTCGCAACGTGGATGTGTTCAGATCGGGCAAGGCTGAGCCAGCGACCATCCTGAGTCGTATAGCCCAGTTCGGCCACGTAGTCACGATCGCTCACGGGAATCGGCACATGACGATCCTGGTCCAGTTCACTCACGGTGTATTCCTGGGTAGAATGAGCCGCTTGAGTGTCCAGGTTCAAGTCAGTGGCATCATGAATCCGTAGTTTCAGGTCACGCCCCCCCTGACGACGCAGTTCCGCTTTGAGCGCATCCGGCACTTCCCAGTAGGCATAAGCGCTCTCAGCATTACGGGGAACTAGGATGATCCGCGCGGCTGGCATCCCTACAGCAGACTGAGCAGCAACCGTCTGAGCAACAGGCGCTGGACTCTTGAGGGCCTGGGCGACTGCTGCGGCCCCCGCCCCGGTTGCCATCACCCCCGCTGTGCTGGGAGCGATCGCAGCTTGGGCAGCCTGAGAAATTTTCTCACTGGTTGTGCAAGCGGGCACACGCACTGGCGCCGAATGAGTAATTTCTAACCATCGACCGTCCGCCGTTTTGTAGCCTAGTGCAGCAATATAGTCCCGGTCATCGCGCGAGATGGGCAGGTGGAGGTCTGGATCCGTCGTTGAGCAATCAAATTCTTGAAACTGCTCTGGTCTCTGGTGCTGAGCGTTTTTCCAATCTGTCACGTCGTAGAGGCGCAGTTTCAGGTCACGTCCGCCCTGCTGTTGCAGCGCTTGCAACTGTTCCGCAGGCACTTCCCAGTAAGCATAGGCATGACGGCAATCACGGGGAGTCAAAACCATGCGTCCTTTGGTGGTATCTGCTGCCGCTAGGGGAGCCACTGCGGGCGGTGCCCCTTTCCCTTTCAACAACCAAGCCAGCAATGGAATCCCCACAATCGGCAGGAGGAGCCACCACCAGGGAGAGATCCCCCCAGCTTGGGCTGTTTCCGCAGGGGCAGTGGTTGCGGGTGGGGCGATCGCTTCAGCCGGGCTAGATTGAGGCGTTGCGGTTGCAGCCGGAGCAGTCACCGCAGCCGGGGCGGGTTGGGGCGTTGCAGTGGCAGGGGCTGCTCCCGGTGTTGCAGGTACGGCGGCGGGTTGTCCTGGCGCCTGTGCAGAGGCACCAGTGGCAATTCCTAAAAACGCCTGCACCGGCAGACTCGGTGTGCCTCGATAGACATAAAAGCGGGGTTGAGAGAAGGGATAGCGGGAATCGCTGGGCAGCGTCTTGTGCATAGCAACAATGCGCACATCGCTGCGATCGCTCACTTGGTCTGCCACCGCATAACCAATGCCGTCATCGCCTAAGGCAGAGATGACCGCCGCAGTATCGTCTGTACTGACGGGATCGGCAGTGGCCCCAGTAGTAAAGGGAGCGGTTTGAAACACTGGATAGTTGCGAAACGCCTGCCGAGTGTCGCTGGATTCTGGCCGATCGACAAAGCGAATGGGGCCAGGTGCACCGCCTAGCTGAGACCAATCGGTAATTTCACCCCGGAAGATTTTGGCAAATTGCTCAAAGGTGAGATCGCCTTGAAACGGGCTGTTGGGGCCGACAATAATGGCAATCTTAGCTCGCTCCAGAGGCACTGCAGTGAGTCCCTGATTGGCTTCTGTTGCCGTTAAATTCCGTCCGATTGCTGCCAAATCAATCGTCCCTCGAAGCAACTCTTGGAGCGCCACTTCAGTACCATTGGTTGAAATCGTGACATTTGAACCTGCAAATCGATCTAAAAACTGTTCTTGCAAAGATTTGTTGGGTACTGCCATGCTGGGACTACCATCAATTCTGACGGTGCTACCGTCGGGCAACGAACTGGGCAGAGTAAAGGTCGGGGCGCTGGCAGGAGCCTGAGCTAACAGCTTGCCCGGTTCAAGCGTGATCACTGCACTGGCAACCAATGCAGGAGCCATTAGCAACGCTGTTAACGACTTCGGTACGGGTGATACGGATGAGAGTATCTTCTTTTTTCTAACCATACGTTTGCACCACTTAGAAAATTAGACGTGGAAGCGAGCTGCTTTCAAATGGCAGCAAATTTCGCAATTACTCAGGCCGTGCTCTGAGTAACAAGTTGCTCTCATCTCCCCATCCCTTCTTGCAAGCCTAGGACTCACAAGCCTAGGAGGAGAAGGAGAGCCAGATTCCAACGCTCTCGCCCAAATTTGGACTTAGGAGAGAGACTTAGGGGTATAGCTTGTTTTCTTAGGGTGGAGAGGTTGAGTAGCCACCAAATCAAAATCAATCAAAATCGAGCAATCGAAATATTTCAAACAACATCAATTCAAACTACACTTTACAGTCTAAAGGGAGAAAATGTCGTATAGTCGGGTTAAAGAATGTCTTAAGAGATCGTTATCACCCTTCTTATGCCAGTCGTCAGATACGTATTGATTGGTATATAAAAGCGTTGCACCCGAATTTTTGGTTCTTCAGCAAGGCGCTAGGCTTTGAATGAATTCCAGGTAATGAGCAGACTGCACTTTACTTTGCTCAGCAATTCCGTTTGAATACTCCTCTAAATACCGAGTTAACCAAGGTTTGCGAGTATTCAATCGAACAATCTAATGGGTCTGACTTCAGTAGAATCGAGCCTTGCCTGCATCTAGGAGTTCAATTGATGACTTATCTATTAGTTTCGTTTGTCATTTCAGTGATTATTACAGCCATTACTCTGATGATTGTGTCAAAACTTTCGTTTACTGGCGTGGAATTGACTGATGTAGGTTCAGCGGTGATTGGAGCAATTGTGTTTGGATTATTGAATGGGATTTTATATCTCATTCCTGGATGGCTGAGATTAACAATTAACATCATTTCTCTGGGCTTTATCGGATTGATTGTGAATATGCTAATCTTTGCACTAACCGCCTGGTTAGTTGAGGGATTTCGACTGCGCTGGGGAGCCTGGAGTGCGCTGATTGGTTCAATTCTTCTGGCGATTATTAATGGGTTGCTTCTCTGGTTGTTCCGAACCCTTATCCCCTTTGGTGTCGGCTAATTTATCAAAACAACGTAATGGAAACTTTATTCAGTCTTGCGATTGGGATTGGCCTGAGTGCTGCTGCTGGGTTCCGGATTTTGATTCCTTTTCTAGTGATGAGCGTGGCGGCGCGGGCAGGCCACTTGCAACTCGCTCCAGAAATGGCATGGATGAGTAGTGATGCTGCGATCGCAGCATTTGCCATCGCCACTCTGGTGGAGGTGATGGTCTACTTCATTCCAGCGGTCAACGACTTGATGGACTTGATTGAAGTTCCAGCAGCAGCGATCGCAGGCACCGTCCTCACCGCAGCCGTCACCTCGGATATGAGTCCCTTCCTGCGCTGGAGTTTGGCGGCGATCGCGGGAGGAACTTTGGCAGGAGGCACCGAGGCGCTGATGGGAGTCACTCGCCTCTCCTCCACCGCCATTGCAGGCCCGGTGGGAAATATGGCAGTGTCCTCAGCAGAGTTGCTTAGCTCTGTCATTCTCTCTATCCTGGCGATCGCCCTGCCCATCCTCACGCTTGTCCTGATTGGCGTGTTGATCTACCTAGGCTTGCGTCAGTTCCAGCGTCGCCGCTCTCGATATTAGATTCCTGACAGCATTGCTGATTTGGCTCATGGTTGTTTGATGGGGAGGAGCCCGTGTCGTTGCATTTGGAATATCGTTGTGAGCCACTGAGGAGCGTTTATGAGATACTTAAGGTAATTGAGAGACTTAAGGTAATTTTTAGTACTTTTATCAAAGTTTTTCCTGAAGTTTTAGAGCCTTAGCAAGGATAGTTTTGAACGCTGCACCAGGCTGCATCTCTACTAAGCATCAAGATTAGGTATCAAGGACTTCACACCCTAGTGCAGTTTTCTGGTATAAAAACGAGCCACGCTATCCTCAAGTCAATTCTCTCAACTATACGGATATTATCGCTATGGATGTCTCCCAAGCATCTGATATCGATGCTGGCCTCACCGAGCCAACCATCGCCAGCCTCCAGAAGCGAAATGCAGAACTGGAGCAGGAATTGCAACAATACCGGGCCGAATTACACCAGTTGCGGTCTAGTCAGCAGGCCACCACCAATCAGCTCAGCCACCTCCTACAGATGCAACAGTACGAACGAATTGTATCGGTCACTCCAGATGCCATTGGTTTAATTGATCACACCTACACCTACCGGGTTGTCAACCACACTTACTCGAAGTGGTATCAGCAGCCTGTGCATGAAATTATTGGGCGGACGGTCTGCGACCTGATGGAGGCAACACTGTTTGAAACAACCGTCAAACCCAATCTCGATCGCTGTCTTGCCGGAGAACTCGTGCGCTTTGAGTCCTGGTTTCACTACCCAGATGGCAATCGTCGTTTTGTCGGGGTCACCTATACTCCCTACATCGAGCAAGATGGACGCATTACAGGCGTTGTGGTCAACAAGCGAGATCTGACCAATCTGAAGCAGGCAGAAGCTGCTTTGGCGGAAAGTGAAGGGTTTCTCAGAAATATCTACGAACACACCCAAGTCTCTATCTTTCTGGTGGATGTGGCAGATGGTCCGGTTTTCCGTTATGTCAGCATGAACCCCACGCATCAGCGGATCACTGGCCTCACATCGATCGATATTCGTGATAAAACGCCCGAACAGATCTTTCCGTCTGCGATCGCCGCCCAGATCCGCCGCAACTACTGTACTTGTGTCGAGCGTGGCGAAAGCATCACCTACGAAGAGATGGTTCCCTTTCTAGGGCAGGAGTTCTGGTGGCTAACCACCCTGACCCCGCTGTTCGATAACCAGAACCGCGTCTACCGACTGCTAGGCAGTTGCCTAGATATTACTGAGCGTAAGCGTACAGAAAATGCCCTGCGCCAGCAGGCCGAGCGCGAACAGGCAGTGAACCGGGTGATGCAAGCCATTCGTCACTCGCTCGATCTGGAAGAGATTGTCAACACTGCTACCGCCGAACTGGGCCATCTGCTGCTGACCGATCGAGTCTCCCTTTGGCGCTACTGGCCCGACAAAGAACTGTGGATGGTGTTGGCAGAATATCGATGCCGCCCAACGGTGGCACAGGCCGTTGGGTTAGAAATTCCGGATCGCAATAACCCCTTTGCTGCCCGCCTCAAACAAGGAAAAATTGTCCAAATTGAAGACACTGCCAGCATTGAAGATGCTGTCAACCAGGCGATCGCCCAAGTCCATCCCGGTGCATGGTTGATCGTTCCCCTCCAAGTCAACGGAGTATGTTGGGGAGCGATTACGCTGTATGCCAGCTTACCCCGACAATGGCAGGCGGCAGAGGTGCAACTGACCCGCATGGTGACCGACCAGTTGGCGATCGCCATCCAGCAAGCCAATCTGTTTCAGCAGGTCCAGCAACTGAATCAACACCTAGAAGCCCGGGTGCAGGAGCGTACCCATCAACTGCAAATGGCACTCACCGCTGCCCACATGGGCACTTGGGAGTGGGATCTGCGCACCAACCAAAAAAATTGGTCGCCTGAGGCGTGTACCTTGTTTGATTTTCATCCCACCACACAACCGCCAACCCTTGAGGGAGATGCAGGCTATTCAAGCCAGGTCCCCGACCACGACTTCTTGCTTAGCCGCATTCACCCCGAAGATGTTCCAATCTTTCAGAGAGCCTGTGAACTCGCCCTACAGGAAAACGGCTTCTACGAATGTGAGTTTCGTGTGGTCTGGCAAGATGGTAGCATTCACTGGATCTATAAGCGGGGGGCCTATACTTACGACAGTCAGGGGCAACCCATCAAGCTCGGGGGCATTTGCATGGATATCACCGAACGCAAGCAAATTGAGGCTGCTTTGCGTCAGAGTGAGACCCGTTATCGCGGCATGATTCAAATGCAGAATGAAATTGTGTGCCGTGCCCTACCGGATACCACCATCACCTTTGTCAATGAAGCAGTCCGTCGTATTGGAGTAACCCCGCAAGACTTGATTGGCACCCGCTGGCTTGAGACAGTTCATCCTGACGACTACGCAACCGTCTGGCAAAAAATCACCCAACTTACCCCTGCCAATCCTACCCTAATCAGCGAACACCGTCATGTGTCAGCAGACGGTGCAACCTACTGGTTTCAATGGAGTATGCATGGCATTTTTGACGACCAGGGGAATTTGATGGAGTTGCAAACGGTTGGTCGAGATGTGAGTGAGGAGGTGCGGTTAGAAACCGAAAGAAAAGTGGCGGAGGAAAAGATCCGTCGATCTCTATTGGAAAAAGAGGTGATGCTCAAGGAGATTCATCACCGAGTCAAAAATAATCTTCAAATTATCGTTAGCCTTTTACGCATGCAGGCACAACAGCATCAAGATACCCAGATCACCACATTGTTTCAGGAAGCTCAAAATCGTGTGCGCTCCATGGCATTGATCCATGAACAACTCTATCAATCTTCCGATCTTGCGGGTATTAGCTTTAGTGCTTATCTCAAAATTCTGGTTGACAATTTATACAAATCCTATGGCGTGAGCCAAAGTCTGATCACGCCAGTGATCGAGGCAGACCTAGTGACTCTACCGATTCATGTCGCAATCCCTTGCGGCCTGATTGCCAATGAACTAATTTCTAACGCCTTAAAGTACGCTTTTCCAGAGCAGAGGGCTGGGAAAATCTCCATCCAACTGCGAGCCGTCTGCGGCAACAACCCTCTCCAGGAAACCGACTGTACTCACGTCAAACTGATCGTTGCAGACGATGGCATCGGCCTCCCCGACTATTTGAACCTCGACACCCTTGACACCCTTGGCCTGACGTTGGTGCATAGCCTCACTCAGCAAATTGGGGGCAACCTAGTCCTCCGGCGTGAGGGGGGAACTTGGTTTGAAATCATCTTTCCCTGTTGTAAGGAATACATTAGCCCAAAGGTTTCTCAAGGGAACGTCAGCTCTAGTTAAGCGGGTTTTAGGGCACCGCGCGGTGCCCCAAAACTCTTGCGTTTCTGGAATTCACGTTAAAGCAACAATTGGTTGTGATGTGAAGCGTGCGCTGTGCGCACGCTTCACATCACAACCAACCGACTTAGTAACCGACGGAGTTAGGATGAGTCGTGATGATTTGTCCAGCAAAACTGCTGGCTAACCTCACATCAGTTTGTAGCACTAGTTTAATGCGCTGTGTGCATTGAACGTTTCTGTAATGCGGCGCATGGCTTCTTCCACATTCTCACGACTATTGAAGGCTGAAATGCGGAAATAGCCTTCACCTGCGGCACCAAAACCAGAACCAGGAGTGCCTACAACATTACAGGTGTGTAGCAGTTTGTCGAAGAAGTCCCAACTTGAGAGGCCATCGGGCGTTTTCACCCAGACATAGGGAGCATTCACACCACCGTAGACGGCAATCCCTGCGGCGGTCAGTTGTTCGCGAATAATCCGGGCATTTTCCAGATAGAAGGCAACCAGCGCTTTGATCTGGGCTTGTCCTGCTTCGGAATAAACGGCCTCTGCCCCCCGCTGCACAATGTAGGACACGCCGTTGAACTTGGTGGACTGGCGGCGGTTCCACAGCGCCCAGAGTTCCACATCAGAGCCGTCAGCGGCTTTGGCAGTCAGGGTTTTGGGGACGACGGTAAAAGCGCATCGAGTCCCCGTAAAGCCTGCATTTTTTGAGAAGGAACGAAACTCGATCGCACAGTCTCTCGCTCCCTCAATCTCAAAGATGGAGTGGGGCAAGCTGGGGTCAGTGATGAAGGCCTCGTAGGCGGCATCGAAGAAGATGATGGATCCGTTGGCGCGGGCATAATCGACCCAGGCTTGTAGGTGTTCCTTTGTAGCAGTGGCCCCTGTGGGGTTGTTGGGGAAGCAGAGATAGATCAGGTCTACCTTTTCGCTGGGAATTTGGGCCGTAAAGTGATTGTCGGCACTGATGGGCAGATATACCAGGCCAGCATATTCGCCGCGCTCGTTGGCTTCGCCCGTGTGCCCCGCCATCACGTTGGTATCGACATAGACAGGATACACCGGATCCGTCACTGCAATGGTGTTAGTATCGCCAAAAATATCGAGGATATTGCCACAGTCACACTTAGAACCATCGGAGACGAAGATCTCATCGGCGCTGATGTCGCATCCGCGCGCTTGGAAGTCGTGGGCTGCAATCTTTTCACGCAGCCAAGCATAGCCCTGCTCTGGGCCATAGCCTCGGAAGGTGGTGCGATCGCCCATCTCTTCCACAGCTTTGATCATGGCAGTGCGGCACGCCTCCGGCAGTGGTTCTGTCACATCCCCAATCCCCAGACGAATAATGTTGGCATCGGGGTTAGCCTGCGCGAAGGCATTCACCCGCCGGGCAATCTCTGGAAACAGATAGCCTGCCTTCAGTTTCAGGTAGTTGTCGTTAATCGTCGCCATCGTTTTTTGCTCTAAAGACCCATCAAAACAGCTTACTGTGAAACGCTGTCTTGCTAACCAGGAATCAGGCAGGGCGCAATCCCCCTGATTCCCAAGTCATGCCGACTCCGTCAGTTATTGAGTCGATTTGTTTTGGTGTAAAACGGATTCTGTATCAATTCCTCTGGCTCAAATAGTCCACCAGCGCCGACCGCATTACCTCCACTGGCACTTCCTGCCTTAGCCACAGCCGCAACGCCGCTGCCCCCTGTTGAACCAGCATTTCCAGCCCATTGATGGCGATCGCACCTTGTCGTTCCGCCAGTTGCAGGAAGCGGGTGGGACTGGGAATGTAGATCAGGTCGTAGGCGATCGCCCCTGGTGGCAAAGCGGTCAGGTCGGTTTCTGACAAAGGCGAGTCCTCGCCGTGGGGGTGCATGCCAATCGGGGTGGTGTTAACTAGCAAGGAAGCCTGCGGCAGCAACCGGGGTAATTGTTCCCAGGGGTGCACCGAGAGGTTGACGGAGAGGGGAGAGTGCTGCCAACTGGCGAGAAACGCCTGGAGTTTTTCGGGGTTGCGTCCGACCACCTGCACCTGGGCAAAGCCCAGTTGGGCGCAGCCTGCCACCACGGCTCTAGCCGACCCTCCGTTGCCCAAAATCACCGCGCTTTGCTGGGGGCTAGTGGCTAAGTGCGATCGCAACGGTGCCACAAAGCCTTCCACGTCCGTATTCGTCCCCATCCAGCCCTGCTCCGTTTTAATCACAGTATTGACTGCCCCCACTGCTTGCGCAAGCTCAGAAACGTCACTGAGCAACGGCATCACTGCCTGCTTGTGGGGAATGGTGACATTAAACCCCTGCAGGCCAATTGCGGCAAACCCAGCGATCGCCGGTTCCAGATCGTCCGGTTTGACGGGCAAGGGCAGGTAGACATAATCCGCCTGTAGGTGGGCGATGGCGGCGTTGTGCATCACAGGCGACAGCGAATGGTGGATGGGATGGCCAATGACGCCCAGAAGTTGAGTCGTGCCAGTGATCATGGGGATGAACATGTGACGCAGCGCGAGCGTAACCTCGAATGACCGTATCTTCTATCATCCCATCCCCGCGTCCCCCTCTGTGGCGCTACACGCTCATGATGTCAAATGCGTTTTGTAGGCCCTCCGCGGCGCGGGGGTTCCCACAAAACGCGTTGTCCTAACTGGTTTTAGTCTGCCCGTGGCGGGCTAAAACCACACTAGAAGTAGAATGTTCGCAGCCTGCGGGGGCGAATATCCCACTGCTCATTTGCAAGTTTGGATACCGAGAATTGCTCACTCGATTAACATCAGTTCTGGTTAAGCAACGTTCACGGGTTCACCCTGCCGTCGGGGAATGGTAATGATAAATTCTGTGCCCTCGCCGGGCGCGGAAATGCATTCTAAGATGCCGCCATGGTTTTCAGTGACAATTTGGTAGCTAATCGACATGCCAATCCCCGTTCCCTTGCCAATCGGTTTGGTGGTAAAGAAGGGGTCAAAGATGCGGTTTTTCACCGACTCCGGCATCCCAGGGCCATTGTCAATGATGCGAATGGCAACTGCATCGGGTTCCACCAGTTCAGTACAGATTTGAATGCGGCTAGGAGACTCTTGCATCTCCTCGGGGGAGCGGGTTTGATCGCGTTCATCTAGGGCATCTAGGGCATTCGTCAGAATGTTCATAAACACTTGGTTGAGTTGTCCTGCGTAGCATTCAACCAACGGTAAATTGCCATACTGCTTGATGATTTGCACCGCTGGGCGATCAGGTTTTGCCTTGAGGCGGTTTTCCAGGATCACGAGTGTACTGTCGATGCCATCGTGGATATCTACAGCCTTATATGCTGCTTCATCCAGGCGAGAGAAAGTTCGCAGGGAGCCAACGATCTGCCGGATGCGATCGGCACCAATTCTCATTGAGGCCAAGAGTCGGGGTAAGTCCTGTTTGATGAACTCCAGGTCAATGGCTTCAATAGCATCCTGAATTGCAGGCACTGGATTAGGGTAATGCATCTGATAGAGATCAACCAAATTGAGCAGATCCTGGGTGTACTCCTTGGCGGGAGAGATGTTGCCATAGATGAAGTTCACCGGGTTGTTGATCTCGTGGGCGACTCCAGCGACTAGTTGCCCCAGGGAGGACATCTTTTCACTCTGGATCATCCGCAGTTGAGTCCGCTGCAATGCCTCGAGGGTCTGTTCTAACTCCCGCGCTTTGGCCTGGCTTTGGGTATAAAGGTCAGCTTGGTTGAGGGCGATCGCCAATTGTTCGGTAACGGCCTGCAACAATTCCACCTCATCCTCGCTCCAATGGCGCACCTGACCGTGGTCGCAAGCAATAATGCCAACTACGCCAGAGCGTCCTTGCAGCGGGATGACCAGAGTTGACCTTGCCCCAATGCTCCGGAGGTAGTCTCTATATTGCTGGTCAGGGCAGAGTTCAGTATTGTCAATGCTGATGATCTCTAGATTAATGATGCGTTGGGGCAGCGTTCCTGTTGCGGCAGCCGAGCAACGGCCAAGCATGGGAGGGAGGTCGGGTCGCTTTGACTCTTTGATCGTGTCCCATTCGTTGGTGTCGCTGTAGTACCAGCAAAAACCACAGCGATCGATGTTCAATAAGCTGCGGATTTCTTTCACCGTCGTACTCAAAATCACATCAAAATCGAGCGTGTTGCGGATTTGACGGGTGATGCGATTGAGCAGTCTTTCCTTTCTGGTGCGTTGTCGCAGTTTTGCTTCGGCCTGCTTTTGTTCAGTGATGTCACGGATGATGGTCGAGAGAAATTCGGGCGTACCATCCGCAGATTTGTGAGCAATGATCACTTGGGAAACGGGAATCTCTCGTCCATCCCGCGCGATAATTTTGTTTTCCCCTCGCCATGTGCCCTGCTGAATCGCTGTGGGAATTGCCTGCTCCATGATGAATTGATTGGTTTCTTTAGAGTGCACTGCTTCCACAGGGAGGTGACTCACATCTTCCTCTGGTGGCAGTTGCAGCAACTGCCGACCTGCCGCATTCAGGTACAGCGAGTTGCCCTGCATATCGGCAATGCCCACTAAGTCAGAGGTGGCCTCCAGGATGGCGGTGAGTCTTGCCTGGGCCTGTTCTGCAGCTTTGCGATCGCTGATATCGAAGGACAGCCCAACTAAGCCAATCAGGTCTCCCTGGGCACTATGGAGCGGCGCTTTGGTGGTGAGATAGGTGCGATCGCCAAACACTTCTTCAAAGGTCTGGGTTTTCTGGTGCTCAAAAATGCAGCGGTCTTTCTGTTCGATCGCCGCCGCATCTGCCGGTGGCAACAGTTCAGCATCAGTCTTGCCGAGGATCTCTGGGATTGGCCTACCAAAAAACTGGGCCAAGTTGGAGTTGGAGACTAGATACCGTCCTTGCAAATCCTTGGCAAAGAGAAGACCGGGCAGCGTTTCCAGGACAGTATTTACCAAAATATTGGTTTGCTCCAACGCCGCCTCAGCCGCTTTGCGATCGCTAATATCTCGAACGACGGTCAGCGCATGGGGTTGTTCGTTGTAGAGGAAGGGAATGCCAATCACCTCAAGATTGATCAGGCGACCATCTCTATGGATGTCAACCACCTCGGCAAAGAAGCGCTTTCCGGCTTTGACCGTTGCGACAAACTGAGCAAAGACAGGGAGTGACTCAGGGTGAATGTACTCCCTGGGGTTGAGGGCCACCATTTCCTCGGCAGAATAGCCGTGAATCTTACAGTAGGCAGGATTGGTTGAAACAATTTTGCCCGTTTCTAGATCAGCAATGGCAATGCCATCGTTGATGGTTTCAAAGATGCTGCGGTACAGAGTTTCTTGCTCTTGCAGTTCGGCTAGAGCGGCTGCACGGTCGGCCTCAAGCCGTTTCGTTTCAGTAATGTCGCGGACAATGGCACGGAGAATTTGCCGGTCGTCGATCTCAATCCGGGTCAACAGCACTTCTGCCCAAAAGTCTTCTCCATCGAGTCGGCGATGCATCCATTCAAACCGATGGTTGCGCTGGGCGATTGCGATGGCCATCATTTCATTGGCCTTCTCAAACGACGGTCGCCCATCGGGTTGACATTCTGGTGAAATTTGCGAGGGATGCGCTGCCAACAATGCTTCTCTGCTCTGACACCGCATCAGATTGATTGCCGCTGGGTTGCAATCAATCATCAGCCCGTTCTCAAGTAAGAACATGGCTTCGGCGGAGGCTTCAAAGATTTGCCGGAACAACGACTCAGGCTGTTGAAACACTGCACCTTGCTCAAACAGTTCAGGACAGGAGGGTGAATCGTTGATCGAAGCGGCATTGCCAACAACACCGATGGTCTCAGGACGGGAGGTCATATCGTGCATAACAACAAGGGAACTTAAAACACGGCGTGTAAGCAACCACGATGTCAAGCCACGCGGGTAATTCCAAGGCTGCGAGTCTTTTTCAGAGTGCCCGGTTCACGCTTGGATCTATCAGCCAAAAGGCGTAGACTCAGCCGCTCACCAATCACCCCCTGGTAGCCCTAAACTCCTAATAATTGGTTGGGTTGCGGGCGCGGCCTGCAACCCAACCAATTATTACTTGAACGTGAATTCGAGAGAAGCTGAAACCCTTGCTGTTCTGTGCACGACGCGCACGGAACAGCAAGGGTTTTGGGTCACCGCGCCGAGCGCGGTGCCCCAAAACCCTCTTAACCAGAACTAACGTTACTTGAATACCACGACCCAACTCCTGGCTTAAAAGCGACTGAAGTGTAGACGTATTGCGTGGGTCTACACAAAAATAGAGAGAGCCATCCAATGCCTAGACAAGATCTCATGCTAAACACGCTACTGGGCGGGCGCTATCGAATCATGACCGTCTTGGGGGCGGGGGGCTTTGGGCAGACCTTTCTAGCGGAAGACACCCGGCAGCAGCGGCAGTGTGTGGTCAAGCAGTTCAAACCCATCAGCAGTGATGAGCGGTTTCTAGCAGTAGCACGCCGGTTGTTTGAAAAGGAAGCAGACACCCTCAGTCGGCTCGGGCAGCATGACCAGATTCCCGAACTGTATGACTACTTTGAGGAGGGTGAGGAATTTTATCTAGTGCAGGAGTTTATTGATGGGCATTCCCTGGCGGAGGAGTTCTTCCAGGGGCAGCTTTTATCTGAGCCAGCCGCCGTTGCGCTGCTCAGAGATGTGCTGGACGTGCTGACCTTTGTGCATGAACACCAGGTCATCCACCGCGACATTAAACCCGCTAACCTGATCCGTCGTCGCAAAGACGGCAAGATCGTGCTGATAGACTTTGGCGCAGTCAAAGAATTCCAGACGCAGTTAACCGCCTCCCCTGGACAGACGGGGTTCACCGTGGGCATTGGCACCCAGGGCTATACCCCTAGCGAACAGTTGATGGGCAAACCCCGCTATTGCAGCGACCTGTATGCTCTGGGCATGACGACCATCCAGGGAATTACGGGAATTCAGCCCACTCAAATGCTGACTGATGCCACAACATCCGATATTCGCTGGCGCGACTATGCTGCCATCAGTCCTGGTTTGGCCTTCATTCTTGACCGTATGGTGCGGTTTGACTACACCCAGCGCTACCAATCGGCGCCAGAGGTGCTGCGGGCGCTGCAAAAACTAGCAGAGTTGCCCACCGATTTAACTGATATTCCGCCAGCGCTGCTGCTGCCAGAGGCGATGCTGCAAAGCCAGACTGAACCAATGGTGTGGATGGACTGGCGGAGTCGGCTACGGCGGGGAATTCAGGTCGTGGCGATCGCCTCGATTGCCGTCAGTGGCTTGGTGGGGGGACTGCGGCTGCTGGGCTGGCTGGACCCGCTGGAGATGGTAGCCTACGATCAGATGACGCGCCTGCAACCGCAGCTTCCCCCCGATCCTCGGCTGCTGGTGGTGGGCGTGACTGAGGCAGACCTGCAACGTCTCCAACGAGTCACCCCCTCTGACGCCACCCTGGCCCAAGTGCTGGAAAAGCTCCAGCGAATGCAACCCCGCGTCATTGGGTTGGGGCTGTATCGGGACCTGCCCCAACCGCCAGGACAGGCAGATCTGTTGCGGCAACTACAGTCGCCTAACGTCATCACCCTCTACAGAATTGGCGAAGGGGAAGCCGATCACATTCCTCCCCCGCCGGGAGTCCCTGCAACACGCACGGGCTTCAGCGATATCTCGCTCGACCCAGGAAACATTGTGCGGCGTAACTTTATGTTTGGCTCTACGCCCGATGGTCAACCGCTGGAGTCTTTCGCGGTGAAGCTGGCCTTTCGCTATCTGGCCGGTCAAAATATCCAGCCGCAGGGCAGCCCCGCCAATCCCACACTGCTTAAGCTGGGAGAGACAACCTTTCCACCGCTCGAGTCGAACTCTGGCGCTTACCAAGCACTCGATGCAGGGGGCTATCAGATTATGCTGCGCTACCGTTCCAGCCACAGCCCGGCGCAGCAAGTGTCCCTCATGGATGTGCTGCAAGACCGAGTGCAACCGGAGTGGGTGCGCGACCGGGTGGTGCTGGTGGGAACGGTGGCTCCCAGCAGCAAAGACCTGTTCTACACGCCGTTTAGCGCCAGCGCTGATGCCAACCACCAGATGCCGGGGGTGGTGCTGTACGCCCAGATGACTAGCCAGATTTTGAGTGCAGTGCTGGATGGCGATCGCCTCATCTGGTACTTGCCGCAGTGGGGCGAAGGGATGTGGATCGCGGTGTGGGCGATCGCTGGCAGCAGTATTTTCTGGTTTATCCGCAATCCCATCCTGCTGGGGCTAGTAGGCGTGGGGGCCGTGGTTGTCCTAGCTGGCTCTAGTCTGCTCCTGTTCAGTCAGCAGGGATGGTTGCCCGTCGTGGCACCAGCGATCGCCTTCGGCGTCAGCGGCGTTGTCGTCGCTGCCTACCGCACCTATCAGGACCACCAACAACAGCGATCGCTGAACACACTCCTATGGCAAGACACCATTCCCACCCAAAGGTTTTAGTGGACGTGAATTCTGGATACGCTGAAGCCCTTGACGTTCCGTGTGCGTCGTGCAGAGAAACTCAAGGGTTTTGGGGCACCGCATCCGGCGCGATGCCCCAAAGCCCGCTTCACCAGAACTGACGTTAGCCACTCCCATTATTCCTCAACCTGATAGCCAAACTCTGCCAAGTGCAGGCGCGATTGTCGCCACTTTGGTTGAACCCGCACAAACAACTCTAGGTAAACCTTCCCCATGATCAGCTTTTGGATCTGTTGACGAGCAGCGGTGCCAATGGCCTTCAGCATGGTTCCCCCCTTGCCGATCAGGATGCCCTTCTGAGACTTGCGCTCGACGTGGATCGTGGCTAGGATGCGGGTGATGTCCGGTGCTTCTTCAACTCGGTCAATGGCGATCGCCACAGAATGGGGCACCTCCTCCCGCGTGTGCAGTAAAATTTGTTCGCGGATCAGTTCACCCATGATGAAGCGTTCGGGCTGGTCTGTCACCAAGTCGGGAGGATAATAGTAGGGGCCGGGTTCCAGGTGTTGGATGAGTTCAGCCTGGAGGGATTGCAGTCCTTCACCCGTCAGAGCAGAGAACTTGACAACTGTCCAGCCTTGCTGATGGGCCAAGTGGCGATAGCTCTCATCAATGTCGGGGCGATCGCCAGGTTGCACATCTGCCTTGTTGATCCCCAGCAGAACAAGGGCTTCGGTGTGTTTGAGCAGGTCAGTAATGTAGCGATCGCCGCCCCCCAGTTCCGTTGTTCCGTCTACCACAAACAGCACCACATCAACGGATTGAATCGCAACCTTCGCATTTTGTACTAGCACTTTGCCCAATTCGTGGTGGGGCTTGTGGATACCAGGGGTATCGACAAAAATAATCTGTGCAGTGGGGGTGGTGAGGATGCCCCGCAGACGGTTGCGTGTGGTCTGAGCCACAGGTGATGTGATCGCAATCTTCTGACCAATCAACGCATTCATCAACGTAGATTTGCCCACATTCGGACGACCAATAATCCCCACAAAGCCAGAGCGGAAGTTGGGCGGAGCCACCGGGATCATGCTGCCGGGGATCTCGAGATCGAGCCGCAGATCAGCGGCTGGAGACGGTTGGGGGGAGGGGAGTTGGTCTGTCATGGGGAAATCCGTGAGCCTACCGGCGGATGGTGACAAAGTCTTCGTGCTCAATACCACCGTTCTCATAACGCCAGCCAATTTGAGCAAAGGAGAAGGTGACTTCCTCCACCGGAGGAGCCTCTGCCGTTGCCGGACTCAGGGCATCAGGGCTGACCTGTTTCACCGAAGCCACTCGCCCCTGCTGAAAACTGACTGTGTAGTACTGCTCCGTTGTGCCATCCCCCGTAGGAGACAGACGGTAGAAGCGAAACTCTCCTTCGACCACGGCATTGTCGGTCAGGGCTTTGAAGAGTAGAGGAGACGATTTATCGATGCGTTTGGTGATCCGAATCGGCGCATATTGACGTCTGCCGGTGGCGATCGCCCCATTGCGCTCAAACGGCACAAGCACAGACTGCTCGTAGGACAAACACTCGATTGCACCAGCACGTCCTAAAGTCACTTGCTGGCTCTCACCCTGAATTTCGCTGCCATTGGCTTGCAGAAACAGGTAGACAGGCTGTGCGGCGTTCGCCCTCGGCTGCGGCAGCCAGACTGCCAACAGGCACAAGGCAACCGTCAAAAACCATCGGCTCCAGCGGTACATGTCATCTCCATCTCTCAAACGTAGATTGCAGTATCGATACAAACAGGAACGGGCTGCAACTCAGGAACAGGAATTAAATAACCCGGGGAACTCGTGTTGCCCTCATCCCTGTGCCCCGTCTCCCAAACGTGGGAGAGGGAGAGGGGTTGGGGTCAAGGGCTTAGAAGACCATCCAATTACCGACGTGATTAAATCCTGATCCTAAGCCAACAACTCATCCCAATTCATACCAATTCAGCTAACTCACCGAAAAAATAGTGCTTGCGGACATCTTGCAAAATCTTCCAAGTACAAGACATCCCTGCCGGAAATGTCACCAAGTCGCCCTGCCTCAAATGAACTGGTTCGCCTCCAGTCGGCGTCACAATCACCTCACCCTCTAAGAAATAGCAGGTCTCAGCATCATCGTAAGTCCAAGGAAATTCTGAGACTTCCTTCGTCCAAATAGGCCAGTGTGTTATTCCCAAGGCATCCAGTCTTGCTGCACTAGGCTGACGTTCAATCTGAATTTCAGTCTGTAGGTTAGAGGACATGATCACGCTCCTGATGGGACTGCAAATTGACTAGAGGGTTTGGGGAAACAGCGGCAAATAGGGCGGAGTAGTCGGCATCACTCAACCCAAGCTGACAGGCTCTCGCTAGAATCTGCTGCACCCCGGCTAAACTGTCAACACCTAGATGGTTAGCCTGGGCTTCTGCCAAAAACAGGCGCGTATCCTTCAGCAGGTGCTTAGTGGGAAAGTTGGGATGCTCGAAGTTGCGTTGCAGCATCCGTTGCAGCTTCTTGTCAAAGGTGGGCGCGTAGAGCGCGCTCTGCCGTAGGACTTGCATAAACACCTCAGGGTCAACCCCCTGAGCCTGGGTAAAGGCCAAACTCAAGGAAAAGGCTGTGGTCAGGGAGGCAATCAGTTGATTGAGCGCTAGTTTCAGCGCTGCGGCAGATCCCACTTCTCCAATGTAACGTGGTTCCTGCCCAAAGTTTGCCAGCAGCGATCGCCACTGTTCATACTGAGCCGGGGTCGCGCCCACCATCACCTGCAATGTTCCGGTTCTGGCTTCAGGAATGCTTCCCAGCACAGGCGCCTCTAGGTATTCACCCCCCGCCGCCACAATTTCATCCCGGAGCCATCGGCTTTCACGAGGAGCAATCGTCCCCATTTGAATAATGGTGCGACCGCAGAGGGCAGAACGATGCGCGTCTGACAACAATACCTCACGGATTGCAGACGCATCGGACAGCATTAACAGCACAACTGAGCAAGCCCCCAATAGGGCAGGCACATTGGGAGCGATCGCCGCCCCTGCCGCCCGGAGTGGCTCCAACTTCTCCACCGTTCGGTTATAGGTGACCAATGATACACTGGAATCAAGTAGACGCTGTCCCATTGGCAGCCCCATCAGCCCAGTTCCAATCAAACCAACTTCCATATCCTTGTCCTTGGAAAGCCTTATCAACTCAGCAAAGTAGCGTTTCTTAAACTTCTGATGTAGTTGCTTTAGATAAAAGTCAATCTTAGATAAACTCTCAGCGGTTTACGCGGTTTATCGGAGAACACCCGGAAATTATGTGTGAAAGATAACTAATATGAGATCCGTAGAGGCGATCGTAATGACCCCAGAAGAGTTTAGGCAACTCTACCAGGAAAGACAAGAGGAATTGGGTAATCGACTCCAAACGTTGAGTACTCTCAACCACGAAGTCAATCGCCTGATTAACCAGATCAATCAGGACTATGCCCACATTAATGCCTTAGTGGAGGGCTTTTTACAGCAGCAAAGCTCTAGCAAGACAGATGCCCAATCGGAACTGCCTTGAATAGTTCCGTCTCCACTGCCGTTGCAATGGTTGTCAGGGCAGTCGGCTTTGTTAAATAACAGCATGCGCCTAAACTCAAGGCTCGTTGACGTTGCGGGGCAAACGCATAGGCTGACACCACAATCACCGGAATGTGTCGCCAAGGTGACTGTTGCAGTTGCTCTAGCAACGTAAAGCCGTCTACTGTAGATAGTTTGAGATCGAGCAAGATCAGATCAGGTGCGTGATGCTTCAGTTCAGTCCACAATTGACTACCATCTTCCAGGCCAACCACGGCATAACCCTGTCGCTCGAAAAACTCCTTCGTCAGGATCAGGTGAATCGTGTTGTCTTCGATAATGAGGAGCCGTTTTGTCATGGGGGTCTAAGCCAATACGGGACAGTCCATACCGTTTAC
Organism: Synechococcales cyanobacterium M55_K2018_004; assembly: GCA_015295905.1. Classification (GTDB taxonomy): domain Bacteria; phylum Cyanobacteriota; class Cyanobacteriia; order Elainellales; family Elainellaceae; genus DVEB01. The sequence goes on from DVEB01000238.1 coordinate 28,664, forward strand.
AAAACACTGCGTGTCCTGGTGCATCGCGATCGCGAACGAACCCAGCCAACATTACAACACTCAAGCTCACATAGCCTATTCCACTCGTGCAGTTGGATCAGCGATTCCATGACTTAATCTCATGACTTAATCTATTGATTGCAAGCGTTGAATTGTCTGCGAGAGAGACACTGGGTGAACACACTGTGCAAACACATTGTTCGCCCCAACAACGTATAGTCTTAATGCTCCATACGTTTTGTCAGGCAATCAGCAGTGCTTTATCGCCGTTTCTAATTTGGTGGAGTGCCGCTCATTCTGGCTAGCAGGGGGCTATAGCCTTTTAAGCTGTTCCACGGGTTGGTTGAAAAACGCGATCGCAGGACTGGACGAACTCGGTGTGCAGAGGATTAATCCATTGGAGAAAGGATTTCACTCTGAGTTTTTACAGTCATTTTTACAGTCAAATGAGGAAGTTGTATCAGGAATAATACTTGGATAATTCAAAGCGTTTTGGTAAAGATAGGAAGAATCAATTTGAAGGAACGATTAAGCCAAAAGTCAGGTTTTCTGGCTCGCTGCAATGACAATCGGCAAAAGCCGGAAAGATAACCCCAAAAATCAGCCATTTGTGCGATTTTTTTGCGGCCATTGCCTCAGTGTTCTATGGGAAACTTCCCCCTCGCTTTGCGTGGAACTGCGCAATTTCTGCGGGCGCTTGTGTCTGTCTAGTGCGTTTCCTGAAGCTGACTCCAAAGCTCCAGCGAGAGTAGGTCACTTTTGCAGGCCCTCAGCTCCCAACCCCTTCTCCCAACTAGGGAAAAGGGAAGCCGCGTATCTCAAAGTTTCTCTCCTCAGTTGGGAAAGGAATTTAGGGTGAGGGCAAACGTGACAAGCACCCGACTCCACACACGATCAAGACTAGAGGATACCATCTCCTGGACGCCTCGCTCATTGCGAGCAGCCCCTAATGAACTCTGTAATCCGCTGTTCAACCTGTTCCAGCAGGTCGGGGGCATCTGCATCAAACCACTGAATGGTAGGGTCACTGCGAAACCACGTGCGTTGCCGCTTGGCAAACTGTCGGGTGTGCAGAGTAATCTGGGCGATCGCCTCTTCCAAAGTGACCTCCCCCGCTAAATACTGTTTGACCTCCCGATACCCCAAGGTGTTCAGCAAGGGTAGGTCGGCTCCGTACTTCTGACAGAGGGTTGCGACCTCAGCCACAAATCCCGCCGCAATCATCTGCTTGGTTCGACGGTGAATCCGACGAGTCAAGGGATCTTCCGCTCCAGCAGGTGTGGTCAGGCAGTCGAGCCCAATTTGCAGGATGGGGTAATTGGGAGGAAACTCGCCCTGTTGTTGAGCCATCGGTTTGCCCGTGACATAGTACACCTCTAGGGCACGCAGGGTTCTCACGACGTCATTGGGGTGAATCTTTTCAGCAGAGCGCGGGTCAACTTGTTGCAGGATGGCGTGACAGAGTGGCTGGCCCAAGGTGGTGAGTTGCGATCGCAGTTCCGGCTGGGGGGCAACACGGGGAATCTTCAACCCCCGCACAACCGACCGAATGTATAGGCCGGTGCCTCCTACCAGAAGCGGTAGCGGCAGACTGGCCGCAGCGCCATCCCCCTGTGGACCAACGCTCTTCTGGTGAATCATCGCAATCAGGGATTCGGCCTGCTGCTGATAATCGGCGACAGTGAGAGTTGTGGTTGGCTCGCAGATATCAATCAGATGGTGGGGCACCTGCTGCAACTCCGCTGGCGTGGGTTTTGCCGTGCCGATGTCAAATTCGCGATAAACCTGGCGCGAATCGGCACTGAGAATGATACTGTTGAAGCGTTGCGCTAGATTTAGCGCCAACCCAGACTTTCCTGTGGCCGTTGGCCCACAAATTACGACTAAAATAGGGACAGGCACACCTGGTACGGGGGTACTAATCTTTAGCGCCAGTTTTCCAGTCATCTACGGTTCACACGCACCAATGTCTGAGCTTAAGTCTTGATAGTTCCATCCCCAATCAAAATTAGCCCTAAAACTTCCCTAAAACCGCGCCAAGCCCTTTTGTGCTACAATTTTGGATAGTTTTGTCGTTTCAAGGTCGCAAGCGTCTTTAGACCAGCCAACGGAGTATCGAATACATGACCACAAATTATGGTGCCGATCAAATTCAAGTCCTGGAGGGCTTAGAGGCAGTTCGTAAGCGTCCCGGGATGTATATTGGCAGCACCGGCCCTAGAGGACTCCATCATCTAGTGTATGAGGTCGTGGATAACTCCGTCGATGAGGCGCTTGCCGGATACTGCAAAAGTATTCAGGTCAGTATCAACGCAGATGGCTCCGTAACGGTGTCTGATGATGGACGGGGGATTCCAACCGATATTCACCCCAGAACCGGCAAGTCGGCACTTGAAACTGTGCTGACGATTCTGCACGCTGGCGGCAAGTTTGGTGGGGGTGGCTACAAGGTTTCAGGGGGCCTGCACGGTGTCGGTATTTCCGTGGTCAATGCTCTTTCTGAGTGGGTGGAGGTGACCGTTTACCGCGATCGGAAAATGCACAAGATGCGGTTCGAGCGGGGCATCACCAAGGGCGAGATGGAGGTGACGCCCATTCAGGAGAACCGCACCGGTACAACAGTTTCCTTCATGCCCGATAGCCAGATCTTCACGACGGGCATTGAGTTTGACTACAACACCTTGGCAGGACGGCTGCGCGAACTGGCTTACCTAAATGCAGGGGTTGATATTACCTTTTCCGATTTTCGCCTGGAGTTGCTGAAAAGCGACCAACCCCGCGTTGAAAACTATCACTATGCAGGCGGAATCCGCGAGTATGTCGCCTACATGAACCACGATAAGCAACCGCTGCACGAAGAGGTGATCTACGTGCAGGGTGAACGCAATAACGTGCAAATTGAGGTGGCCTTGCAGTGGTGTGTGGATGCTTACTCGGATAACTTGCTAGGATTTGCCAATAACATCCGCACGGTGGATGGCGGCACTCACCTGGAAGGCTTGAAGGCCGTGCTAACGCGGACGATGAATGCGATCGCCCGTAAACGCAACAAGCTGAAGGAAAATGACCCCAACCTAGCCGGCGAGAACGTGCGGGAAGGATTGACTGGCGTGATTTCCGTCAAGGTGCCCGATCCAGAGTTTGAAGGCCAGACTAAGACAAAACTAGGCAATACCGAGGTGCGCGGTATTGTCGATTCGCTCGTGGGTGAAGCGCTGACGGAGTACCTGGAATTTCGTCCTGCCGTGGCAGATGCCATTCTAGAGAAGGCCATCCAGGCGTTCAATGCCGCAGAAGCCGCACGACGAGCGCGGGAACTGGTACGTCGCAAGTCGGTGCTAGAGTCTTCGACGTTGCCTGGAAAGTTAGCAGACTGTAGTTCACGAGATCCGAGTGAATCGGAGATCTTTATTGTGGAAGGAGACTCTGCCGGGGGTAGCGCTAAGCAGGGGCGCGATCGCCGTTTCCAAGCCATCCTGCCGCTACGAGGTAAAATCCTCAACATCGAGAAAACTGACGATGCCAAGATCTATAAGAACACTGAGATCCAGTCGTTGATTACGGCACTGGGACTGGGGATTAAGGGCGAGGAGTTTGATGCGTCGCAGTTGCGTTACCATCGCATCATTATCATGACAGATGCAGATGTGGACGGTGCTCACATCCGGACGTTGCTGCTCACCTTTTTCTATCGCTATCAACGGTCAATGGTAGACCAGGGTTTTGTCTATATTGCCTGCCCACCACTCTATAAAATTGAGCGAGGGCGGAACCATACCTACTGCTACAGCGATCGCGATCGCGACCGGGTGATTGCTAGCTTCCCCGAAAATGCGAAGTATGAGATCCAGCGGTTCAAAGGGTTGGGGGAAATGATGCCAGAACAACTCTGGGAAACGACGATGAACCCCGAAACTCGCACCTTGAAGCGAGTCGAGATTGAAGATGCAGCAGAAGCCGATCGCATCTTTACAGTGTTGATGGGCGATCGGGTGGCCCCCCGGCGGGAATTTATCGAAACCTACGGCCCCAAGTTAAACCTGACCGATCTCGATATTTAGAGCGATTTAGAGCGGGTCTGAAGCTCTTTCAACAGTCTCGTATAGCTGCTTGTGGGGGTGTGGGCTGTGACCACACCACCACAAGCAGCTATACCAGCAATGACTGCTCAAATCTCTGCGGCAGCGCGTTCGATCAGTCGTCTGGCCAGTGTTTGCGTTCCGGTATGAGAGTAGTATTTCACAGCAATATCTAGGAATGCGCCCACGTAGTCGAGTTTGTCCTTAGAGATCTCCACAAACTTGGTCAAATTGTCGAAAATCTTCTCCTGCGTCAGGCTGTGAGAGGCGACAAAATCAGTCATCCAGCCTTTAACCGAGTCGAAGCTTTGACCAATGAAGTTGAGTTTATCTTTGGAGTTTGCTCCTGGAATCAGATCTTTCACTCCATTAAAGGTCTGGTTTTTCTCCAGTTCATCGGGCGTTAACCCCTGAATCGTCGCAAGCCCCTTGAGGATAAAGTCAGCACCAAGGGGGAGGATGCCATCAAAACAGACCAGGGCAGCCATCCGCATCAAGGATTCACCGCTGTAATCTGCCAAGGCTGCCAAAAAGTCGCCAATGCTATCTCCAGGGATGCCGTTAATCTGGCAAAAGGCGACCAGTTCTGTCACGAGTTTCACACTCAGGTCAATGCTCTGCGCTTTTTCGGGTTTGGGCGTCAACCGATCCAGAAATCCCAGAAAAGAGATATCCTGCCCCACGCGGTTTGCCAGCGTTGCTGTACCTAGCAGCCCCGATGCACTGTCTACAGTATCGTAGAGCCACAATGCCCGTTGGTATCCTTGTGATTTGTCGTTGAAGAGCGCAACCGCGCGTTCTCCAATTTGTCGGACGAGGGCTTCATCGGTTTCGCCAGTCACCGCTCTAATGGTGTTGTCGAAGCCCACGAGGTTTTGCCATTGTCCGGGAATCACAAAATCGAGCGACTTTAACGCTTGGACGGTGATGCCTCCGGTCGGAAGCTCATCAACCCGTTGGTAAATTGGCTTGCTCATAATCAAAACTCTTGAGAAGACGAAACGGCATTGGCGCTCTTAGGGAACTGCAAGGGAACTTTCTTGAACGCTGAAGCTCTGCAGGAGGGGCGGGTTTGCTCAACAGCCCACGTATCAACCCATGGGGGACAGCCAGAGCCTGACCCCACCAGTCATGGTTGGCGACACGTCTCCTACAGTTTGGAAAGCCCATTCAGGTCAAATTTTTGTAGCCAGTTGCGCCGATCTTGGGGGGTAAAGCTCGGATCGCGGGACTGCACTTTGACTTGGTAGCGATCGCCTACCAGTACCCCCGTCTGGGTGTCGCCAATCTCCAGGACAGGATAGCCTGCCAGCGTTTCCGTCGCTGCCTTATACTTATCGGCTGCGGCAGGGAGGCTGATGGTGTCAGAGATCGAGAGCATGGCGACATCTTGACCATTCCGCTTCAACTTGGCTTCCGAAAAGCCCTTTTTCTCCTGAGTGTAGACCACACTATAGCCATTGCCGCCCGTCGGGAAAAATTTGTTGAAACGACTGCCCTGTTCGGCTTCCCGTGCAACTGCGGCAGGCGCGCCTGGCTGAGTCGTTTCCTGTTGAGTCTGGGCGTAGGGAGAGGTGTCAGGCCGGGTACACCCTGCCACCATGAGTGTGACGGACAAAATCAAAGCGGCAAGGATCGTTTGCCAGTGAGAGGGACGCATAGAAAGTCTCCAGACATGATAACTGCCGTGATACACAGTATCGTGATGCACAGTATTTCAGTCGATTCTGACAGCCAGAATACCAATAGCCAGAATACTGATAGTCAGGATACCGCGCTCTGCTGCGCTGGCAATGCGCCCTGAGGGGGAGTCGCGCCATTTTACAGAAAGATTTAAGGGGAAGGAGCGATCGCTCTATCGCAACCGCCTTTGGGCTGCTAGTGCAGCTTTAGCCCGCCTGTGGCGGGCTAAAGCGACGATAACGTCAGTTTTGGTTAAGAGGGTTTTGGGGGCCCCGCGCACCGCGCGGTGCCCCCAAAACCCTTCATTTTCCGTGCGCATCGCCTGCAGAAAATAAAGGGTTGCAGCGTATCCGGAATTCACGTGACGATAACCTGACGTGAATTCGACATCCCTGGTTGAACTTGCGTTCATCCCAATTCCAAAAACTAGGGCAACGGATAGAGGGCGCACCCGAAAAGCCGCTCCTTGAGCTAGATTGTCGTCTAGCAATCTTAGGCACCCCATTGATAGAGGCCATGCATTGATGCTCTAATGAAAGCATGAGTGTGCTTTTGCCTCGCTGCATTGGTTTGGTGGTTTGGTGGTTTTCGCCTCTCGCCAAACCACGTTTGTGGTGTCAGTTTAAAAAGTGGTGATCCAGTTTACGGGTTATATTCACGTTTTATAGCCATGAGGTCAGCGCGTGGGGCAAGCTGCTGCACTACGCTTCCATCATTGTCAGTCGTGCCTGATATCGCATCGTCGAAGTGCCTGGATCTTGCTGGCTGGTCGGTTCAAGCAATGACTACGTAGACTGGTAACCTGCAAAGATATTTGGCTGAAGAGAGAAGAGGTGACCAAATTCAACGCTTTTGCAGCTTTCAATTTTTACTCCTGTTACGTGTGATTCCTCGAACCCAGGATGGCTATTCTTCACGGTAGCTGGCTCCTCCAGCCGCCAGAACAGACGACTGCCCCTTCTCCTGAATCGCCTCAGCCGCAGCGACAGGCTCCCCACCAAGGCTATTTCTGCTTGTGGGGCGAAGCATGGCGACGGGTAGACCCAATCACGCTGCAGCCGACCGATGCCCCTGCCCCTTACCCCTTTGCGATGAGCCGGGAGGAGTTGTTGGACTGGTTGCGATCGCTCCACCAAGTCTGCCAGATTACCGGGGCAATTGAGACGCTGCCGCTGGAGACTGCTGTGACCTCCTCGAAAGCCCCACCCTCCCCCACCTCCCCGCTGGCATCGCTGTCTGAGCTAGGAGTTGCAGAACGCTGGCAAACGGTTTACCTGACAGTTCCCACGCGGGTATTGGGTTCTCCGCTGCACTCGGGCGATGCTGAAGCTCATGAGTCTGAAGAGTCTAATGCTGACAACGCGATTACCGTCTTAGCCCAACACTCCGCTGCGGTTGTCTCCCAGCCAGATCGACCTGCGGACACTGACCTTGCTTCATCCCTTGCCCTTTTTCCCTGGCGGGTAGAAGGGATTCGTCTGACTCCGCTTGAAGCCCTCCACTTTCTCAACGCTCTGCCGTTGGCGGCATTGCCTGAAGGCGAATCTTTTGTGGGCGGTGATCTGCGGTTTTGGTCGCATGTGGCTCGCTGGAGCCTGGATTTGCTAGCACGTTCTAAATTTCTTCCAGGACTGCGATCGCACGGAGAGACGGGCACTCCCTTCTGGCAAGTGTTGTTAGATAGTGAAGTGGATCAAGCTAGGCTGCGGCAGTTCGTTAAGCGGATGCCGCTGGCCTGCCGCAGCTACAGCACTAGTCCAAATCGACCTACAGCGGTGATCACAACGCTAGTCGAAGGGCATCTGCCGCCAGAACAACAAGGCCGACTGCTGCTCTTGGGGTTCCTCAACAGTATTGTCGATGCGCAGGTGAGTCGGGTCGCTGCCACCCATGCGTTGCCCACGCTGCCCTTACCCAAGGATATGCTGCTGCGCGAATGGCTAGCCAGCTTAGGCAGTGGGCAATCCGTGACTGGCGACTCTGCCAAAATTGAACGCCTCAACAGTATGCTGACCCAGTGGATGGCCCCAATTCAGCAGCACTTGGGACAACAGATCACTAGCTTTCGCACCTGCTTTTATCTGCATCCACCGCCAGAAGGCCAGACGGACTGGCGCTTAGAGTACTTTCTGCAAGCGGCGGATGACCCCGATTGTCTGGTTAGTGCTCGCACTATTTGGAATAACCCGGTCGATCGCCTCTCCTGGATGGGGCGATCCATCGAGCAACCCCAGGAAACCCTGCTGGCAGGCTTAGGACTAGCCTCTCGGTTATACCCAGTCTTGGAGCCTAGCCTGCAAACGTCACAGCCTGAGTCCTGCCAGCTCAATCCGCTCCAGGTCTATGAGTTCATTAGCTCGGTTGCCTGGCGTTTGAGAGACAGTGGTTTTGGTGTGATTCTGCCTCCCAGCCTCTCACATCAGGGGGGCTGGGCTAATCGGTTGGGCCTCAGCATCCGCGCCGATGCCCCCATTGCTGGCAAAGGGCTAGGGCTGAAAAGCCTGCTCAACTTTAAGTGGGAACTGACCATCGGTGGACAGCGCCTCTCTAAAGCAGAGTTTGACCGGCTGGTGGCGCTCAACACTCCCCTGGTGGAAATTAATGGAGAGTGGGTCGAGCTGCGCCCGTCAGACATCCGCGCTGCCCAAGCCTTCTTTGCCAACCGCAAAGACCAGATGGCGCTCTCTTTGGAAGATGCACTCCGCATTAGTACGGGTGACACGCAGATCATTGAAAAGTTACCCGTCCTCAGTTTTGAAGCATCAGGTGCCTTACAAGATCTGATCACGGCGTTGACCAAAGGCAACCAGAGCATCGAAATTCTCCCTACGCCACAGGGCTTTCAGGGAGAACTGCGGCCTTACCAACAACGGGGGATGTCTTGGCTGCGGTTTTTGCAACGGTGGGGGCTGGGGGCTTGTCTAGCCGATGATATGGGCTTAGGCAAAACCCCCCAGTTTATTGCTCTGCTACTGCATCTGAAGGAAGAATCGCTCATTGAGAAGCCTACGCTGTTAATCTGCCCGACCTCGGTCTTGGGTAACTGGGAACGCGAAGTCAAACGGTTTGCGCCTAGTCTCAAAGTTCTAGTGCATCACGGAGACAAGCGATCGCAGGGGAAAGCGTTTGCCAAGGCGGTTGAGGGAATGGATCTGGTGCTCACTAGCTATGCCTTGGTTTATCGAGACGAGGATGAATTAAAGAGTGTGGACTGGCAAGGGGTCGTTCTCGATGAAGCGCAAAATATTAAAAATCCAGAGGCCAAGCAGTCTCAGGTGGTGCGTCAGCTCACAGCCGACTTTCGCATTGCCCTGACCGGTACCCCCGTCGAGAACCGCTTGTCAGAACTCTGGTCTATCCTCGATTTTCTCAACCCTGGCTACCTAGGGCCACGCAACTTCTTTCAGCGTCGCTTTGCGGTGCCAATTGAACGATACGGCGATACGGACTCGCTGCGGACGCTGCGATCGCTCGTTCAACCTTTTATCCTGCGTCGGCTCAAGACTGACCGTGACATTATTCAAGACCTGCCGGACAAGCAGGAGATGACCGTCTTCTGTGGTTTAACGGCAGAGCAGGCCGCCCTTTATCAACACCTAGTAGACGAATCCCTAGTCGCGATCGAATCTGCCGAGGGAATCCAGCGCCGTGGCATGATCCTAGCGTTGCTGACGAAACTCAAACAAGTCTGCAACCACCCAGAATTACTCAAGCTTGCCGGAGAGAGCGAAACATCCACTCAAAAACAAGCATCCACCAAAAAACGCAGTAGTCAGCCATGGATGCAACTTGATGCGGCGTTTCTAGGGCGATCGGGCAAGTTGCAACGACTCTCTGAAATGTTGGAGGAATTGCTGGCTGAGGGCGATCGCACCCTCATCTTTACCCAATTTGCTGAGTGGGGCAAACTGCTGCAAGGCTATCTAGAGCAACAATTTAAGCGAGAAGTGTTGTTTCTCTACGGCAGCAGTTCCAAAAAGCAACGCGAAGCCATGATCGACCGCTTCCAAAATGACCCCCAAGGCCCCCGCATCTTTATCCTTTCCCTCAAGGCCGGTGGCGTTGGCTTAAACCTGACCCGCGCAAACCATGTCTTTCACTTTGACCGCTGGTGGAACCCTGCTGTTGAAAATCAAGCCACCGACCGGGCCTTCCGCATCGGCCAAACGCGCAACGTGCAAGTCCACAAATTTGTTTGCACAGGCACCTTAGAAGAGCGTATCCATGAATTGATTGAAAGCAAAAAAGCCCTGGCGGAGCAAATCGTGGGTGCCGGTGAACACTGGTTGACAGAACTGGATACCGACCAACTTAGGAATTTATTGCTGCTCGATCGCAGTGCCATCATTGACGAATAATTCAGCGCGTTGTAGTACTGTGTGCGCGGATTACATACGACCCCGTGCCGTTTTTGTCCTTAACGACTGTCAGTTCGAGTTAACGTGAATTCGGGATAAGCTGAAACCCTTGCTGTTCCGTGCGCGACGCGCAC
>DVEB01000356.1 GCA_015295905.1 Synechococcales cyanobacterium M55_K2018_004
TGTGCAACACGCCGCAGCCCGGGCGAAGGCAGCACCCGGCCAGCCAACGCTGGCACAGATTGTCCGCGAAGCCTACGATAAGGGGTTTTCTGATATTCACGTCGGGGTGGGAGAAGCCCCCCGTTTCCGCAACCGGGGCGAAATTGAGCGGACGGACTACCCTGTGACAGACCTCGATACCTTCATGAGCTGGTTAGGGGAGGTGCTGTCAGATGCGGAGATCCAGCGTTTCAAAGATACGCTCGACTTCGATGGTGCAACCCAGTATGACTTCGCCCGCGTTCGGATCAACATTTTTGATTCGCTACGCGGCCCTGCCATGGTGATGCGTCTGATTCCGGTCAAAATTTTGACGATTGAGCAACTCAACTTGCCCCCCGTCTTCAAGGATGTGTGTCACTACCACAAAGGGCTGATCCTGGTGACGGGGCCAACGGGTTCTGGTAAGTCCACCACCCTTGCGGCAATGGTGGACTACATTAATAAGGAGATGCCCAGGCACATTATCACGATTGAAGACCCGATTGAATTTGTCCATACTAGCCAGCGATCGCTCATCAAACAGCGGGAAGTGGGGGTGCACACCCTGAAGTTTGAGAATGCCCTAAAAGCTTCGCTGCGGGAAGACCCAGATGTGATTCTGGTGGGGGAAATGCGAGACAAGGAAACGGTGAACACCGCCCTCAAGGCCGCCCAGACTGGGCACCTCGTGATGGGAACCCTGCACACCAACAGCGCGGTCAAAACAATTGAACGGATCCTGGGGCTATACGAACCTGACCAACAGGAACCTGTACGCATCTCGATCGCAGAGTCTCTCGTTGCGGTGATCGCCCAGGGACTTTGCCGGACGACAGACGGTAAGCGGGCCGCCTTCCACGACATCCTGATCAACACCGACGCCATTAAGGACTACATCCGTAAAGGCGACATGGACGAGGTGGAAGCGCTGATCCCCAAATGTACCTTCGATGGCATGTGTACGATGAATCAGTCCCTTTACAAGTTGTATGAGGCAGGACGGATTACGGAGGAGACGGCTCTGGAAATGTCGCCTAAGCCGAACGAAATGGCGCAGATTCTCCGAGGGCGCGTGTAGCAAATCGCAAGGGTTCTAGCGGGATACGGTATCCCAATCCAGTTAGCATCCCGCACAATGGAGAGGCAGAGGTTCTTCAGGGGTCTCTGCCTCTCTGCCGTTTCAAGTCTCCCTCGTCCCCTTAGATTGGTATGGGTAACACGTCCTCTACAGTGCCCAGTCCACATCGTCCAGAGATTTTTAAGGGAATTGCCCTTTTTACCCCCGGTGGAGACCTGGTGTACTGTATCGATCCTTATAAGCAGGCCCGCTGGCATTTGCACCTGTGTGCTCTGTTGCAGGAACTGCTGCATCTGTCAGAACCGCCTCACTTTTTGGTGCCCTGCTTTTCGGCTACCATCGATCGCTGGGTTGACCCCAAGACTCAGCAAATTCGGACTGCCGCAGAAGCCTGCCCCCAAGTGTTGCGCTACCAGGCATTGTTGAACGCGGTGTTTGACACAGGCGATTTGCACTGGAAGGCGATCGCGCCCTCACCTGGCAACTGCGATTTGTTAGTACTTTCCACCTACCAGCAGCAATTTCCCCAACTGTGGGAGAACCATGACCTGATTGTCCGGTTTGACCAGACGGAGGCGGCAAATCGAACCAATCTATTAGAGCAGAGTGAACAATCGCCGCGATCGCCCCAACCCCAGGGCTACGTCCTGCGGCTCTACGTCTCTGGCATCACCAGCGGCACCGAGCAAATTTTGCAAAACCTCCATCAATTGTTAGAGGAATCGCTCCAGCAGCCCTACACCCTCAAGGTCATCGATGTGCATAAGAACCCAGAGCAGGCTGAGGCAGATCAGGTCTCTGCCACACCCACCCTCGTCAAGGTCTATCCGCTACCCGTGCGGCGGATGGCTGGGGATTTGAACAATGGGGATCGGCTGTTGCAGATGCTGAGGACAGAGTCAACTGCAAGATAGCCGTTGTCTTGCCACGCCTCAGAGTTCACGCTCCACCACAATCACGTTTTCCGTCACCTTCTCGAACGTATCGTCGTGGCTGATGACAAAGAGTTGACGGAAGGACTTGAGGTTGGCGATCGCCTCTGCTAGGCTTTCGCGCCGGGGCCTATCCATGTTGGTGGTGGGTTCATCGAAGAAGGCCACGTCAATATCCGCAAGGACGCGCAGCAGGGCAAGGCGGACGGAGAGCGCGGCACACATTTGTTCGCCACCAGAGAGGTTAATAAAACGTCGGAGGTGAGCACCTTCCTGGACCAGGATTTCATAGTCACGCGTCCACTCTAGGGCCAGGTTGGAGCGGTTCATCAGTTCACGGAATAGGCGGTCGGCTTCACAGGAAATGCGCTGCACGTAGCGCTCGGTGATGCGTGGGCCTGCTTCTTTGTAGGCTCTGCGGGCAAAGGTGATAAAGCGGCGGACCTTTTCGTGTCGCTTCAGATCGGTTTGGGCGCGATCGCGCTTTGCCGCTATCTCCTGTAAGCTTTCCAGCCGGCTGGTCAGTTCTTGTTGCAGTTTGCGTTGCTGAGGCAGGGCACCCAGGAGGCGGTCGGCCTGACTCTTGAGATCGGCATAGGCCGCTTCAGCTTGGTGCCAGCGTTGCGGGTCGTAGTCCTGCCGCAGACTCTCGTACTCGGCTTGTCGCTGCGATCGCTGATCTGCCAATTGCTTGACCTGGGCGATCGCTGCCTCCCAGTCCTGCAAACGCTGGGGCAGTTGTTCGGCCTCTTGCTGGTTTTGCAGAACCAGCAGATAAGAGGCATGGTGCGATCGCTGGAGTTGCTTTTGCTCGTCAATCCGGGCATCAAGGTCAGCAAAGACAGTGAGTTGAGCCTCCAGCGCTGCGATCGCCTGCTGAATGTCGTTAAACTGGGCAGCGATCGCCGCTTGCTGCTGGCGGACGCTTGCTTCCTGCTGGAGTTGTTGCTGCAAGAGTTGGCTCTTGCCTTGCGGGTTGTTGAGCGCCGTGAGTTGGGTGGCGATCGCCTCTAGTTCGGTTTTTAACTGGGGTTGAGCGGCGAGTTGGTCATCCAGTTCCGCAATCCGCTGCTTGAGTTGAGTCATATCGTCCTGCAATTGCTGCAACTGGTCGCCCTTGCTCTCCAGCGTGAGGAATTCGGCACGTTGCTGGTAGGCCAGGTCAATCTGCTGCTTGATGGCCTGGAGTTGCTGTTTGAGTTTCGGGGCAGAAATTTGCTCGGCCAAGTCTGCAAGGATAGTTTGCAGTTCTGCCAGCAGAGCATCGTTCAGGTCCATGCCGGTTTGCAGGGCATGGAGAACAGCATCGAAGGAGTCCGTCGCCAGCAGGGGCACTGTTTGCTGCATCTGTCGGAGTTGGGCAAGAGCAGCCTGCGCCTGGATCTGGTGCTGGTTGGCCTGCACCCGACTCTGAGCGACCAGCGATCGCAGGTCGGCCTCAAACTGGCGGGCTGCTTCCACACGACTGAGTTGCTCCTGGAGGCGATCGCGCCGTTGTTCCAGTTCAGGGATCTGCTCAATCACGGTGGACAACGTTTTCAGTTGCTCGATTTCCTGAGACAGGCGTTGCCAGTCGGCTTGCTGTTTGGACAGTTGTCGAGTCAGCGCCTGACGTTCCTGCTGAATCGCCTGGAGAGATTGGAGTTGTTGGGTGAGCGATCGCTGCTGCTGCTCGAGTTCGAGTTGCTGGTGCACGAGGGGACGCAGTTGCTCTAATTCTGCTGCTGCCTTTTCCAAGGCTTCCAGTTGCAGTGTCAAGCGAGTCATCTCGGTCTGCCGCTCTGCTAGGGTCTTTTCCATAGCATCCCGGCGTTTGGCCAGTTGTTGTCGTTTCTGTTGCTGTTGCTCCAGTTCCTTTTGGACGGCACAAGCGTTGAGATACGCATCGTAACTAGGGCGATTGTCTTCACAAATCTGGACAGCGTTTCTGGCTCGTTGCACTGATGTTTCCAGCAGCTCGTTTGCCTGCTGTTTGGCCTCAATCTGGGTGGTCAACGTTTGTAGGGCTGTTTCACACTGCTGCACAGCCTGAGCCTGAGCAGCGAGATGGTCTTTCTCCGCCTGAAGCACTGCAATTTGCGCTTGCAGGTGAGCTAACCCCGCCTCTGCAGTGACTATTTCTTCAGTGAGTTGCTGGTGGCGTTGGAGCAGCGCTTCGCGTTCCTGCAACATTTCATCGAACTGAGCGATCGCCCGTTGCAGGTTTTCCTCTTCCGCTTTGGCATACTTTTCAACAGACAACATCTCCTGGCTGACCTGCTTATACTCCTCGACCTTGAGGATAGCGTCGAAGACTTTTTTGCGGTCTTCCGGTGGCTTCAGGAAGTCTGCCGTAAAGGTGCCCTGGGGAACACCAATCGTGTTGGCAAATAGCTTTGCCAAGTCAGTGCCAGGAGCCACACCCAAATGTTGCCGCAGCCAGGGCAAGACTTCTGCCTCGATGTGACGAAATTCCAACTGTGCGTTGAGTTGGGGGTCAAACAGCAGATAGCCCTTTGTGGTACACCGCTGCACATCGTAGGTGCGACCATCCCGGCTTGAGATAAAAGACACCCGCACTTGGGCACTGCCCGCCCCGTTGCGGATCAAGTCTTCCAGTCGATACACGCCTCTGTAGTTAAACAGCACCCAGGCGATCGCCTCCAGGATCGTCGTCTTGCCGGCTCCGTTTTCGCCGCAGATCGCATTGGTGCCCGGTTGAAAAACAAAGTGGCGATCGCTGTGGGATTTGAAGTTTTTCAGGGTGACGGAGAGAATCTGCATAGGCGATCGACAGCAACAATGCCCCGTTCTAGGGTAGAACAAATGAATTGATAGGCCAATGGTTCAGTCACTGCTTCTCAATATCCTTAATAATCTTCCCGAAAATAGGGGTTTCCGCAAAGCTCCGCTTGTAAACGAGCCTCCGCTATCAAGATGGGATCCCCAGAGTCAAGATAGGCTTGGAGGCGCTGCTGCTGTTTCTGCCGGTGGATTTGATAGCGCTGCTGCTGTCTTGCAGCGTGAGTCAGGTCGTATCGTCTGCGGTTCTCCTCGCGGTGCAGCCGGGAATTGGGCAGCGAGGACGGGAGAAATTGGGCAAGGTAACGCGAGACTGCGCCCGGTTGGGCCATTGTCGACATGCTCAACCGTAGTGGCGGTTGAGCATAAAGTGACTTTTGAGTATCAATGGGGGTTGCAATTGGAGACAAATCCGTTAAGGAGGCGATCGCCCCATGCACAGCATCCTTCAACCCTGAAGGATGCACAACATAAGGATGCACAACATTACGACCTAGCTGTTGATTCATCACTAGCAGGCAATCTCGATCTCCCTTGTATGTCAAGCCATTACGACCTGTGAGAGGAAATAAGCTTGTACAACTGGACTGGGTTGATGCGCCGCTAGCGCAATTAACCCAGTCGTTGTCATCTGAGCTAAGGGGTTCTAGGGGGTTTTCCACAGGTTGCTGCTGTTGTGGAAAATCCATCGACTTTTCCACAACAGAATGTTTTAAGGTTTCTGAAGAGGCTTCCAACGCAGCTGAAGGTTGTTCATTATCTGGACTGATCAGGTATTCAGGGTGCCATAGCTCTCGATGACGGTAGAGCGTACTTCCACCAATTCCAAGTTTGGTCAAGGCTTTAAATCGAGCCGTTGCCGTTGCCGGTAAACTTTCTGTATTCAGAAGTGTGGCGATCGCCTGTTGAATCTTTTCCCTAGCTGTTTGTTGTTGCCGTTGATTCCACGTCGATGATCGAACTTTCACCGCCTCTATTTCAGAGGATGACTGGAGACTCTGGCCAACGGTGTAAGGGAAATAGCGGCTCTGTTCCACACAGCGAGCCCACTCCTGCGCTCGCTTTTCAAGTTCGTGTTGATGGTTGCACCAGTCAGCATATCCAGGTAGCGATCGCGCCACGCGCACAATTTCATCGACTAAAGCCTGACCCACTAGCGGTGCACCCCCCGTCAGGACATGATGAAACACGTAGGTACGCAAAGCAATCCGACCCAGTAAACGATTAGTCTGACCACTCCCCGTCCAACCCATTTCAATCTCAGCATTTAAGTCATGCAAAAACTTATCTGCCTTCCCAGAAACAAGCCGAATCTTCTGGTTCGCTTGCTTGAGCGTGCGTTGAAAGCTATTGGAGTGAATTTCATTACGAGCTTGCGTCTGATACCAGCGTGTTACGAAGTGGGGGCGATCACTCCAAATCGTTTCCCAATTTTCGTTGAGGAGGTAAGAACCGCTCTGAAGCGGCAATCGATGGGCATTAAATAGACTCTGCTTCCCGGCTGGAGAAAACGGCTTTGGATTGGGGAACACCTCAAGCTGACCTGGCTTCACCACAAAGCCTGCACGTTCCAGCAGAAATGTAACAACAACCGCTAACTCCCAACTTTTTTGAGCTTGCTCAAAAGGAAAATACAAATGAATTCCACCGCTATAGGAACTTGTACAAGCGAGGTAGGACACCAAACCAATTGGTTCTAGGGCGGCGCAAATTCGATGGACAGCAAAAGCATCGCGTTGGGGATGATAGACGCTGCCTGCATCAATATCGAGAAGACAATACTGAGTCTGAGCACCAAAGCGAACTCCGTAAAGATGCTCTCCTGCCTGAATGAGGCGATCAGACAAGGGATAACGACGCTCAGTCTGCCAGTTGGGTCTTTCACCAGGATCGGGATGCTTGGCGTAAATAAAGTCATAGCGATGGGGAAAGAGGACAAGAAAAGAATCCTCTTCCTGCACATAGGCAAAGTTGGTCGTGGCAGTCACCGTAGCGATGCCACACCTCCTTTGTCGTTGCAGTTCCCAAAGCTCAACACGCGTCAGTCCAGATTAAGCCGGAGTTATTGTCTCAGGCCTACGGAAACGGCTTTGGGAAAAGGATCTTTCTTGATCTGATCAGCGTGTCTCACAAGACTGAGGGACAGTCTAGACAAGCATTTCTCAGGTTGTTGGTGCGTTGATCCGGTTAGATCAGTTAACCGATCCAGAGGCAAAGTCACCAGAGGTGGAACATTTTGTCTGATGCTACAATCCAGATGAACTGAAACACTGAGCACGTTTTTGCAAAAAAATTGGCATGAGACAAACGTTTGCAGTGGTAAGCAGGCTTGTCTGATGCCAAAATTTTGTCCACAACATAGATCTGAAACGCTTGATAGACAAAGCCTTGAGCGATCGCCCCCAATCTTCCTACCACGCTAGACAAGTGCGCCAATCCGGAGTCAGTTGTCTCACCAGAAAGACAAGCTTGTCTTTCTGATCTCAGTCAACCACCACCGACACATCAGCGATAAATCCCAGCTTCAAGACGGCAGAAGTGGGTCGAGTCCCAGGAGAAAGTGGTTGGATGCGGAGGGAACTGTCTTAACCCTCAGATAAATTTCTCTACGGGTAAAGTCTCTAAAGAGACTGAGGCAAGTGATGGCAACCGGAGCAACTGACCTCACTTGAAATGGCTCAAGCCTAAGTAAATCGAGCCTTTTAAGTAATTGAATGAGACAATGAGACAACTGAATGAGACAGCAACTTGGGGTTTCAAGAGGGAAACGTCGAAGGCCAGCCAACTCTCGTGTCACGTCGTTGCGATGACTCAAATGATGACTAGAAGCGGCAAAGTCACGACAACAGGCTGGCCGATTGCCCTAAAAGTTCACTGCGAACACTGTGCTGATTTCCCCAAGAGAGTATAAATTAGAGCAGGAGTTTTTGAGTGCGAACCACCCGGATGATGGGATCCTAATCCTGGCTCTCCGGTTTTGAGTCGTGGTTCTTTGGGGCGCGCTCAAAGGCTGCCACGCTTGCTTTCGTGCCCTTGAAAAGGCATGGTTATCGCGCACACTCATGGAGATAAAGAGAATGAGCGAAAATAGCACCCCAGTTCAAACCATTGAGGATCGCATCCAGGCGGCGATCGCGGAGGCACATGCCATTTGTGACAAGCTAGGCAGCACCTCGCAAGAATGTGCAGTGGCCTGGGATGTGGTCGAAGAACTCCAAGCCGAAGCGTCGCACCAAAAACAAATTCCCCAGAAGACGGCCTTCCAGAAGTACTGTGATGCCAATCCTGAAGCAGACGAGTGCCGAATTTACGACGATTAGGAAATGTCTCCAAAACGGGTGCATGTCACTTTTGCCCTCACCCTAAATTCCTCTCCCAAATTGGGAGAGAGACTTTAAGATGGCTCAGCTCCCCTTCTCCCAACTTGGGAGAAGGGGCTAGGGGATGAAGGCCTGCAAAGATAATATTCTCTCCTCCCTAACTCTTTACTGGAGATGTTACTAGAGATGCAAAGATGCTGAGTAGAAGTGAGCCGCACCCAGTGTCTTGGCCCCAGGAAATGCGCTCAGCCTACTCCATACCTTGGCCTTGTTCATGGTTTGCAGGCTCGGCGATCCAGTTCCAGAACCCAACGTCTAGAGCCATAGGTGCTCTCGAAAAAGCCACAGTAACGAGACTATTACTCTTTGTAAGGTTGATTTAAACTGAATACACTGGTGGACACCATCCGACCGTGATCACTGTCAGGTTGCACAGACAGGTTGCAAAGAGAAAGTCTCGTGCTTCGGGGCGGCCTATACTCAGGTTCTCTGATTAATCTGACCATGTGTTTGCTGATCGATTGACGCCTACTCTTGAGCCTAGGATTTATTAGTCAGTTGCTGAAAGCACCCTTTCGCCCAACTCTGTTTTCTCAGCCCTCCTCTGAAGGTCACAATGTCTCTGAGGGACAGTTGCCTCAGCCACTTTGCGAACCTAGCGTGCGTCTTGAACGCCTCAATATTACCAATCATTTCTTGCGGTTCTTCTGGGATCACTGGCCAACGCTCAAGAAAACCGTCCTATTGATGGCGATCGCCCTCCCCGTTGGGCTAGGGTTAACGGCACTCCACATCCCCATTGGCTGGTTGCTGGGGGCCATGCTGACTGGAATTGTCTATGTCATGGTGCAGGGGCGATCGCAGAAACTCTATCCAGGACTCGCGACTGTCGGGCAGGTGATTATTGCGATCGCGACCGCTGCTCGCTTCTCTTGGGAAACGCTGACCCACGCCAGTGAATATGCCCTGCCTCTGATGCTGTGCATTGTCATCACGGCGGCTTTGAGTATGCTGAACGGTTACCTGCTGGCACGCTGGACGGGGATTGAGTATCGCACTAGTCTCCTGGGCAGCATTCCTGGCGCAGGGCCAAGCATTGTAGCACTGAGCGAAGAGATGGGGGCCAATGGCCTCGTTGTGGCAGTTCTGCAATACTTGCGAATTCTGCTGGTGAGTGCGGTGATTCCCATTCTGGCGAGTCTACTGTTCGCAAGTCAAAGCGTTGAAATGGCGATCGCCCCTGCTCCCTCGGCAACGACCCCGACCTTGCCCCTGCTTCCCAACGTGCTCGTGCTAGTCACCTGTGGCCTATTGGGTATCTGGGGTGGCAAGTTGCTGAAACTCCCTTCTGCCCTTTTTCTGGGGCCATTCCTGGCTGCACTGATAGCCTTTTGGCTCTCTCCCACGCCTTTATATCTCCCTCAACCCCTGCTGGTGCTGGGGTTGCTGTTGGTAGGCTTAACGATTGGCCTCAAGTTTGACTGGCAAACGGTGCGCAACCTATTGAAGGCAGTCATTCTAGAAAGCATTCTGGTGTTACTGCTGATCCTGGTCTGCATGGGAGTTGCTTACGGATTTCACCTCATTACCCAGGTAGATGCGTTAACGGCGGTGCTGGGTTCAACTCCAGGAGGCATCAGTACGATGATTGCTAGCGCCATACAGTTGGGGGGGGATTCGGCCCTGGTCATGACGATGCAGATGACCCGCATGATGTTGATCCTCATGGTGACGCCGTGGCTGGCCAATTTCCTGAATGGCCGTCGCCTTGGGTAATAGATACGTCTGATAATGGAGTGAGAAGCGCTCTGATATGCCCCCAGCGCCTATTCCTTCTACTCAGGTAAATTCAAACGATCGATGGTTCAAGACTCTGCCCCGGTTTTACTAACTGAAGCTCACCAGATGTTAAAGCGGTTTGACTGCCTCAAGCCAGGTGTGAGCTTGGCTTCGGGGGAGGGCGATCGCCTGCGAACGGCACTGCTGACCGTTGCCCAGCACTCAGACTATCAAATTCTGGGCGTGTGCGCCGATTCTATAACGCAGGCAGAAATCACGCTCAAACAGTATGCTGCGGCGTTGGGCTATACCGTTCAACTGAGCCTCCCGAAGTTTGCTGGCCCTGCCTATCTCAAGTTCAACCCCAAATCGGGGCTATGCTATGCCGATGCCTACCCAGGTGAGCATCGAGGCGTTTTGGTTTCTTGTCAGTCTGCCTATGCCGACGGCCTCAATGAAATGTATGGACACCTCCCGCTTGACCTGTTCGCGGGTGAGTAGGTCTTGCGAGTCTTGCTCAAGAGTAGATTGGGCCTGGGCAACAGAGTACTGGCTCACCCCAAAATACTCGTCGCCTTGACGTTGAATCAGGATCACCCCGTTGGGTGTAGTTGGGGCGGTTGATTTCCCCCTACGCTACCCTCAAGGAAACGATATGATTCTTAAATAATCGCAATATTTTTTCTGAGGTTCTCGCTGAGGACAGTGTTTTGCGATCGCCCTCAGCCCTGAAGCGTGTGTCATGCCGAGCCATCGATCCTGCTGCGGGCAGTGATTCAGGGCGTGATCCAACGACCGTGATTCAGAATGTGAGCAAGGGCAATCGCACGTCTTTTGAGCTAAGAGGGGACATCTGTATGACAACCGGCAGAGCATCGAAGCCTGGGCAGGGGGTGTGGTTGGGCATAGCCGGGGGGGCGATCGCCCTCGGGCTGCTGGGGTTTGGCATCTTTCGTATCCTCAACCCACAGGTTCCGAGTGCCGCGCAAGTGGCGGAATCACCTGCTCCTGTGCTAGAGCGCGTTGAAGTGGCGGCGTTGGGTCGGTTGGAGCCGCGCGGTGAGGTTATTCGCGTCGGTGGTCCTGTGGGAGAGCGGATTGCCCGCTTAGAAGTGGTCCAGGGGGAGCAGGTCAAGGCAGGTGACGTGCTGGCCTATCTGGAGAGCTACGAGGAGCAGAAAGCGCAGCGAGACTTGGCCGCCAGCCAAGTGGTTGAGGCAGAGCGTCGGCTCCGCGACACCACCACCGTTGGTCAGGCTGAAATTCGAGCCGCAGAGACCCGTTTGCGACAGGTGCGCGAGCCAGGAAGTGCTGAAATTGCTGCCCAGACTGCCCGCATCCGAGAACTCCAGGCCCAGCTTTTGTTAGAGCAAACGAACTTACAACGCAACCAGACCCTCCGAGCAGAAGGCGCTATCTCGCAACAAGCCTTGGACCAGCAAGTGAGCCGGGTGCGTCAGCTCCAGGAACAGATCCGCACTGCCGAATCGACGCTGACCCAACTCCAGCGCCGTTGGCAAGAAGATATTCGTAATGCTGAAGCAGAACTGCGATCGCAGCAGGCCAGTTTGCCGCTTGCTCAGGTGCAGGTGGCCGTAGAGTCGGCGCGGAGTAACCTGGCGCTGGCAGAGGCACGGTTGGAACGCACCATCATCCGCGCGCCTAGGGATGGGCGAGTGCTGCGCATTGTTACTCGTGCAGGAGAAGCGATCGCCAACCAAGGCATTCTCGATCTGGGAGACACTCGTCAAATGTACGTTGTGGCTGAGGTTTATGAGTCGGATGTAGGGCTGGTGAAGGTTGGGCAACCGGCGGTAATTACTAGTCGCAATGGTGCCTTCAACGAGGTATTGCGGGGCACGGTAGAGGCAATTGGCTGGCAGATTTTCAAAAACAATGTGCTAGACGATGACCCAGCGGCCAATGCGGATGCCCGTGTGGTGGAGGTCAAAATTCGTCTGCATAACAGTCAACCGGTTGAAGCACTGACTAACCTCCAGGTGGATGTGCGAATTGATGTGAAATAGAGGGATTTCTGGCAAACCGCTCTGAGTTTCTGGCAGAAACAACTGCAAGAGCACTCCCCCTAGATGAGCGCTATCTCTGGATGACGGTGTGACTGCCGCAGGATCGATCGATTGGGTTGGATGGGAATGCGAACTCCGATTGCATGGCTGAATTTGGTTCACGAGAAGACGCGATTGGTGGTGGCGATCGCTGGCGTTGCCTTTGCGGTCATTCTCGTCTTTATGAACCTGGGCTTTCTAGGTTCTCTGGCAAAGACAGCGGCACTCATTTACAACCAGATCAACGCTGATATTTTTCTGGTGTCGCCCCAGGCCCTTGAGATCACCACCACCAAAGCCTTTCCCATCGAACGCATCTACCAGGCGGCAGGCGTGCCAGGAGTCGAGCGCACGATGCCCCTCTACGTTGGCTATTTGCAGTGGCGCAACCCCATCACTCGTCAGAGCCGCGCTATGTTTGTCTACGGCATCAATCCCAACGATCCAGTGTTTGTCATGCCGGAACTGCGATCGCCAGAGAACCAGGCCGCCCTACGGCGCTGGGATACGGTGTTGATCGACCGCCTGTCGCGGCCTGAGTTTGGCCCGCAGGACATTGGTACTGTGACGGAAGCTGGCCGCCGCAATGTCACCATCGGAGGACAGTATTCTATGGGGGGTGGGTTTGCCTCCGATGGAACGTTGATCATGAGTGACCAAAACTTCCGCCGTTATCTGGCCCCCATTCCCCTCAATTTGATCAACCTAGGCTTGATCAAATTGGAACCCGGCGCCGACCCCCAACAGGTGAAGGCGGAATTGCAAAGAATTCTTCCCAAAGATGTATTAGTTTTTACCCGACAGGAAATTATCGAGCGCGATCGCGATTACTGGATTAGCGCTACTTCGATTGGGTTTATGTTCACCATGGGGGTGATCGTCTCCCTAGTTGTGGGGGTGGTGATTGTCTACCAGATCCTCTACACCGATATTGCTAGCCACATGAAGCAGTACGCCACACTGAAAGCCATGGGCTACAATAAGCGATTTTTGTTTGCCCTAATTCTGCAGGAGGCCATTATTCTGGCGGTGTTGGGCTACATACCCGGTTTCATTATTGCCGTGGGCCTTTACGAACTGACCACCCGTGCCACGGCGGGAGGTTTGCCCATCGGCATGGAAGTCTCTCGCGCAGTCCTCGTCCTGGTGCTGACTATTCTCATGTGTTCTATCTCTGGCCTCATCTCTGTCCAGAAGGCGGTCACTGCCGACCCTGCTGATGTGTTCTAAGCGATCGCCCCTGCAAAATGCCTCATTCCCGCTGCTGCCTATGAAACGCCGCACTCCCCTCGCCTGGTCTAACCTCACCTACGAACGCCGCAAACTTGTCACGGCGATCGCTGGCGTTGCCTTTGCGGTCTTGCTGATGTTTATGTTTCGAGGGTTTGAAAATGCCCTCTACGACAGCCAGATCCAACTGCTGACTCGGTTAAATGGCGACATTGTCATGGTCAACCGCATCAAGTACACCATGTTTGTGCCAGAGCAGTTTGCCCGTCGCCGGCTCTACCAAGCGCAAGCCTTTGATGGGGTTGATGCCGCCTATGCCCTCTACATCCGCGATGGAGCCGCCTGGAAGAATCCCCAGACTAAAAAAGTGCGCGCCCTGCGGGTGCTGGCCTTTAACCCCAGCGAACCTGTGCTACCGTTACCGGGGATCTTGGCAAACCGGGAAAAGCTGACCATGCCTTGGACGGCGCTAATGGACGAGAAGGCCCGGACGGAAGTAGGACAGGTCGCAGCAGGCACCGTTTCTGAACTAGGTGAACGCCAAATTGAGATTGTTGGCACCTTTAGCTTGGGGACAGATTTTGCTTCGATTAATGGCAATTTGGTGATGAGTGACCAAAACTTTATTCGTTATTTTGGGCAAGTCGGACCAGATGAACAGAGCCGCAGCCTGGGAACGGTGGATATTGGCCTGCTGAAGCTGGCCCCCGGTGCCAATGCAGAGGAATTGGTGCAGGTGTTGAGCGATCGCCTCCCCAAAGATGTTTCCGTTTACACTAAAGAAGATTTTGTCAAAAAAGAATTAGATTACTGGCGCAACAACACTAGCATTGGTTTTGTCTTCTCGTTGTTGACCACCATGAGTTTCATCGTTGGCATCATTCTCGTCTACCAAATTCTCTACACCGATGTCTCTGATCACTGGGCTGAATACGCGACGTTAAAGGCGATTGGCTATAACAATGTGTATCTGTTAACGATCGTGTTGCAACAGGCGTTAATCCTGGCTGTGCTGGGATTTATTCCCGGTTATCTGATTGCCCTCGTGCTGTATGACCTGACAACGAATGCCACCGGTCTGTTGATGCAAATGACGCTCTGGCGGGGGGTGAACCTTTTAATTGCAACGTTTATGATGTGCCTGATTTCTGGTCTGATTGCGGTGCGCAAAGTCCAAGCCACTGATCCGGCCGAAGTGTTCAGCTAAGTTCTGTTGCTAATCTCACGTCAGTTCGGATGAAGCGGGTTTTGGAGCACCGCAGGGTCGTCTCCCCCGTGTAGGAAAGTCCCTCATCTCCCTTCCATGCGATCTATCGTGAGCGTTTGAAAAATGAGCATAACTGTGACGCCTAGAGGATGCACTTTCGTATGATTCATCATTCAACAGCACCATCATTTGAATTCAACGACATCGGGCTGGCGGATGACCAGTATGCTGTGCGTATCCGCAATCTTAGTCATCACTTTGGTACAGGCGATCTGAAGACTCAAGTCCTCTACGACATTAACCTTGACCTGAAACGCGGACAAATTGTCATTCTCACCGGGCCATCTGGCTCCGGCAAAACAACCTTAATTAGTTTGATTGGGGCGTTGCGATCGGCGCAGAGCGGTAGCTTAAAAGTTCTGGGCAAAGAGTTGGTTGGCTTAAACAAAGCGCAACTCGTCGAAGTCCGCCGCAACATTGGCTTCATCTTCCAGGCTCACAACCTGTTTGACTCGCTGACAGCCTCCCAAAATGTGGAAATGGCTGTCGAACTGCTGGAAGACTGGGGCGAAAAGCGGGCCAAAGCTGCCGAGATCTTGGCAAAAGTGGGGCTAGCCAGTCGCGTACACTACAAACCCAAAGCGCTGTCGGGGGGGCAGAAACAACGGGTGGCGATCGCCCGCGCCTTGGTCAACGAACCCGCCCTCATCCTGGCAGACGAACCCACCGCCGCCCTCGACAAAAAGTCGGGACGCGAAGTTGTTACCCTCATGCAAAAACTTGCCAAAGAGCAAGGCCGCACCATCCTCATCGTTACCCACGACAACAGCATCCTCGATGTTGCCGATCGCATTATCAATCTAGTAGACGGTCGCCTCGAATCTGACCAGAGCCTCGAAACCTTCGTCAATACCCATGACCCGAAATCCCTTGATCGCCGCATGTTCATCATGTAGACAGGGGGAGATGTGAGATGTCTCACACCGTTGTTAACCATCCTCTGGTGAAATTACTCCTATCTGTTTTCCTATCTGTTTTAGTTTTGCTACCCCACCTACTCCACCCACCCTATGTCGCCAAATTTCACCAATACGGCTCAGCAGATCGCCTACCGCAAAGTCGCCGACTACCTGGCCACCTCTGAGTTACTCAAGTCCTCCTTTAGGCCCGTGGAGGATCAGGCCAGCTTTCACATCCTCTATGGTTCGACAATGGTTGAGGTGGATATCCTCCCCTGGGAATTTCACCCCTGGGAACCTCAAGACCTGGCAATTGTGCGGGCGTCCAGTTGTGTCACCATTGGCAGTTGCATCGACTTTGACTTGATGCAGTATCTGCTGGGCGAAAATCGACGGATGCGCTTTGGGGGCTTCCACCTCGATGATGCAGGTCAGGTCGTCTTCTCTTACAGTATTTTGGGTGGCGAAAACATGGACTTGATGGAGCTACAAAGCTGTATCCTGTCTGTCGTCACGATCGCCGATACCTACGACGACATCATTACTCAAAGGTTTGGCGGAAAACGAGCCGCAGACCAGGTCTCCAGCGAGTCCTTGAGATAAGGTCAATTCTTGAGATAAGGTCAATTGAATCACCACTGGAGTTCTTCTGGATTGTGGGTGGGCGGGGTAATACGACTGCTTCAAACTCTGACACAGAGTCTTGTGGAAGGGGGGGAACGTCGTCCCTCCCAGGGTTAGCGTATTTCCTGATTGATCACGCTCAAACCAAGCAGGCTTGGGGATGCCATCTCCCAGTCTCCAGCTTGGGGGTCAACGCTGCCCCCACCCCCCTCAAGGTATTGCGCATGGGTGTCCAGTCTGCCCTTCGGGACTGGTGAGAAATAGAGTGTGTTGGGCGTGGCCGCTACGCCCGCCTGCCTGCACCACGCACCAACAGGGCTGCACTGAATCAACGCCCACAGTGTAGCGGGCGCCACGGCGCTACAGCTTCGGCTTCATATAGACGATTGCGGTTCGCCACACCACTGTCTGCTGATCATAGTGGTCAACCAGACAGATGCAGTGGGGGTCTTGCCAGCGCAGCTTGCCGGTCAGCAGGTCGTTGGTGATGAGTTTTAATTCGACCTCACGGTCCTCACGGATCAAGGTCTGAATCTGACGAGTGCTAGGCAGTCCAGTTTCTAGGTCAATGGTCATAGGTGTGGGGGTTGAAAAACGAGAGGTGACCTGAATCGATCACGCCTTGGATAGTAGAGGTAACTGAATCATTAAGGGTAACTTGCTCTTAATAATGCCCAATCCCTCCGGTCAATTCCACCCTAAGATGTAAATCTACAGATTATTCAAGCTTTCATTTCAGACCCGAACTGTAAATCTCTCCACCCATGACCCAAGCTTTTACCAAATACCACGGACTCGGTAACGACTTTATTTTGATCGATAACCGTGCTTCTGATACCCCCCTGCTCACCCCCGAAGAAGCGGTGCAATGGTGCGATCGCCACTTTGGGATTGGCGCTGATGGCGTGATCTTTGCTCTTCCTGGGCAAAACGGCACCGATTACACCATGCGGATCTTCAATGCTGATGGCTCTGAGCCAGAGATGTGCGGCAATGGCATTCGCTGCATGGCCCGCTTCATTGCCGACCTGGAAACCATTGAGCGAGGTAATGCCCGTCCTGCCTACAATGTTCACACTTTGGCAGGGACGATGGTGCTGAAAATGGAAGAGGATGGACAAGTGACGGTGGACATGGGACAGCCCTGGCTACTGGCGGCGGAGATCCCCACAACGCTGGCGGCACCTGACCAGCAGGTTGTCCGTCAACCGCTGGAGGTGGCTGGCAAGACCTGGGAGGTGACCTGTGTGAGCATGGGTAACCCCCATTGCATTACCTTCGTAGACGATGTGGCAGCGGTTCCGCTAGAGGCCATTGGGCCACAGTTTGAGCACCATGCTGTTTTTCCCAAACGCACCAACACGGAGTTCATCCAGGTCGTCCAGCGCAACTACCTGAAAATGCGCGTCTGGGAGCGGGGAGCGGGGATTACTCTGGCCTGTGGGACAGGAGCCTGTGCGTCGGTGGTGGCGGGAGTTTTGAATGACCTGTGCGATCGCCGTGCAACGGTAGAACTCCCCGGCGGTTGTCTGCTGATTGAGTGGTCAGCCGTAGACGGTCACCTCTACATGACTGGCCCCGCGCAACAGGTATTCGTCGGCAGGGTATAGCCAGTGGCAGAGGCTGATTGAATCAAGAGGGTTTGGATGAGAAGTGCACAGCACTTCTCATCCAAACCTGCGTAATTTGGGCCGACAGGCCTGCCATGCCTTCCTGCTGAACCAACGCGAACACCTACAGGCAGGATCGAAATAGTTCCCACACGTGGTTCCAAGCATCGGCGGCTACATCGGGAACATAATCGGCCCGCTGGTCGCAACAGAAGCCATGCCCTGCGTTGGCATAGCGAAAGATCTGGTGTGGGCTATTGTGCTCCTGGAGGGCTGCTTCAATTTGATCGACCTGCTCCAGCGGGATCAACTCATCCTTCATGCCATAGAAGGCGTAGAGGGTGCCCTGAATTTGAGGGGTGCGGGTAATGGTGGGTGGCCCCCCACCGGGGCAGAAGGTGGCAATGCCTGCGCCATAGAATGATGCTGTGGCTGCTACCTCCGGTAGGGTAGCGGCAAGGTAGGCAACATGACCGCCAAAACAGAACCCAATACAGCCGACTCCGCCCGTCTTCACGGCGGGTAACGACTTCAGATAGGCGATCGCTGCCCCAATATCGCTCAACAGTTCCTCTGCTTTGGTCTGCTCTTTATACTGACGGCCCAGCGCGATGTCCTCAGGGCTATAGCCCGCCTCGAAGCCGGGAGCAAGCCGCTGATAGATGGCCGGAGCGATCGCCACATAACCGTGCTGGGCGATCTTTTCTGTCACCTCACGAATGTGAGCATTGACTCCAAAGATTTCCTGGATCACCACTACGCCAGGGAAGCGCCCTTCGGCGACGGGTTGGGCGAGATAGGCGTCAATTTGAAGAGCGCCATTGGGGACCTTGACCCAATGGGATCGAATGGGATGAACTGGCATTAAATTGTTTGAGTAGAGTGCGAAATAATCACCTCAGAGGGTGTAGCTAGGCAGAAGGTATCTGCGGCTAGATATCCTTATTGTTAGGCATTGTTAGTCAAATGGTTTAGTCAAATGGTTTAGTCAAAGTTAGTGTCAGGCAACGATTGGTTAGTGTCAGGCAACGATTGCCAGTCGAAAATGGTCAGGCAAATCTGCAAGGCTCCAGGGAACGGTTGATGAGGAGAGTTTATGGTTGAATTTCATATCCAGACAGACAGCGAAATTCCAGCATCATCTCAGTTATATAACCAGATACGGTTTGCGATCGCGTCCCGTCAATATCCTCCTGGCCACCGTCTGCCCAGCACCCGCCAACTTGCCATGCAAACGGGGCTGCACCGCAACACCATCAGCAAAGTCTATCGTCAGTTAGAAGAAGACGGGGTAGTGGATGCCCACGCTGGTTCTGGCATTTATGTGCGGGCCCAAGGCGATGAGGGCAGCACGAAGGCCAGCCGCTCTCCCTTGTTTGACCGCTATCCCGAGGTTTACCAACTGGTGCAAAAGAGCCTGGATGAGTTGTTGAGCCAGGGCTGCTCCCTTAGTCAGGCGAGAGAACTGTTTTTGGCAGAAATTGACTGGCGCTTGCGGTGCAGTGCCCGTGTGTTGGTGACGGCTCCCCGCGAAGACCTGGGTGCAGGTGAACTGATGCTACGAGAATTGCAACAGGCGCTGCAAATCCCCATTCAACTGGTGCCGTTAGAGGAATTGGCAGAGGTGTTGGATCAGGCACGGGGGGGCACCGTGGTCACCAGTCGCTACTTTGTCAGCAAGGCCGAGGCAATTGCCAAACCAAAATCTGTCCGTGTTATTCCCATCGACATTTACGACTACGAACGTGAACTGAAGTTGCTTAAGAGTCTCCCCAAGGATGGCTGCATTGGTCTGGTTAGCCTCAGTTCTGGTATCCTGCGGGCGGGTGAAGTGCTGATCTATAGTCTACGGGGTGAGGATTTGCTGGTGATGACGGCTCAAGCTGAGGACAGCTATAAGCTCAACACCCTGGTACGACGTGCTCAGACCATCTGGTGCGACCAGGCCAGCTACGCGGCGGTGAAGCATGCGATCCAGGCGGCCCGCGAAGACTTGATCCGACCGCCTCAAGTTTTTTGCAGCGAGAACTATGTCGGGGCCAAGTCGATTAGTCTGCTGAAGCGAGAGTTGGGGTTGGAATAATGCCTCCAGGGATGGCAGTCCGACGGGGGATAGGAGCCGCCCCTATCCCACACAAGAAATCCCTTGGTGAACATAAATTCCGGATAAGCTGAAATCCTCGTTTTTTTGTGCGCGGTGCACGCAAAACATCAAGGATGTTGGGGCACTGGGTACCGTGCCGTGCCCCAACACCCGCTTAACCCAAACTGACGTTATAAGCTAAGAGATGATGGACTAATCGAGTATTTCTTTCCTAGTTGCCAGAGAGCGGGCCTGAGTCAGCCAGAGCGTGCTGAGTGAACTTGCCTGAAGCCAAGGTTTCAGTAATATAGAGCTTTGCTGAAACCTGTTGCATCCTATCAAGTGCAAGATTCGAGTGAAACCAAATTCCTAATTGAGTCGCATCGAGCAATGAAACAACTAAAGTTTTTGTTGACAATGGTCTTCAGCGCTGTTCTCACCGTCTTTTTGGTAACAGCGTGTAATTCTCAAGCGCCCGATGGCACAGCGACCTCCGGTTCTCCTACTGCTGGTGGCAGTCCTGGACAGACCTTGATTATGGCAACCTCGGCGGATTATCCACCCTACGAGTTTGTCGATACCAGCAGTGGCAAAGAAGAAATTATTGGATTTGATGTGGATATCGCCAAGTACATTACTGAGAAACTTGGCTATGGGTTGCAGATTAACAACATGGACTTTAATGGTCTAATTCCTGCGTTGCAGGCAAAGCGAGCCGATTTTGTGATGGCGGGCATGACTCCCACCGAAGAACGCAAGAAGAGTGTCGATTTTTCGGAGATTTACTTTGAGGCAAAAAACACACTGGTGGCCAAAAAGGGCAGCAACTTGACCTCGTTTGAGGCCATGGCCGGCAAGAAGTTGGGAGTTCAGTTGGGGAGTATTCAGCAGGAAGCAGCCAAGACAGCCACTGAAAAAGTACCGACGATTCAGGTGGTGCCCCTCAACCGCATTAGTGAAATTATTCAAGAACTAAAAGCAGGACGCATTGACGCAGCACTGATTGAAGATACCGTCGCCAGTGGCTTCATTAGCGCAAACCCTGACCTGGAGTTTAATGTGTTGCCCAACGAAGGAGAAGCTGGTTCTGCGATCGCTTTTCCCAAAGGTTCTCCCTTGCTGGCAGAGTTCAACCCCGTCCTGAAGGACATGATCGACAGTGGCAAGATGAATGAACTCGTGAACAAGTGGTTTGGCGATCAACGTCCAGGGCAAGCGACTTCGTAATGCGAGGTGAATTCGGGATACGCTGAACCCCTTGATGTTCCGGGCGCGTCGCGCCCAACACCCTGCTAACCCAAACTGACGTTATAGCGCTACACGCATAGGTTAGGACAAAACATTTTGTGGGAAACCCCGCGCTGTGGGGTTTCCCACAAAATGTTTTTTAAAGCATGAGCGCGTAGCCCCATAATAATGTGGATTAGTCAAAAATTTGGAGGAATGGCAGGGGTCAGTGGCCCGCCACTGACCCCTGTGCATCACAACTGGTTCTCAATGGTTAGTTTGATACGGTTTACTGAGTCACAAAGCCCTTATAGTAAGCCGCAGTTTTCATAAAACGTTTGGCGTGTCTGAATATAGAGCATGAACTTAGATTTTGCGCGAATTGCTCCCTCAATTCCCTTCATACTGGCAGGGACTTGGGTGACTCTCCAATTTACCCTCCTCTCTGCCCTGATTGGCTTTACCTGGGGGACGCTGCTTTCCCTATTTAAAATTTCAACCTTCAAACCCCTGCGCTGGTTTGCTGATGCTTATACGTCCATTTTTCGAGGCACACCCCTGATCCTTCAGCTTGCCCTGATCTACTTTTCTATTCCGCAACTGACTGGCTACAACATCTCAGGCTTAGAAGCCGGGGTGATTGCCTTTGCACTCAACTCCGCTGCCTATAGCTCTGAGACCATTCGAGCTGGCATTATGGCAGTAGACCGGGGGCAACGAGAGGCGGCGATGTCTCTGGGGGTTCCCTATCCTCAGATGATGTGGGACGTGATTCTACCGCAGGCATTTAAAAATATTCTGCCTGCCCTGGTCAACGAAAGCATTAACCTGCTGAAAGACTCTGCGCTAGTCTCAACAGTAGGAGCGTTAGATTTGATGCGGCGTGCTCAAATCGTCGCGGCTGAAAAATATATCTATTTTGAACCGCTGATCTTCGTCGGGTTGATTTACTGGATCATGATTACTGGGTTTTCCTGGTTGGCAAGCCGCTTAGAAGTGAGGATGAGAAAAAGTGATTAGAACAGAGTTTTTGTGTAAATCGTTTGGTCGGCTGGATGTTTTAAAGGATGTTTCTACCGAGATCAAACGGGGAGAAGTGGTGGCGATTATTGGCCCTTCTGGGTCAGGCAAATCGACCCTGCTGCGCTGTATGAATTTGTTGGAAACCCCCACCCGTGGACGGGTCTATATTAACGATGTGGACATTACCAGTCCTAAAGTGGATGTGAAGAGGGTCCGCCAAAACATTGGCATGGTGTTCCAGCATTTCAACCTGTTTCCTCACATGAATGTCCTCAAGAATGTGAGCTATGCCCCAATTAAGGTGAAAGGGGTGCCCAAACCTCAGGCCGAAGCCCTGGCAATGGATTTGTTGAATAAAGTGGGTTTAGGGGAAAAAGCAGAGGCTTACCCTTCTCGTCTTTCCGGCGGTCAGAAGCAACGGGTGGCGATCGCCCGGGCGCTGGCTATGGAACCAGAGATCATGCTGTTTGACGAACCCACCTCGGCCCTTGACCCTGAAATGGTGAAGGAAGTCTTGCAGGTGATGCGTGACCTGGCGAATACGGGAATCACCATGGCAATCGTGACGCATGAGATGGGCTTTGCCCGCGAAGTCGCGAACCGCATCCTGTTCCTCGACCAGGGGCACATCGCTGAAGATGCCCCACCCAGCGTTTTCTTCACCAATCCCCACAGCGATCGCGCCCAGCAATTCCTGGAGAAGGTGCTGTAGCCTGTGGTTCAATCGTCGGACAACTGGCTGGCCCTGATGATTGGCAACAGTCGGCTGCACTGGGGCTGGTTTCAGGGCAAGCAACTCCGGCAACAGTGGGACACTGCCCATTTCTCTGAAGCCGAGATGACAGCGGTGATTGAACACTGGATGGGCGATCGCCCCCCCGACTCTTCCCTTCCTCCCGGACTGCAAGCAGTTCCACAGGCAAAACTACCCCTCTGGCTGGCCTCCGTTGTACCTCAGCAGGTTCCACTCTGGCAGCGCTATCCTGCCACGCACCTGATCACGCGAGATCAAATTCCCCTGGCCAATCAGTACGCAACGCTAGGCATCGATCGCTCCCTAGCGCTCTGGGGAGCCGGTCAGACCTACGGCTTTCCGGTGCTGGTGATCGATGGCGGCACGGCCCTCACCTTGACTGCGGCTGACGAGCAGCAGCGCATCGTGGGTGGGGCCATTTTGCCAGGGGTGTGGCTACAACTGCGATCGCTGGCTCAACAAACTGCTGCCTTGCCGGAAGTTCCCCTAGCGCTCTCTCAAGCTTTGCCCCCTCGCTGGGCCACCAACACCCCTGAGGCTATGCAGAGTGGTGTGATGTATTCCCTCTTGGCGGGAGTGCAGGAGTTTGTGGTGGACTGGTTGGAGACCTGGAGTGAAGGGGCGATCGCCTTTACTGGTGGGGATGGCCATTGGCTGCACCACCACCTGCAACGGCGAATACCCACAGCCGCACAACGACTGCATCACGACCCAGGTCTTATCTTCAAAGGCATTGCTGCTTTGAGGTCAATTTTGGGTTGAGCATCATACGACTCTCAGCGTCAACTCGATTCTTATGCGCGTAGCACTATACCAATGCAGCAATGCTCAGTTTGGACGTCTAGAGTTTGGGACTTCTAGAGTAGTTTTAGCCCACCCGTGGCAGGCTAAAACTAACGTCAGTTCGGGTTAAGCGGGTGTTGGGGCACCGCGTCCGGCGCGGTGCCCCAACACCCTTGCTGTTCCGTGCGCGTCGCGCACGGAACAGCAAGGGTGTCAGCTTATCCCGAATTCACGTTAAAACTACTCTAGACGCGAGATGGTTATACCCTGCGGATGCAACCACCTCGCGTCTAATTTTTATCCTGAGAATTGCTATTACCGATTTACGGGAACCACGCGAGCAGGCAGGTTTTGACTCGTCAGGGTAGCTTGAAATGCTTGAGCATCCGACAGTTGACGGAACAATCCAGCCTGCATCACCACTTGGCCATCAATAATGGTGCGGAATGCATCGGGAGCCACACTCAACAAGCGTGACTGCACATCTGGCGCAGTACTGGGCACAATCACCCGATAGCTGAAGCCCAACTGAGAAGCCAATTGGGTAGGAGTAGTCGGCCCGGTACCGCTTGACCACGGACTACTCGAGCTACTGCCAAAATTGGGGGTGCGGTTGACTGAGACACTGGGCATTCCAGGCGGAGTTTGCCCCCGAGGAGTGGGCGGCATCGACGGAACGGGCAAGACCCCGACTTGATCAGGACGATTGGTGCGGGGGGGGGGGGGCAAAGCCACGCCATCGCCGCGCACTACAGGCCGTATCGGAACGGGCGTTTCATTGCTGCGGCTCTCGTTGGAGTTCCAGCTATTGTTGGAATTCCAGTTACCGTTAGAGTTCCAAGTTCCATTTGAGGCAGAATTCCAGGAACCATTGGTATCCGGTGCGGGAACTGGAATTTCAATAGAGCGACCAGAGTTGGCACTGCGTGGTAGGGGGCCGGGTGGTCGGGCAGAGACGGGGGGGAGATCATCGTCACGCCAGAGGGGGGCGGTAGGACGACTCGCGGCGGCAATTAATGTGTTGAGTGGTTGGTCATTTGTGAGATAGATGTGGCCCAATTGTTGGCCATTGAATACGCGCTTGGTGAACCGCCAACCTGGATTCAAATTCACTCGGACTGGGCCATCGGCAATGGTTGAGGCGCGGCCAATTTCTAGGGCGGGGCCACGGCTGCGGTTCATCGGTTCTGCGTAGAGAACTAGATTGCTTCCACTGCGCCGGATACGCAGACTGTACTGCAAGCCCAGATCTTGTCCTGCTACCCGGACAGAATAGCCATTGCTGTCAGGGTTGCGACCGCAAATTCCGGTGAAATCAAACGATAGCAAGAGTGGCTCAACAACGTTGCCTGATTCTCTCCAGCAGGCGCGGCTATTACTAATTTGTTCGAGAATGATGAGACGATACAAACTGCCTCCAGCTACGGGGGAGGCGATCGCCACAAACCGACTTTGATCCAC
Source organism: Synechococcales cyanobacterium M55_K2018_004 (assembly GCA_015295905.1). GTDB lineage: Bacteria > Cyanobacteriota > Cyanobacteriia > Elainellales > Elainellaceae > DVEB01. The sequence goes on from DVEB01000356.1 coordinate 24,939, forward strand.
TTCAGCCTGGTCAAACAGGGTAGCACTAGCGGGCTGTGCTAGAAAACTTCCACCAGCTCCCACGCTTAGGGCTGCCAGAGTGCCGAGAAATAACGAACGTACAGTTTTCATAGAAGGTCTCTGTGTCAAAAATCATGCGGCTGGTAGTTCCCCCGATTCGTCAAGTCTTTTCCAATTTCATGCAACTACTGACGCGGGGATTGTTGGGAAGTTTCGCAAATAAACTCTCAAAATCCGGATCTTTTTGCTATCCCCATCGAAGCTTTATCTCGAACCTTTTGCTATTGCCCTTTTGCCATTGCTAGGAGTGCGGCGTGCTCCCAGCAATGGTGCGGGTTGCAGTGGTGCTGTGCGCTGCTGCAACCTGCTTAATCGGTGAAGTTGCAGGATCTGCTTTATCCCAAACATTCATGTCTAGACTGAGCAACGTCTACGGTTGAGGGGGGTATTGACGTCAGTTCTGGTTCAGAGGAGGGTGGAGCACGATGCACCGCGCGGTGACCCAACCCCCTCAATTTTCTGTGGGCGCTGCGCACGAAAAATCGAGGATTTCAGCTGATCCGGAACTCACGTTATTAGTGTTCTTAGTGTTCTCATTATTTGATCATGGGGATGATCATTTGACAAGGGCTAGTCTCAGCATCAATCTGTAGCCGCTAGTACAATACCGCTGCTTGATCTTCCGTAGGATCAGCGATTAACAATCCTTACAAAAACATCAGCGTTGTCATGCTGGACTCCCAACTTGCACCCACCGGGCAGGCAGCAGATCAGAGGATGCCTATCCTCGAATTTCAAGAGGTTTCGCTGGAATATGAAATGCATGGGCGACGGATGACTATCCTCGATCGCATTTCTTTTGCAGTGGGGCGATCGCAATTTGTTTCGTTAGTTGGCCCTAGTGGCTGCGGCAAAACGACTCTGCTGCGGATGGTTTCTGGGCTGCTCCCCGTCGAAAAGGGGACAGTCTACTTTCAGGGACAACCGATCCGTGGCCCCCTCAAAAGTGTAGGCATTGCCTTTCAAAACCCTGTTCTGCTGCCCTGGCGCAATACGCTTCAGAATGTGTTGTTGCCGCTGGAAGTGGTGCAGCCCCACAAGCGTCAGTTTCAGGAGAAGCGCGATCGCTACACCAAAGCAGCTCAAGATTTGCTGAGAACAGTGGGCTTGGCTAACTTTCAGAAGCACTACCCATGGCAACTGTCGGGTGGAATGAGACAACGCGCCTCCCTCTGTCGTGCTCTGATCCACCAGCCAGAAGTGTTGCTGCTTGATGAACCCTTCGGGGCACTGGATGCCTTCACTCGCGAGGAAATGTGGGAAATGCTGCAAGCCCTCTGGCAGCAGACCAAGTGTACTGCCATGCTGGTGACCCACGACCTGCGGGAAGCCTTGTTCCTGTCGGATGTGATTTACGTCCTCAGTCCCCGCCCTAGTAACATTGCCCTTGAATTGAAGGTCAATCTGCCCCGACCCCGCACGCTGGAGATGTGTTTTACAGATGAGTTTCATCATCTCTTTACCGAGCTACGTAAACACATTCACCGGAACTAATGCAACGTCAGTTTTGGTGAAGCGGGCTTTGGGGCACGGCGCCCGGCGCGGTGCCCCAAAGGGTCTAATTTCCGTGCACGTCGCGCACGGAAATTAGGGGTTTCAGCTGATCCGGAATTCACGTTAATACAGAATCCGTCTGTAACGTAGCAGCCACCGACGGAGGTGGTATCACAAAGCAACAGCAAGACGGCAACTCGACGAAATTCTCTTCTGCCTGCTAACGATGGAAAAATTCCTCAAATCTAAGTCTGCAAACTATGTTTTGCCAATCGCTGCCACAGTTGTTCTCCTGGTTTTGTGGGAGCTGGTTGTGCGATTGTTTAAGATTCCTGAATTCGTGCTGCCAGCACCCTCGGCAATCTTAGCGGCCTGGAGTGCCTGGAGTGGGGTCGTGATCCAAAACTCCTGGGTAACGCTGAGCAATACGCTGATGGGGTTTGCGATCGCCCTTGTCACCGGTCTCTTGCTGGGCTTCCTGATTGGTTACTCTAAAGTTGCCTACACCACGCTTTATCCCCTGCTAGTCGGCTTCAATACGATTCCCAAGGTGGCACTGGTGCCCCTGTTAGCGATCTGGTTTGGCATTGGCACCATCCCTGCGGTGCTCACTGCTTTTCTGCTGGCTTTTTTTACCATTGCGGTCAATGTTGCCCTAGGATTGGCAACTGTTGAGCTAGAAATGCAAGATGTGCTCAAGGCCCTCGGGGCTACTAAGGTAGAGATCTTCCAAAAGGTGGGCTTTCCCCATTCCTTGCCCTACCTGTTTGCTTCCCTAAAGATTGCCATCTCCCAGGCATTTATCGGTTCCGTTATTTCCGAAACGGTTGCTTCTAACAAGGGACTGGGCTACCTGATTGTGAGTGCCAGTTCAACCTTTGATATTCCCTTGGCGTTTCTCTGCTTAATCGTCCTTGCGATTATGGGTATGGTCTTGTATGGCATCTGTGTGGCGGTTGAGCAGCGGACCGTCCACTGGGTGCGCTAGATGCGGGGCGATCGCATGCATAGCTTGCGAGACGGCTGATTGGGAAAACGTAACCAATAACACTTTTTTTCAAAGGTAGGTCATTTTTAATGATCTCTAAATAATTCATAAAGAAAACCGAATCTAAGATGGCTCAGTTCTTCCTCAGACGTTCTCTGGGTGCGGCCTTGCTCGCCTTCACAATCAGCCTTGTGGGAGCAGGCTGTACCTCCACTCCCCAGGCTACGGAACCGTCTGCAACGACTGCGGAGAGTCCAGCCGCTAGCGAATCTGCGACTCTCACGCCCGTCAAGTTCACCTTGTCTTGGATGTTGCAGGGGCTAGATGCAGGGCTGACCCAGGCCCTTGCCAAGGGATATTTCAAAGAAGCAGGGCTAGATGTCACCATTGAGCGGGGCTTTGGTTCTGCCGATTCCATCTCGAAGGTCGCCGCCGGACAGTACGACATTGGCGAAGGTGACATCTACGCCATGATGGAGTTTAACGAAAAGAACCCTGACAACCAGCTAGTGGCAGTTGCCATTAAGTTCAATAAGTCGCCCCTGGCGATCGTTTCTTTGGCAGAAACGGGCATCACTGACCCCAAGGGTCTGGAAGGTAAAACGCTGGCTGCCCCAGCAGGTGATGGTGCTCGTCGGCTTTTTCCTGTGTTTGCCAGCGTGACGGGGATTGACCCCAACAAGGTCACCTGGACAAACGTGGATCCTAAGCTGCGGGAAACGCTGTTGAGCAAGGGCGAATTCGATGGGATTTCCTGCTTCTCCACCTCCTGCATTCCACCCTTGGGGAAAATGGGGCATCCTCCCGATAAGCTGAATGTTTTTTATTACAACAACTTTGGCCTGGAGTTATACGGCAATGCCCTGATTGTTCGTCGCGCCTTCCTGGAAGAAAAGCCAGAGGTGGTGCGGGGGTTTGTGCAAGCCTACCTGCGTGGCCTCAAGGAGACGATTCAGAACCCTGATGCCGCCTTTGCAACAGTGGCTCAGTATGCTGAGGGGGGAGTCTTTGACGAGGCACTAGAACGGCAACGGCTCCAATTAGCGTTGGATACGCTGATGGTCAGCCCCGAGGTGCAGGCCAACGGTGTGGGTGGTGTTGACACGGTGCGGCTGGAGAAGACTATTGCTCAGGTGGTGGAAGGGTTCGGCTTGACCAAGACTCCTACTGCAGCAGAAGTCTTTAACGATAGCATGCTGCCCCCGAAAGAAGAGCGCCTATTGAATTAAAGCAAGGGGTTTGGGTTACTGCGCCCGGCGCGGTGACCCAAACCCCACTTAACCAGAACTGACGTTACCTTATCAAATAGAGGGCAAATAGAGGGTGGGGAGATGCCATGTACCTCCCTGCCCTTGGGATTTGGCCTAACTTGTGCAGAGAAGTCTAAGAAGCTTACGGTGCAAACTTCCTGGACTTCTTCGTTGTGTCAACAATCAGTGTTTCAATTCGGCCACAGTCTAGTAAATGCGCTCTAGCTGCCTAAAACTCCCGAATTGAGGGTTGTCCGTCTTGGATTTCGCCGACCAAAATAACGTTGGCAACTCCAACAAACAGACCATTCTCCAACACACCGGGAATGTTGTTGATGGTCTTTTCCAGTTCTGCGGGGTTGTCAATGCGGTCAAACTTGACATCTAGTACCATATTTCCCTGGTCGGTGATCACCGGGCCATCTTTCCTGATTCCCATCCGCAGTTCAGCTTTGCCACCGAGTTTCTCAAGGGCACGAGTGACTGGAGCAACTGCCATTGGCAACACCTCTACGGGCAGAGGAAACGCCCCCAGCGCATCGACAATTTTGGTGCTATCTACGACGACAATGAACTGATCCGCGAGGGAATCAACAATCTTCTCGCGGGTGTGGGCTGCACCGCCGCCTTTAATCAGGTTCTTATCAGGGTCTACTTCGTCGGCACCGTCGATCGCAATATCGATGTGGTCAGTATCATCTAGGGTAATCAGGGGGATACCATGTTGCTTGGCCAGTACCGATGCCTGGAAGGAGGTGGGAATGCCCAGCACATCTTTGAGTTCACCCGACTTGAGGCGATCGCCCAAAAACTGGATCGCGAAGGCAGTGGTTGATCCGGTTCCCAGCCCAACAATTTGTCCGGACTGAACGCGGGCAGCAGCGGCTCGCCCGACTTCTTGCTTCATGATTTTGACTGGATCTGGCCCTGCAGTCATGGTGTTAGTCTCCTCTAAAGTAGTTCTGAAGTACTGGGGCAATGCGATCGCTGCAAACGCCATTGCTGTGAGCGTGTCCCAAAGGGCATTCTAGTGTAAGTGTGTACCTTCTCCACCGCATGACCCCAGACGATCTGCTTGGCTTCAAATATTCTTCATGGCGATCGCTCTCGCTGGAGCAGTGTCAGCAGCAGTTGCGTCGCCAGAACCTATCGACGGGCGATCGGTTCCAACTCTGCTACCGACTGGGAAATCTGCTGGTACAACAGGGAGACCTAAAGGGCGCGATTGCCTATTACCAGCAGGCCATCGACCTGTCTCCCCAGCCCCCTGCTGACCTGTGGATTGAACAAGGTCACGCCTACCGGGGGTTGGGGCAGTATCGGCAAGCGCTTAGGTGTTATGACCAAGGGTTGGCGATCGCCCCCGACGATTTGCAAGCCCTCACAGGTAAGGGCGGTGTGCTGGCAGTGTTAGGACAGAAGCGTGCGGCTAAAAAAATGTGCCAGCAGGCGTTAGACCGTTACCCCACGGCAGCAGAGGCATGGCATGGCATGGGTGTAGTCCTGTCGGTCTCAGGCCGTAACCAAGCCGCCCTCAGCTACTTTGAAAAAGCCTTGGCACTCAACCCGGACTTTGATCGGGCCCGCTGCAATCGGGGGATTGTGCTGACGCGCCTGGGGCGATGGGGGGAGGCGATCGCCAGTTTTGATGCCGCCCTTGATCGGGGTGCTCAACGCCCATTAGCCTGGCACGGTAGTGCCTTGGCCTACCGGGGCTTTGCCCTCATGCGGCTGGGGCGCTACCAGGAGGCGATCGCCAGTTGTGACCGGGCACTGGCCATTCAACCCCGCTCCTACCCTGCTGCCTTGGCCCGCCTCATTAGCCTGGTGATGACAGGACAGTTGAGCCAGCAATTAACCCAGCGGGAGTCTCGGCGATCGCTGCTGGCGAACGTTGGGACGGTTCTTGGGGGCCTGAAGTGGCGTTTCTTGGGACTGCTGGGGGCGATCACATTATTGCGCTATGGGCAGGGAGGCTGGGCCGATGCGCTACGCGCTGGGTTGCCTTGGCTATTGTCAGTCGGAATCGTTGCCCTTGTGGCAGCGGATGTATGGAAACACCGCGATCGCCTCAGTTTTGTTTGGCAGACGTATTGCACCTCGCCGCTCACCTACCTACGCGCCTTCGCCACGGTGCTGGTAACACTCACCACCTATACGATCGCCGACAGCATTGCTCCCCCTTTTATGCGCTGGGGCTGGGCCAACTGGGTGTTTGGGCAACCGGGAAACGTTATCTTCCAGCCCTTTCACCTGATTGAAAAAAGCACCGCCAGTGCCCCCCTGCCCTCCTCCGAAATGCTCACCTCGCCGTCAGTCACGTCACTGGCTGCCCCTCCCCCGCCGGTAGAAACGGCTGCCAGTGTTGGCCTCAGCTCTGCGACGGCGCTGATCCTGCTGTTCTGGGCCTTGCTGATGTTTGGGATTCCCTTCTGGGCACGCTTGGAAGAACGAATCTTCCGCAAAGGAGCGAATACTTGGAGACAGATCGCTGTCCGCTCCACTCAATTTGGCCTGGTGCATCTGCTGGCAGGCATCCCCATTGTGGGTGGCTTGGTGCTAATCCTGCCTGGTTTTCTGTTTGCCTGTCGCTACAAATTTGTGCGCGATCGCCACTTCAAACGCACTCGTGATGCAGCGGCTGCCCAAGAGGCCGGCCTGACTGCCAGCACCCAAGACCATGCGGTGTATAACGCAATTTTGATCACTATGGCAGTTGCCGCACTGCTGATGCTCTAGGCGGCTGAGGCGCAAGTTCGCCAACGTCCTGGTTAACAGGAATTCGGGATAAGCTGAACCCCTTACTTTTCCGTGCGCGTCGCGCACGGAAAAGTAAAGGTGTTGGGGCACCACGCCCGGCGCGGTGCCCCAACACCCGCTTAACCCGAACTGACGCTCGTGCTCAGGTCGTCATAGTACATACAAACGAGCCTTAGCGAGAAGCAGCCTCACGCGCTGCGGCAGCCTCGTCGGGGTGGATGCCTAGGCGCGTCAGGTTAATCCGTCCACGCCCATCAATCTCACGCACTTTAACGATCACTTCATCACCGACAGAAACCTCATCCTCCACCTTGCCCACGCGATAGTCGGCTAGTTGCGAGATGTGAATCATCCCTTCTTTGCCCGGGAGGAATTCTACAAAGGCTCCAATCGGAATAATGCGTGTTACCTTGCCCACATAGACATCGCCGGCGCTCAGTTTGCGGGTCATCCCTTCGATAATGGCACGGGCAGCTTTCGCTTTTTCGCCCTCGATTGCAGAGATGGTGACAGTTCCGTCATCTTCAATATCGACCTTGGCTCCCGTCTGCTCGGTGATGCTCTTAATCGTTTTCCCACCGGGACCAATCACCATACCAATCAGGTCGGGGTCAATCCGAATAGTCAGCAGGCGTGGGGCAAAGGGTGATAGCTCAGTACGCGGCTTGTCGATCGTTGCCAGCATCTTATCAAGGATGTGGAGGCGCGCCTCTTTTGCCTGATTAATGGCATCGGCAATCACTGCAATGGGCAGCCCCGTGATCTTCATGTCCATTTGCAGAGCGGTGATGCCGCTGTCGGTACCCGCAACTTTAAAGTCCATGTCGCCCAGGAAGTCTTCAATTCCCTGAATATCCGTCAGGATGCGTACCTCATCTCCTTCCTTGATCAGGCCCATGGCGGCGCCGCTGACAGGTTTGCTGATGGGCACCCCTGCATCCATAAGGGACAGCGTGGAGCCACAGACTGACCCCATCGAGGTGGAGCCATTGGAGGACAGCACCTCCGAAACCACCCGAATGACGTAGGGGAATTCGTCCTTGGGAGGCAACACTGGCACCAGTGCTCGTTCTGCTAGGGCACCATGACCAACTTCACGACGACCGGGCGATCGCAACGGTCTAGTTTCTCCCACAGAGTAGGGCGGCATATTGTAATGGTGCATATACCGCTTTTCTTCGTCGGGGTGGAGGTCATCCAACTCCTGCGCTTCACCAGGAGTCCCCAACGTTACCACCGAGAGCACTTGGGTGAGTTCGCGTTGGAACAGTGCGCTACCGTGGACGCGCGGCGGCAGAATGCCTGTTTTGCAGAAGATCGGACGGACTTCGTTGAGCTTACGACCGTCCACCCGCACCCCATCTTCGATGATCTGACGACGCATCAGTTTCTTGGTGACGTTCTTAAAGACGGTGGGCAGGGCTTTGGGATCAGCCTCGGCGGCAACCCGCAATGGATCGTCTTCGGGGAGGGCAGCGATCGCCGCTGCCACCGATTCCTTGACTTCATCCAGCTTGGCATCCCGCTCGGTTTTGGTGTACTCGAAGTGAGTGAGGATTTCCTTGATGGCGGCCTTCGATTGTTCGGTAATGAAGTCTTCGAGCGAGGAGTCCACAACGGGCGGGTCTTCATGGACAATTTCGATGCCCAGTTCGGCCATCAGATCGCGCTGGGCCTGGATCAGATCGCGGACGGCTTCGTAACCAAAGTCGATCGCCTCGATCATGTCTTGCTCAGGCAGTTGATTGGCTCCTGCTTCAACCATGATCACCCCATCGGGAGAGCCAGCCACCACAAGGTCAAGATCGCCGTCCTCAATCTCTTGATAGGTGGGGTTAATGATAAAGTCATCACCAACCAAACCCACCCGCACTGCTGCCATTGGCCCATTGAAGGGAATCTTGGCCAACAATGTGGCGATTGAAGCTCCTGTCACTGCCAGAACATCGGGGGGAACTCGCTCGTCCATCGACATTGTTGTTGCGACAATCTGGATATCGTCACGCAACCAACTGGGGAACAAGGGCCGCATTGGGCGATCGATCAATCGACTAATCAGCGTCGCTTTCTCAGGTGGACGCCCCTCTCTACGCAAAAAGCCGCCAGGAATTCTCCCCGCGGCGTAGAGGCGTTCTTCGTAATCAACCAGCAAAGGCAGAAAATCGATTCCTTCTCGTGCTGCGGCTCGCGTTGCCGTCACAAACACTGCCGTATTTTCGGACTCCATTAAGACTGCCCCACCTGCCTGGGGTGCCAGCAGTCCAATCTTAAGCCGAATGTCCCGTCCGTCAAAGGATATCGACTTCGTAATTTCACCAACCATGTAGCGAGTTGTCCTTTCGTGTCCTCTTTTTTTCCTTACTGTCGCAATCGTAGCATTGATATCTATGGAGTTGCGGTTAAATTGGAGGATTCGCTCGTGGTTGTCAAGTCCTTGTTCTCAATTCCAGCAATTCTTTTTTGACCGTTCGATGTTGCGGGAGCTTGCACCTACGGAGTGCAAGAGAGTTAGAGTGCAAAAGAGTGCAAACTCCTACAACGCTCAACCATGCCGCTTCCCTTACGAGCGAGCGCATTATTCTCCAGGCTTGATGCCATCGTCCGGAAACACCCACTGCGTTGGCTGGGTCATTTTTTTGCGGAGTGCTTCTTCGGCGATCGCCAGCATATCGTCCAGAGACGTCTTTGCGATGAACTGAGCAGCCTGGGCTTTGTATTCCAGATTGGGGCAGCGATCGCCCAGGATACAGCCATTCACACAATCGACTTTGCAATTTACTTGATTTGGTTCCATGCTCAACTTCCCACATTCGCTCCAGGGAGATCTTAACAGGAAGCCAGCAGGCAAACCCTCCCCTGAAGGCAATACGCTTCTGCATACGGGCTTGCTTGAGCACGTGCATGGTTGTGCAGCCGTGCCGTGCAACCATGCACGCTAGAAGTCTTAGCCTGGCTTCTAACGATACGTGAATTCCGAATAGGCTGAAATCCTTGATGTTCCGGGCGCGTCGCGCCCGGAACATCAAGAGTTTTAGGGCACCGTGCCGTGCGCTGTGCCCTAAAACCCGCTTAATCAGCACTGACGTTAACGACGACGACCCATCATCCATTTCCAGAACAGGTCCCAGTGTTTTTCTAGCCACAACATCCCAGCGTCGAGCCATTTCAGCAGGCGTTCAAGTGGGTGTTGCTCGTAGCCGATGAGGGTGGCATTGGTTTCAATATAGGGCGCAGGGGGGGGCAGAGGAGCCGTTTGAGCGGAGGGAGTGGCATTGGCTACCGTCAGCTCTGCGGCAGTGCCTGCTGGGGGACGCGCCTGCGGGGGAGTGCCGCTGATGCGCTGCCCCGCAAGCGTGACCGTCGTCAGAAGCTCCGGATCGTCGAAGGGATTCACCAAGCCCCTGGGAGGGGTCTGCACCATCGGGCTGCGGCCCCGCTGCGACTGGGCGGTAAGTAATGTAGGGGTGGAGCGCTCTGTCCCTGTTGGGGTGGGGTGTAGAGGGAGTGCTTGGCTGGGGGCAATTGCCAGGGACTCGAATGAAAACAGTGGGGCATCCCCCTGGTCCCCAGCCAGCGTTTCAGGCGTCAGGTCGCCAAAGTAGAGGGCCAGCGTCGCTTCTTGGAAAAGGTTAGTGGCGATCGCCACTGGCCCCTGTTGCATCCAGTCCATCAGCCTCAGAAATGCCCGCACGGGGGGGAGCAGGTTCCTTTGCGCTGTCTCGGATGCAGGCAGGAAGCGGCGGGTGCGAGCAGTGATGCTGGCAAGGACCTGCTGACGCCGATCGCGCCAGTATGTTGCCATTTCCCAACTCATCCGATGTTGCAGGGCGGCCTGCTGCTCCAGCGACAGCACATCGTAAATCACATTCCCCCTGCCCACCAGCACCAGCGAACGCTTGATCAGACAAGAGGCAATTCCTTGCAGAGAGGCGATCGCAGGCACAAGCACAGGGGAGACTTGCTGCAAATCCACGGGGGCAAGTTGGAGGTCGGGAGTGCCAACTGTTTGTAGCGCGGCAGCCTGACGGGGCGCCAGGGCAGCAGGAGATGAGGTTTTCTGCGGGGGGCGATCGCGCCATCCCGACAACCAGCCCCACAACCGCCCCAACCGGGGTTGCTCAAGCTTGACCGCTGGCTTTCCCTGCGCCAGCACCGCCAGACTATCGTTGCTTGTTGCCCAGTCCAGGATGCCCTGCAACGTATTGTGGATCGGCGTGTCCGTGGGCAAAATTGCAGGGGGGGGGGCAATGCGATCGCCCGCCCCCAACCCCGGAAATACGTGCTGGGCAGTGCGGCCTACCTGCTGGGCGAGCAGGCGAGTTCCCTGGGCAGCGGCGTAGATGGGATAGAGAAGCACCTGGGCACTCCAGGTGGCAGTGATTTTTGCCTGTCGCCAGAGAACCTGCAGCTGATCTCGCAGGCGCAGGCGTTGCTGCGATAGGTAGCGAAACACACGGCTCTGGAAGGGCGCAGATGGCATAGCAGACCAGGGAAAAAGTAGGCCGGGGCTGGTGTAGAGTCAGGACAGAAAGCCCCCATACTGCCCTCATCTTACAGAATTCATGACCGTCCCCACAGATCCCGCCGCCGTCCTAGCGGTAAGCATGGCTGATCTCCGTCGCCTTAGCCAAACAGAGATCCAGGCCCACTGGCGTGGCCTGGAAGCCGATGAACCGCCGCTCAAAGTGCTGGCAACCCAAGCATGGCAGTCCTGGCAACACTATCCGCTTAACGAGCGTCAGCACCTTGCTTGGCAGAAGGGGCGACGGGTGCTGTGGCTGGGGCAAACGATCCAAGTCCCGACAGATCTCGCCGGATATCCGCTGGCAGGGCTGACACTGCGATTGGTGCTTACCTGGTGGGCTGAGTTTGCCCAGGTTTTCGTAGATGGACAGTTGGTGCAGGAGGGCGACCTATTTGACAGTTCGGCACGGATTTTGTTGCGGGAATCTGTTGAGCCGGGGGAAGAAATTGCCGTGGCACTGCGGTTAGTCAGTCCAGGACACGACCAGGGGGCGTTGGTGCGATCGCTTCTTCTCTACGAACGGCCCCAGCACTGCTTGGAACCCTGCCCAGAACCGGGGTTCGTGGCCGATGAACTGGCAGTGGTGCAGCACTACGTCGAAGCGTTTGCACCGGAGCAATTGGGCGAACTGGCGCAGGCGATCGCCACGATTCCCTGGCAGATGGTCAGCGATCGAGCGGCATTTGATCGAGCGATCGCCACGCTGCGGCAACAACTCCAGCCTTGGGGAGACTGGATTAAACAGCGCAAAATTTCGCTTCTAGGACATGCCCACCTCGACCTAGCATGGCTGTGGACCGTGGATGACACCTGGGATGTTGCGGAACGCACCTTTCGCTCCGTTCTCAACCTGCAAAAAGACTTCCCCGAACTCACTTTCTGCCACTCCTCCCCGGCGCTGTTTGCCTGGCTGGAGGAAAACCGCCCGACCTTGTTTGCCGAGATCCAGGAGCAGGTGCAGCAGGGCTGGTGGGAAATTGCTGCTGGCCTATGGGTAGAACCAGAACTCAACGTCGTCTCCGTGGAGTCGATCGCTCGTCAGATTCTCTACGGTCAGCGCTACGTTCAGGAGAAATTTGGGCGTCCCAGTCGCATTGCTTGGTTGCCAGATACCTTTGGCTTTCCCTGGCAACTTCCCCAACTGCTGAAACAGGGCGGCATTGATTACTTCGTCACCCAAAAACTGCGCTGGAACGACACCACCGAGTTCCCCCATGAGGCTTTCTGGTGGCGATCGCCCGACCAGACGGAAATCTTTAGCCTCCACTCTGCCCCCATTGGCGAAGGCATCGACCCCCTCAAAATGGTGCGCTATGCCAGTCAGTTCGAGCGCAAGACCAGCATTCCCCATGCCCTTTGGCTGATTGGTGTGGGTGATCATGGCGGCGGCCCCACTCGTGACATGCTGGTCATGGCCC
>DVEB01000119.1 GCA_015295905.1 Synechococcales cyanobacterium M55_K2018_004
CGCGCCCGGCGCGGTGACCCAAAACCCGCTTAACCCGAACTGACGTTAGTCTATGCGTGTAGCGCCTCAGACCGATTTACCAATTGCCTCTGCAGGGCCAACCATTGATACAAAGGGGTCTCCAAAGTAGCGTTGGGCGACAATCTGGGCGGTTTCGGCAGTGACAGCACTAATCTCCTGTTGAAAGCGCTGATCGAAGTCAATCCCCAGACCCAACGTTTCATACCAGCCATAGATCTGGGCGATCTGGGCGTTGGTCTGTTTGCCTAGGGCATATTGACCTAGGAGTTTATTTTTAGCGGCTTGCAGTTCATCCTCGCTGAGCCGATGCGTTGCTAGTCGATCTAGTTCGTAGCGCAGGCCGTTGAGGGCGATCGCCACATTACCAGGAGCAGTGCCCATATAGGCCACAAACTGGGCCGGGTCGAGGCGCGTCGGATAGAAGGCCGAGACCTCGTAGGCCAAGCCTTGCTTCTCACGCAATTCCACAAACAGGCGACTAGAGAGGCCACTGCCCAGGTAAGTGGCCAGCAGTTTTAGGGGCATATAGTCAGCATGTTGCACGGCTGGTGTCAGGTAGCCCAACATCACAATCGCCTGCTGCGTCTCCTGGGCTTGCTTCAGGGTTTGGGGGGTAGTGGTGATGGGGGGCAGCTTGAGGATGGGCAGCAGCTCAGCGGGAGCTAGCCAGTCGCCAAAGGTTTCTTCAACTAGAGCGATCGCATCCTCTGGAGAAATGTGTCCCGTCACGCTGATCACCACATTGTCAGGCCGGAAGTAGGTGCGGTGAAACTGCACCAAGTCATCTCGGCTGAGTTGGGCCACAGTTTCCTCGGTGCCCAAGCTCGACATGGCGTAGGGATGGTTGCCATACATAGCCTGTCGCAGTTGTTTCTGGGCGATCGCAAACGGTTGTTCCTGGCTGGAGCGGATGCCCTGGATGGTGAGGCGGCGTTCCAGTTCAATCTCAGATTCGGGAAAGGAGGGCGATCGCAACAACTCAGCGCCCAGCGCCAGCATTTCAGCAAAGTCTTGGGAGACTGTTTTGAGGCTGAGCAAACAATAGTCGGGGGAAGCATCAGTACTTAGACTGGCCCCCACCGACTCGACTCGCTCGGCAATTTCCATCGACGACAACCGTTCCGTTCCTTTGGTCAACACCGAGGTCAGCAGGTGAGCAATGCCGGCTTGCTGAGGAGTTTCGTAGCGTCCACCTACCCGCAGAAAAATACGAGCTGCAATGATATCTGCGGCATAATTTTCAGTCGTTAGGACAACAATCCCGTTGCTGAGAACCTGGCGTTGAACGGTGAGACTAGAGGAGAGGGTCGAGGGGAGGGGCATGGGCGGGTGGGGTGAGGTCAGTGAAATGGCTGAGGGAGGTGAAATGGGTGAGGGGAGTGGGAATGGTTCACACGACCTGAACTTCACTTTGAGATCAGAAGTTGCAGAGACTAGATCAGAAGTTGCAGAGACTATCAGATGACATGGCTCTCAACAATAGCTTAGGGATTGGCTGCACATCAAATTCCCACGCTAGGTGACGGCCACCACCTATCACTCCCTCACTCATCCGATGGTTTCATCACAGTCACAGCATAGTGATAGGGCGAAAGATACTGACTAGCGAGGTGCTGCAATTCTTCTGGTTGGAAGCTCTGGATGTAGTAGGGATAGGTGATAGCCAGTTCCGGATGGGCGATGGTGGCGTAATAGCCGTAGAGTCCGGCAAGCTGGCTAGGGGTTTCGGTGGAGAAGGCAAAGTCGTTGCTAAGCAAGCGTTGGACGCGCTTGAGTTCGGCTATAGGAATGGGGATGGTGATCAGTTCGGAGATGCGATCGCCAATAATGGCTTCCACGGCTCCCAAGTGTTTGGGGTCTAACCAGGCGGTGATGGTGAAGATGCTGGAGTCGCGTTGCAGAGAGAAGCTGCTGCTAATATCCTGCACAAGCTGGCGTTCTTCCCGCAGTTCGCGCACTAGGCGGGAAGAGCGTCCACCCGCCAATAACACTGAGAGCAGATCCATACCAAAAGCACTGCGGAGTTGATCTACACCAGGCCCAATCCAGGCCAGCATGAGTCGGGCCAGTTCGAGCCGGGGCAGTTGCAGTTCTTGCCGACGAATACCCACAATTGGAGGTTCGGCCTCCGGCTCAAACCGCGGCAGGTGGGGGCGGGGAGCAAAGGTGGAGAAATGTTCGGAAACCAGATCGAGCGTGTAGGATTCTTCCACATCACCCACCACCACCACGGTCATATTCTCTGGCTGGTAGTGGTGGTGGTGAAAATGGCGCATCTCGTCTGGTTGCATTGCCAGCAGGAATTCTGGTCTGCCCAGCACAGGCTTGCCGTAGGGATGCCGCTGAAAAACATTTTCCATCAATGCTTGAAACCCAACCGTATCGGGGTCATCTTCCGACTGGCGAATTTCTTCGAGGACGACATCCCGCTCGCGGTCAAACTCATCGCTAGGGATGGCCGCATTTACCAGCAGTTCTGCCAGGAAGGGCAGCGTCGTAGCGATGTGGGAACTGGCGGTATTAATAAAGAAGTGAGCGTAGTCGTGGCTGGTGGCGGCATTGGTGCTACCCCCGTGGTGCTCAATCACATAATCGAAATAGCCGGGGGGGAGTTGCTCTGTTCCCTTAAACACCATGTGCTCTAGGAAGTGGGCCATACCCATCCAGGGTTCTGGCTCGGCAATCGCCCCTGCCTTGACCCACACATCTACCGTAACGACGGGGGAGAGAGTCTGCTGGTGGATGACGGTGAGACCACTCTCAAGGCGGACGACCGATGCAGGAAATGTCAGACAATTCAGTTGTTTGGACGCAGTGTCTATCTTCAACCTAAACTTTCAGCCTTTATGGTGAATTCTGGTCATTCAAACTATTTTAGTCGCTCTCGGTCACTCTCGCTCATTTTGCATGGGATCGCCTTGTGAAAGTCAACCGTAAATTTGGGCATACTCAATCTGTTAGGAAGCAGGTCACCTTTGCTGCCCTCGCCCCTTGTCTTGTAGGCCGCAGGCGCTCAGCCTTCTCCCATGTCGGCAAAGAGAGCCAATCCGGCTCGCTCTCTCCCCGCGTAGGAGACGGGGCTGGGGGATGAGGGAAGGAAACCCTGGTAAAGCAGACACTCCTGATCCTGACCATTAATCTGCGTCCTCCTGCCGCCCCATCTCATGCCTATGTCTAGTCTTTCCTTACTCGACCGTTTCGACACCCCATTGCCCCTGGAGCAGTCGCCCCAAGACTCTCCGTACCTGCTGCTTAAGCACAGCCTGCTGACCGCCGCCTACCGCGACACCCGCCGCATTCAAGACTCGCAGGGGCGGCGCATCCTCGACATTGGCTGTGGCAGTGGCTACAAAGCTCTGACGCTGGCGATCGCCAACCCCGGTGCCCACATTGTGGGGATTGACATTAGCGAAACCAGTATCCAGCGATCGCAGGAGCGCTTTCAGCATCACGGCCTTGACACCGGCGAATTTCGGGTGCTGTCGATCGAAGCGCTGCCTTCGCTAGGGATGCAGTTTGACTATATCAATTGTGACGAGGTGCTTTACCTGCTGCCCGACCCTGTAGCCGCCCTCCAGACAATGAAATCGGTGCTGGCTCCGGGGGGCTACATTCGAGCCAATCTGCACAGCATCTATCAGCGGCGGGGCTACTACCAGTCACAACAGATCTTTCGGATGCTGGGGTTGATGGATAATCCCCAGGAGATGGAAGTGGAGATGGTGCGGGAGACGATGCAGTCGCTCAAGGACAACACCTTTATTAAGAGAGTGACCTGGAACCCAATCCACGAGGAAAAAGCAACTGCTGTTCTGTCGGACTATTTACTGGCTGACGACAAGGGCTACACCCTGCCCGACCTGTTTGCCATGCTAGAAGCAGCGGACCTGCGCTTTGTCAGCATGGTGAACTGGCAGCAGTGGGAATTTCTCAGCCTGTTCCAAAACCCGGACGCCCTTCCAGACTTCTGGCAAAAAAATCTCTCCCGCTTCACCCCCCAACAGCAACTCCGTTTCTACGAACTGCTCAACCCTATCCACCGGACCCTCGACTTCTGGTGTACTCACCCCACATCTGAGCCGCCCCCAGCCAAGCATGACATCCCCACGCGCATCCACCTCCACCCCGTTCTGCAAACCGAAGCGGTGCGCAGTGCGATCGCCCAGTCCTATGCAATGGCCACACCCTTCGACTTCACCCAACACCTGCCCTTGCCCAACACCGCCCCGCTGGTGATAGAAAGCACGGTTGCAGCCAGCCTGCTGCCCCTATGGGAATCTCCCCAGCCCTTCGCCACCTTGGTCGAACGCTACCGTCAACTCCACCCGCTCGACCCCACCACTCTCGAACCAATGACCGCAGCAGCCATCACCCACCAGTTCACAACTATCCTGGCCCCCCTCGAGACTCACCAAATCCTCCTCTACGAATAACCCCCATCCTCCCCTCACCTACCCATCTCATTTACCCCCCTCACCCCCCTTCACACTATGGAATCTCTCGACAAAATTCGCGAACAATTTGATAAAGCACCCTATCCGCGAGTGCCCCTAGACAAGTCTCCCAAAGAAGACTACAACTCGCTGTTTACCCACTGCCTAACAACCTCCCACTATCTGCGGCATCATCGTGTGTTCGATACAGAAGGTGCTGTCATTCTGGATGCTGGTTGTGGCTCAGGCTATAAGTCGCTGATTCTGGCAGAAGCCAACCCCGGTGCTCGTATTGTCGGGATTGATCTGTCAGAAGAATCGGTCAAGCTAGCACAAAAACGGCTGGAGTTTCACGGATTTGACAATGTGGAGTTTCACGCCATGCTGGTGGAAGACCTACCCCGGCTAGGCATGCAGTTTGACTACATTAACTGCGATGAGGTGCTGTACCTGCTGCCGGATGCGGCTGAGGGGTTGAAGGCGATGAAATCAGTCCTGAAACCAACAGGACTGATTCGCACTAACTTGCACAGTCAACTACAGCGACAAGTGTTTTACCATGCCCAGGAATTCTTCCGCTTGATTGGGTTGATGGATCAGAACCCCCGCGAAGAAGAACTGGCGATCGTCACCGCAACGATGAAGGCGTTGAAGCCTGACGTTGTGATTAAAAGCAACACGTGGGGACCGCAGTATGAGAAGCCAGAGTCTGAGGGGATGCTTCTGTCAAATCATCTGCTGCTGGGGGATAAAGGCTTTTCCATTCCTCAGGTGTTTGACCTGTTAGACCAAACCAATTTAGATTTCGTCAGTATGGTGAACTGGCGGCACTGGGAAGTGGCCGACCTGTTTAAAGAACCGGATAACCTGCCGGTGCTGTGGGGCATGAGTTTGATGGAGGCCGACATTCGCGATCGCCTCACCCTATACGAGTTAATGAACCCCGTCAACCGACTATTAGACTTCTGGTGCGCTCACCCTGCTGAAGGGGACGCGCCCCTGCCGCTGGCTGGCTGGGAATCGAGCGACTGGCAAGGGGCGATCGCCCATCTGCACCCCCTCCTGCGGAGATCAACGATTCGTGAGGAGGCAATGAGTTGTATTCAAGCGTCGAAATCCTTCAACTTCACGAAATACATCGACCTACCCGCTCTAGGACAAGTCGAGTTAGACCGGATGGAACTTGCAGTCTTGCTGCCCCTATGGGACGGACCACAGTCTTTCCAGGCCCTCGTTGAGCGTTACCAAACGCTGCTGCCAATCAATCCAATCACCTTGCAGCCGTTGACCTTGGCAGATGCTCAAGCAAGCGTCCAGAGTTTGCTCAGTAAACTTGAAGTCTTCCTCTACGTCCTAGTCGAGCGTTAGGGCTGGCCTGTGGCGTGATTGTAATTCTGTCAACCCCCGGTGGTTTTAGAAACGCCGGGGGCTTCTCTTTGCAACATTATGAGCACGTGAATTCGGGATAAGCTGCAACCCTTGCTTTTCCGTGCGCGACGCGCACGGAAAAGCAAGGGTTTTAGCGCGGTGCCCTAAAACCCTCTTAATCCGAACTGACGTTATCTAAATCTCGCTGCCAAAATGGGTGAGGAACTTCTGCTCCGGCTCTGCCGCTCCCAGACTTGGGAGCAGGGCTTGAAGGATGAGGGCGGCTCAGCACCTTAGCGCACAGGCTGAGTCGTTACCGCAATCTTAGGACAGGTGTTATCTCTGAAAAAAAGCAAGGCTTTGTGTTGATTAATACCACCCCTCCTGAAAACAAAAATTATTGAAAAGCGGGCTTTCACCAGAAAAAGTGCCTACAGGACTTGATTTCCGTGACTTCCGGAAAAATGTTCACGAGCCCTACGGTGTCTCAACGGCGCAAACTCACTACAAACGCAAAAGATTTTTTACCAGGGGTGATATGAAGTGTCGCAGAGGTGGGCAAGTTAATCTCAGGAGTTAGAAATCCAGTATCCCGCAACTCAAGGAGACTTTAACCCTATGAAAACCGAACTAAAAGCTAAACTGCTGGCTCACCTCGTTCAGAAGAAGAAAGACGAAGGTTTCACCCTGATTGAACTGCTGGTGGTAATCATCATCATTGGCATTTTGTCTGCCATTGCACTGCCCTCCTTCCTCAACCAAGCCAACAAAGCTCGTCAGTCTGAAGCATCCACCTACGTTGGTTCTATGAACCGGGGCCAGCAAGCCTACTACTTGGAAAAGCGC